>CAZUAH010000851.1:0-4767 GCA_964617665.1 uncultured Pirellulaceae bacterium
ATCCGAGCCGCTACTTCATGGCCACGCGCTCGCAGAGTGCGCCGCCGGAGCGCCGGAGTAGCCCGTGACCTCGACATCATCCACGAACCAGTCGTCGAAGAAGTTCCAAGAGGTGCTAATGTTGCGAAACCGAAAGCGGAATCCACTATGCAGGGCAGCCGACGGTAAAGCGACCACGGATTGCACGAAGCGACCCATGTCCGGTCCGCTACCCAGTTGACGCTCCAACTCGACCCAACTGGATCCGCTCCAGTAATCCAGAACAAGGTCGTCACCCGGACCTGGCGACTCTCCACCGCCCGTTTCTTCGTAGAAGTAACTCAACGCCGCGCTGTGGGAACCGGAAAGGTCGACTGTTTTCGACTCGACGAGCTTTGCGGAGTCCAGTCTGAGCGAATAAGGCGACGAAGGCTCACCGATCCCGACATCGCCAATCGTCGCTCCGATAACGTTTGTCCACTTCGTCGTGTCGATGGTACTGGAGGGGAAGTCATCGAAGAACAACACCGAGCCACCGGAGCCAGAGTCGTCGTTCTGAATGGTCCCTATGCCTTGGCCATCGGAAATCGTTGCCCCGCTCGCCGCGCTCAGGTTCACGGAGAAAGTCTCGTTCGGCTCCTTCGTCGTATCAACGTTGACCGTGATGCTGATCGTCTGGGAAGAAGTGTTGCCCGCTGCCCAGGTGAGCGTGTCGTTTTTCGACACGTAGTCGCTACCAGCCGTCGCCGTCCCGTTGGCCGTGAAATAGCTCACACTCGCCCCGTCCGGGTTCGAGCCCGACATGCTCACCGTGAAGTTGAACGTCTTCGTCTCACTGTTCCCCTCCGTCAAAGAAACGTCGTTGATCGAAAGGCTCGGAGCTGGCGTCGTATCGTCGTTCTCAATGGTTCCTGTGGCGAATATGTTAGACCCATCCGCATCGGTGATTGTCGCCCCGCTGGCCCCGCTCAGAATCACGAAGAAGGTCTCGTTCGGCTCCTCAATTGAATCCCCGTTCACCGTGATGCTGATCGTCTGGGAGGACGTATTGCCTGCTGCCCACGTCAGCGTGTCGTTCTTCGACACGTAGTCGCTACCACTCACAGCCGTCCCATTGAGCGTAGCGTAGTTCACACTCGCACCGCTCGGATTTGAGCCCGACATGCTCACCGTGAAGTCGAACGTCTTGGTCCCACTATTCCCCTCAGTTAAAGAAACGTCGTTGATCGAAAGACTGGGTAATGGGGCCGATGTAATTGAGAAGTCGCTGTTGCTGTAGTCGTTGTACGACGAATTCGACGTCGATGTGATCTTGACCTTGTAGTCCGTCCCCACGGTTTGGCTCGAAACGATCGACCAGTTGTAAGTCCCGTCATTAGAAGTTGACGAGGTGATTGTGCGGTTAAACGAGCCTCCCTTGTACAGCTCGATCTTCACGTTGGATCCCGGATTCCCTGCTGAGTCCCATGTGATGTCGTGGCTCGTTCCACGCTGCCAGCTCTCGCCGCCATCCGGATCCGTCACCGTGATCGTCGGAGCCGCCGTGACGGAGAAGTTGTTGTCACTGTAGTCGTAGTAAGACGAATTCGACGTGGACGTAATTTTGACCTTGTAGTTCGTGCCTACGGTTTGGCTCGAAGAAATAGGCCAGTCGTAAGAACCGTCATTGGAAGTCGAGGACTTAATTGTGCTGTCAAACGATCCTCCCTTGTACAAGTCGATCTTCACGTTTGATCCTGGATTGCCCGACCAGTCCCAGGCGATCTCTTGCGTTGTCCCACGCTGCCAGCTCTCGCCGCCATCTGGATCCGTTACCGTAATCGACGGAGCAGTAACGGTGATTGTCTTGCCGCGCATCCATTTCCCCCTGTCCCCGACCTTATCGTAGGTGCGGGCGAAAAACAGATGCTCGCCCGTAGATAGGCTGTCGGTTGACACATCGCACGTCCAACCGTTCGAGGAAGTGGAGTCTGTACATATCTTCTCATCGCTATCTGGCTCAATCTTGCCATCGCGATCGGAATCCCAATAGAATTCAACTTTGGAAAGCGCAGCCGTCGCCTTTGTCGTCGCGGTGAGCTCAAAATCATCTCCCTTTGCAGGAGACGAGTTACTAGCATCAACGCTCTGAAGGTAATCAAAATGGAAGTTTGGCAGCGATTCATCTTCACCAAGATCCAAACCCCCGAAGTTACTCTTCTCCTCTCGCTCGCTCTCGGGAACCCCTGCTTTGGCCATCACTGTATTGGCAAAGGTTGCGCAGTTCCCCTCACCGGTTAGCTCGGGATTGAGATGAAAATCCACCTTATCATCATAGATGCCAGTGAGCTCATACAGCACGGTGGAAAAACTATCGAAATCAAGGCCACTGGGGATATCCATCGATTCCAACTCAGGATGCCAGTCGCCAGCGACGTTGTTAAACCAGTCTTTGGTGGCCTGTACATCGGCAGCATTGAGGTAATCCGCATAAAGGACTCCGTGTGGAGGGTCATTTTCAAACGGGGGCCAGTAATCAGGGTCGGAAGCCTGCCCTCCAACGATCATGGCTTCGCCGCCACCGAGAGATATAATATGGTTGTTGCCCCACTCCTGAGGGGCCGACCCAGAAAAGGTGATGACAATGAAATGATGGTTGAAAAGCCAGTCTCCCGAGAGTCCCATGTCTCTCGCAGCCCAGTACACCTCGTTCTCGTAGGCGAAGTCTCCCAAAGTCTCCTTTGGGCCATTTTCATGTGCGAAACCTAACAAGTGCCCCGCTTCATGTTCTATAATGTGGGCGAGGGCGTTGGCGGCGGTAACAGACGAATCGAACGGCCCAAACTCTGCGCTGAAAACGAAGGCTTCGTCGGTCTTGTTCTGGTTGCCTATGTCCACGGTTTCGCTCAAGCCGAGGAATTCGCCGTACTCGCTAAACGCCGTGTTATGACCGCCAACGAAGACGGTCGAGTAAGCGCTGCCGCGATCAGGTTGCCCAGTCGTAAAGATGATGCGTGTGTCGGCGAACGTCGCTTCGAGGCACGCTACAACGTCGGCGATGATTTGTTCTTCCTGGCCTGCTAGCCCGCTTGGTGCCTGGAACGCCGGAATGTCGATGCCTTCGACGACGACCGGGCCGTTGTAGGTCACGTCCTCCGCACCGTCGAAGTCCAAATAGATGATCTGGCCTTCGAACTGATCCGGACGCGGATCGACCAAGTGGAGCCCAGGAAGCTCCGGATACACACCAGTCGCCAGCAACCACCTATCTTCCAGCAACTCGCACATCAGCCGTCGGGCACGAGGCCCGCGCCGTTGTGCGTGTTTCCGGGAATTGCTCTGCCGACGTTTGGACCGCCCGACAACGTTTTTGAGTATGGATCTCATAGTTGTGTTGGCTCCGTTTCACGCAAAGGCTTGGATGTCTGCGGAGGTCAAGGTGCGAGCGGTACTCCAAACACGTCGGCTTCTGCGTCATTACAGTCGCCGGTGGTGATCTGGTGCGGATCGCCTTGGGAAAGGCCAATGGTGTATAGGTGAAATTGGCCCCAGTCGCCGGCGGAGTAGAGTAGCTTGTCGCCGCGGGGGAACCAGCGGGGATTCATGTGGACGAGGGTGTCGTTGAGCGTAACTTGCCTCATGCCGGTGCCATCGGGGTTGAGCAGGAAGATGTTGCGTGGTAGGCCCCGCGGGCATTGCTGGCGAACGACCGCGATCTGCGTGCCGTCGGGGGATACCGCGGGGGCAATGGGACGGATGGCTTTGCCCCATTCGTCTGTGATCTGACTTACCTTTTGTGTTTGCGGGTCGAGCGCAAACACGTCGCAGTTCGTGCCGTTCGATGGATTGGCACTGGTAAAAAAGATCCGGCCGTCGGTTCGGCTCCAGGACAGCGAGTGATGGTGCGAGTAGTCCCGGCCTTCCCGCGTGCTTGTTTTGCCCGTCAGCAGGGTGCGGGTGTCGCCGGTTGCTGTGTCAACGACGCGGATCGCCTGGTGTGTACCGTCGATGTAGGCAAGCGATTTTCCATCAGGCGACCAGGACAGCGGAACGCCGTCGTATCCATCGGCAGCAGGGTCTGTGTTGCCCAGCACACTCTGGTTGCCGCCGTCACGGTCGATCAGGCAGACGCGAGGCGGAGCCTCGGATCGCGAGATAAATGCGATCCGCCGCCCATCGGGCGACCAGCGTGGATAGCGATCGGAGACCCGATTGTCGGTCAACTGCATCAAACGCTCGCCGTCCAGCGCTATCGCGTACAGCTCGTAGTCCTCGCCCCCACGGTTCGACGAGAAAACGATCCGCGTGACCAGGCGGTCGACATCCCACACGGACACTTGATTGGCGGACGACCAGTGGGTCACGAAAACACGCCGCCCGTCGCCCGAAAACCGGACCTCCCAGGCATCGCGCTCCAACCCGCCCGCGCCGCCGATCAGCCGGCCGTCCCTTGGATCGATGCAGACGATCCGGCCTGTTTCCGGAAGCAGCGCCACCAGCAAGCTCTCGTCCGGGCTCATGGCGAGCGATCCGGGCGCCGATTCGAAGACGTCAATCTCCGAGACCACCTGGAACGATTCGAGGTCGATCGCCCGGATTCTCGTATGATTCGCGTCGCTCACAAACACACGACCGTGGCGGCTCGATACGGCAACTCCCCGCAGATCGCCATCAGGAAATGCCAGGCTGCGGCTGACCTCGAACGGAGGAGTGAGACGCACCTCGTACAGCGTCGGCGCGTCCGATTTGCGTTCTTTCGTGACGACGTACGCCAACTGGCAGTCGGAACTGATGCCCAGGTCGGGTGGC
>CAZUAH010000852.1:0-4752 GCA_964617665.1 uncultured Pirellulaceae bacterium
CGCGCCATGGATAATGAAAGTCGATCTTGCCATTGCTGGGATCGAAAGCAAGTAATCCTCCGCGTGCAAAGGCAAAGCACCACCAGCGCCCGTTGATCTCCGCCAACTTTAGCGACGCGTAACTCGCTAATTCATCACCGGTCCTGTACGCCACTTTCCCCGACCGCTTGTCGAACGCCACAACTGCCGTGCCATTTCCAGCGAGACGATCCGAGAGCCACGGAGACTGGAGCTCGGATTCCGGTGGAGTCCCGCCCACCATCACCAGTAACAGATCCTTGAACACTACCGGGTTACTGCCGACCCCGAAGAAATTCGGCGCGACACCAAATTCGGCACACGTGTCGACCTTCCACAAAACGCTGCCGTCCTCCACGCGCAAACAGTGCAACATGCCCTCCGCGCCATATAGGTACACGCGGTCGTCATCCACAATTGGCGAACAACGCGGACCGCCATCGTAGCCGTACCTATCCGTGTACGACGTTGCGTACTTGAACGTCCACTGTGCAGCACCCGTGCTGGCGCTCGTGCAAGTGAGTCGAGCTTGGTCACCGTGGCGATCAAAATGAAAGTATCGCCCCGGGCTGACGGCGCCGATCCCATACCCCTCGCCAACTTGTTTCTGCCAGACGACCTCCAAACCGTCTTCCGGCCACTCAGTCAGAATCCCTGTCTCAGGCGATTTCCCATCACCGGTCGGCCCCAAGAACTTGGACCAGCCGTGCGTCTCCTCAAAAGCTGCAGACGCATCGCATGGAGGTTGCTCTTCGGCATGGGTGTTTGTTGTCTTGAGCGGCAAGACAAGGCAGAGAATTAGCACGCCTTTTCCAGATCTTGCGACAACATGATTCTTTCGATTGATCACTAGATGGTGCGCTACAATAGACAAAACAGCAGCAGAATCAGCACGCCGTTATTCGTAGCGTGCATGGCCATGGGTGCCAACAGCGAGCCACGCCATTCTCGGGCCAACGACAGCCCGGCGGCGACTGCCATCAGAGCTGGTGCGGCGATAAGGCCCTGCGGATGAATCACAGCGAAGATGAAGCTGTTGAACACAACGCTGAAGGCGACGCTTGTGCCCGTTCTCCACTTGGCAGTTCCTTCCCGCAAATGGCGGTAAAGGACGCCTCGGAAAACCGTTTCCTCGATAATCGGTGCGATCACGCAGGCCAACAGAAAGATGTGGATCCGCCCCATCCATCCAGCGTCGCGTGCCCATTCGATGACGGGATGCGTCGGAGACTCGGTCGACTCTATGCCAGCGGGACCACCCGTCACAGCGCTATAGAGTGCCAACAAGACAAATGTCGCGATCAAGCCGATCACCAAGACGGGGAGGTTCGATACGTAGCAGACCACACCCCAAAAGATCTCGCGGAATGGTCTCTTGCCCGTGTACAGTCCGATGTCACGCCGGACTTGCCCCCACGAAATTCCACGCACGACCGGCCACGACAGCGCGCCTAGACTCAGCAAAGACGCCACAGAACTGACCAGGAGTTGGCTGTCCGGATATTTCCGTACGAAAAACGCGGCAGCTACCGTGAGCACAAGGAATAGAAGCATCCAGGCAGCAAACGTCTCTGCATAGATGGCCGAGTTTCCGGTGCCGGTGAGAATGCCCGATCGTACCTTTCGCATCACCGCAAGTATCAGAAATAGCACGGCCCCCGCCAAGCCGAGAAAGCCTACCCCTAGCATGACAGTTGTCGCCAGAATCACAACAATGAAGGTGCGTTGAGCCGTGGCCAACACCTGCTCGCGCGCCGGATCGGGGCTAGCCGCTGCGGCGTCATCGGCTGCTGGCCGCTCTGGTGCCAGTGCCAGCGCACCGTACCAGCCAAGTTCATCTTTCAGGAACTGCTGATCGCCGGATTCAACCGATGGAGCGTCCCACTGCTCTTGCTGATAATCCGAATAGAGGCTGTGTAGTACGGTTGCGACACGTTCGTCCCGCCCGGAAACTCGCGTTTCTTGCTCAGCCATCTTCTCTCGGACGGCGTCCGCCTGTCTGATTGCCTCGTCAGGGCCGACCAGTTCGCCAGCCAGCACGACAAACCGGAGACGCGTGAATAGTGGGCCAGTGCTAAGCGTCTTCGCGCTATCGTAGAGCTGGTTCTTTTGTACCCCCGGCATTCGTGAAGCGGCGACCAAGTACTGCCCCTGAAGGTCAAGCACACTCTGCTGCACCGCATCTTGGGACTCGCGGATTCCCTCGTCGCCTCGCTGGCCCTGCAGAAAAATCGAGAACAGCACCAAGGTCACGACTACGGCCCAGGCGATCTTGGGATGACCTCCGCGGGACGCCCGCCCCGCCTGTGGTTCGTCCAGCAATTCTTGCTGTTCTTCCTGCGACACCTAGCGATCCTCGGTATTGGTTAGCGAATCGGAAACGCGATCGTCAAGGCGCATCGCTATCGACTCTGGGGAGCTTCATGATCGCAGAAGAGGAAATCGCCGCCAAGCCCTCACAGACTCGTGGCCCCGCGCGTCTAAGATGGACTGCTACTGGCTGACCAGTTTCTTCAACGAGTCCTTGCTGAGCAGTCCGCCGCGTCGGACTACCGGTTTGCCGTCCTTGAATAAAATCAAAGTGGGAAGCGATTTCACTCGATAGCCCCTGGCCGATTTAGGGCTTCGGTCGATGTTGACTTTGACGATTCTGACTCCGGGCGTCTCTTGAGCCAACTCGTCGAGCACTGGGGACAACTTCTTGCAGGGACCGCACCAATCGGCGTAGAAGTCCACAAGCACTGCTTCGTCAGAATCAAGGACCATTTGCCCGAAGTTTCGGTCATCAACATGCTCCACGCGGCGCGGACTCATTTGGCGATTCACACCGCTTTGCTTGACGGCGGATTCAGTTGCTTCGAAGGAGACAGGTCTGACCTGTGACGATCCTTGAACAACAGGCGCGAGATTCTCGTTCATTTGCCGACTTGCGGGTTCTGCTAGCGAGATGGGCGCTTTGAATGATTCTACGGACTGATGCGACACCTCGGATTGAGGTGCGCTAGCAGTAGTTGCACTGGCTCCAAGATTTGTGCATCCGGCGAACAGTGCTGGCAGTATCAGGAGAACTGTTACGAAGGCCAACTTCCTACTGGCAACGAAACGTAGAGTCATCTTTTCCATGCTTTCAAGTCTGGTGAAGAGGGTGCACAGACCGCACCTTGCGCCTGCCACGTACGATCCTTGATCCGTGAACTCGGCGTTTGGTTACACATGAGTCGAGAAGAATAGGGAGATGAAATGCAAACTGCAATGTTGATGCCGCCAGAACCGTCAAATGTCTTTCCAAAACAACACCCGATCGGTACTGGGACCAGAGTAGTCTCTGACAACGGGCGCCCCTTCTCGATCGGTTTTGCCCCCCCAGAACTGTGGAAGATCGCTCAAGATCTCATCGAAGTCAGCCTTGGTACAACGGTTGATTGTCGTCTCCATGGTTCCGGCTGTCCCCGATCGAATTCGTCGTCGAGTTCTGCCGGTCGAATCACGACGTAGTCATTGCCCAAGACGTGGTGCTCTGGATATTTCATTCTTGGATCCCGCAGACTCGCCAATCGGCCAGTATTCTATGTCTCCCCCTCAGTGGTCTCGTCGCTGACTGCTCGCATTTCCCACACCGTGCCCGTTTTCGACGGGCAGTGGATTCTATATACGCACTCATCATCTTCTTCCCATGACGGGAAACCGAGCGCCACGCGCCAAGTGTAGAGGTCCAGCACGTGCATCAACGCATTGCATAGCCCCGATGGTTTCTCATAAGGGTTCCTATACAAAAACGTATCGCCAAGCTTATGGCTGCATTTTCCGGACTGCTCGACCATCGAGACCTGTATCGGGCTCAGTTCTTCCCACTTTCTCAAGTAGTCTTCACATTTCATTTCAGATTCTCCCAGATGTGATGCTAGCTCGCATCGACTAGCTTCATGGGAATTGACGTTACACCGCTCTTGGTCTCAGGTGGGCCGGATTCGACGAAGCCGAATTTCCGATACATGTCGACGGCGAATCGCGATGAATTCACCGTGAATTCTCCGACGTTACCCGCCTCGCGGCAAGCATCGCGTGCCACACGCCACAATTCGCGCGCGTAACCGCGCCCGCGGAATTCGTCAGCTACGAACAAATGGTACAAGTGGCTGTTATCGCGAACTCCCACCACTCCGACGAGCACGCCGTCTTCCTCAGCGACGCGGTATTCGTACCCGGCGGCGAAATATCGCTCAATCGCGTCGGCCTCCATCGATGCAAGCAGATTGGCTGCACCTTCAGGCGAGAATTCATTGGCGATGTACCGTTCGGCCAGTGGCCGAATCAGTTCGCCGATTGAGCGGGCATCTTCGCCCGTCGCTTTACGGATCTTCATTGCTCAATTCGCTTTCTCAGCTAACCAGTCCTCTTTCACGAGTCGATGATAGAGCACGTTCATGTCGTAATAGCGGTCTTCTCGAACGAACTTGAATCCGAGCTTCTCCATGACTCGAAGAGAGCCACCATTCTCCGGAACAGCAATGGCCGCGATGGATTCGAGAGCGATTTGCCGGAAACCGAAGTCCAGGCTAGCGACCGAGGCCTCTGTGGCGAACCCCTTTCCCCAATGGGATTTGGCGATCAGGTATCCAAGCTCGACCTCCTCGGTCCCATCCAAGAACCAGAGCCCGACTCGCCCGATGACTTGGCCATCTACCTTCTGCTCGACAGCCCACAACGTGAATCCGGTCTTTGCGTACTGCTCGG
>CAZUAH010000853.1:0-4708 GCA_964617665.1 uncultured Pirellulaceae bacterium
TGGAGTCCCTCAAAATGATCCCCAATCGTGAAGAGAATCTGGGCCGCCGGATGCTGTCTGTTCGTAGCGGCAGTCTCGGTTCATGACGCGATGCTTGTGGTGCTGAATGCCAGCGTCATTGGCGAAATTGAACGAAACCCCGTCGGCAGATGGCTCATTGAACTTCAAGGTGGAGAAGTTTGGCTGTTTGTCTCTGTGAAACTCCTAACAACAGCGGTTGTTTGTGCGATCCTTGTCACCATGTATGAATTTCGTACTCGCCTCGCCTTGGTCGCCAGCGGCGGAGTGGCTGCGTTTCAAATGGGTCTCCTTTGGTATCTCACGTTTGCGGAACGCTGATTATGGAGCACAGTAGGGGTCTTAGACGAGTACTCGCGCGTCGCATTCCACGATTCGTGTTCTTGACGATCGGGTTTCTTGTTCTGATCAGCTTGATGGCTTTCGCTGAGGCTTTCGTCATTCGGCTTCGATGGCCCCATCTCATAAGCCAGTCTATACCCCACACGGTCAGCATCGGCGATTTTGCTGTCTCGCCAAACGGAGCGTGGGGAGTATCGCGGATATCCATCGGTGGCGGCAAGACAAACGGTTGGACCAGCGATGTCATCTTGTACAACCTGCGCGAACAAGACGCAGTCCGGTTACACGTCGAACGTTTCAGTCCCCGATACGTCGCCGTGTCGCCTGTGTCGGACGATCTTGCGATCATCTGTTTGGACGGATCCATCCGTATCTGGAGCGGTTTGCCCGACAACGGACGGGGCCTCTCGGTGCCGGATGGGAGATTACGGCCATTTGCCCAGGCTCCCAACTACCTCACCTGTCCTGCCTTCTCGCCGGACGGCTGCCTTCTTGCGGCGGTAGGACAGCGCTTCATTTACGTCTGGCGATGGCCGTGCGGTGAGCTTCTATACAAGCGGCCCTTTGATAGGCCGCTCGATGAATTCGCGCTTCCATACCTGTCGTATTCCGGCGATTCTCGACATGTTCTCTCACCCGGGTCAGAAGGAGATGTGTGCCTCTGGGACGCGTATACGGGAAAAACCGTCAAAGCAATCTCGCCAGATAATTGCCTCGTAGTCAATGCGGCATTGTCTCGTGATGCAGAGCTTGTCGCCCTTCTTTTGTCTTACGGGGAGGTGCGGGTTTACAGCCTCGCGAGCGGCGAAGAACTGTGGCGTGATAGGCGATCGATCGGATCGTCAATCACTTACTCTCTCGATAGCCGCTTTCTGGCGACAACTGGCTATCATCGAGGAGCCCGGCCGATCCTCCTCTTTGACGCGATTGGCGGGCAACTCAAGTGCGTATTGCGTGGCCACGATGCCCCCATTACAGAACTTGCCTTTGGGCCGAATGGTCTCCTCTATTCCGGTGACATCCGGGGCGTCGTTCGTTCATGGGACATCGAACAACAGTGCGAGCAGTGGAGTTTCTCCACACTCGAGTGGGGCACGAGCAATCGGCTTTTCCATGAACGGGATTTGGCGTCACGCGTTCGTTCGACGGATTGAGGCCAGATACAAACCGATACGAAAACACAGCTATCTTGCCGCCTTGATCCACGTAGAGTAGGGCACATCTCAAGATCGCCAAAATCGACACCCTTGCGCGAATATCGCAGGGAACGGCATCTGACCGACAGAAACGGTGATCTCACGTCGGCGGTCGTTATCGATGACCTGATCATTCGCTTCAAACTTGCCTTTCACGCATGGAGTGAACAAGGGCCACTTTGAGGTACCAGACACTGAAGCCGTTGACCGACGCAGGCTTCGGAAAACTGATGCGGCGGTTGTGGTAGCGGGCTCCGGCATCGTTGTCGGCAGTGAGCCAACGATGGATCAAAAGACGATCGTCACGCGACCATAGTCACGTGCCAAATGGATTTGTTACTAATCCCAATTCCCGAGGCCTCTTTCGCATGTTGGAGAAGTCCGACTACCGTCGCCCGGGAATATCCTCATGCCCCGCTGTTTGGTCGAAAACCTGCCGGCTGATACGGACAGATACAAACGGATACGAAAACACGACGGACTCGTCCTTCTGAATTGCATAGACTAGGTCACGAGGTACTAACATGCATAGCGACGAAATCGCTTAGGAGCAGAAGATGAGGTTGATCGCGCTGGGTGGCCTTGCCATCATGGTCTCAATTGCCCCCGGGGCCCAGGGTAGCGGAGACGAAGCAGCCGTCGGGCGAACGACCATTGAGTTCGAGGGGAATAGATGGGAATGCCACTCGGCCGATCGAGTCGCAGTGCAGGAATATCGGGGAAAGACTGTTCTTCGTGTCGACGGAGGGCACGATACGGCGGTGTATCTGCCCGACGTTGAGTTTCAAGATGGGACGATCGAGGTCGATATGGCAACGACGGGTCGTTCAGTGCCTGGGATCGGCTTTCGTGGTCGTGACGACGGAGATTGGCGCAACCAGATCATATTCATTCACCAGCGCGCAAGTGTCCAAAACGATAGTGACTTCGTGGAGCAGGCAGTTGTTACTCGCAGAACCAACACCGTTCTCGTCCTACATATTCGAAAATCTGTGCAGGATGGAGTTCGTAACAGTGCAAACTGGGGAGGGTGGTTTCACGTCAAGGTTATTATAAAGGGAGGCCATGTCGTTGTCTTTCTGAATGGCAGCGAAGAGCCGAGTTTCGAGGTGGGGGCAATGTTCGACGCAAATGAGAAGGGTGTGTTGGGCCTGTGCGGTGGAAACTTCTGCTTCACCAATTTTCAATACACAGTGGCTGAGTGAGTCGTCGCCGCCGGCAAATCAGAGGCTGCTCGCTACGAGCCTGCGGGAAGAGGTCGATGCCAACATCCAGACGATTGCAGGCGACTTACCGTAGGTCGGTCGCCGCTGGCCGAGTATAGCGCTAGAGCGCTCGAAAGCGACGCGGTTAAGAGAATGAGGGCTGACTGAGTCGACGGAATGAAAGAATCTACAGAGTTCAATGGTGATAGTTCAGTGGTGAGAGTTCACAAAGGAGATTCTCAATGACACGAATTAGCTCACTTGTCTTGGTAGCTGCATTATTTGCAGGATTCGGTTTCACATGGTTGCCATCGGAGGCTGCGGAAGAAACGGTCGATATCTGGACGGCCGCCTCGAAAGGCAACCTGGAGGCTATCAAGCAGCAACTGGCGGCAGGCAAGGACGTGAACGCCAAGGCGCCGTCGATAGGCTTGACACCGTTGATGGCGGCGGCGCTCACGGGGCAAAGTGATGCCGCCGAACTGCTGCTGGCCAAGGGGGCCAAGCCGGATATCGGGAACAACGAAGGCTCGACGGCGCTGCATATGGCGGCGTTTCTTGGGTATATCGAAATTGTGAAATCCCTCGTCGCCAAAGAGGCGGATTTGAATGTCCAAAACGATCGATCGGAAACTCCGCTGGATACGGTGAAAGGTGAATGGAGCGAGGAACTGGAAGGGGTGTACAAAGGGATCGGGGCATATCTGAAACTGGATTTGGATATCGAGAA
Source organism: uncultured Pirellulaceae bacterium (assembly GCA_964617665.1). Classification (GTDB taxonomy): domain Bacteria; phylum Planctomycetota; class Planctomycetia; order Pirellulales; family Pirellulaceae; genus JADHUC01. Next base: position 3,492 of record CAZUAH010000853.1, read on the forward strand.
GATCAAGTCGGCCCGTCCGAAGATTGCCGCTCTGTTGGCGGAAAAGGGTGGCAAGAGCGGCAAGGCGGAGGTGAAGGGTACGGGCTACCGGGGATCCTACTTCATGAATGGCCAAATCCACGTCAACGAGTACGGTACGCCCGAGGGCAAGCCGCTGACAAGCGGACACCAGGACTTCAAGCCGTCCTGGTCGAAGACAGGCGACATGCTCGTTTTCTTCCGCCGTTTGAAGAATGATCGTGTCGTGACCAACTGGAAGACCCAGATACACATTATCAATGTTGACGGCACGGGCTTGCATCCGCTGAGCGACGGCACGCACACGGATTTCAATCAGACCTGGACGCGCGACGGAACTAACACGCCCATCTGGAACCGAAAGCATCCGGACAGGGTCAGCTTCCAAGTGATGGCGAGCAAGGTGGGCAACAAGCCCGGCCAGGAGATCGCGCTGACCGACAAGAACTACCACACCTGGGCCTACACTTGTCTGATCGACGGCAGAATCCTCGTACAGTGTGCCCACCCAAAGCAGAGCTGGGGCTACTTTCTGATGACGCCCGCCCCCGGTGGCGAGCCCAGCTTCGACCGCATCGATTGTGAGCTTGCGAAAAAGGGGATACTGGATCGCGTCAGCATCTCGCCAAGCGAGACCAAGGTCTGCTTTGAGTACCAAAAGGGATTCAAGCACAACATGACAGGCCGCACGCTGTACATCGCCGACTTCGATGCGGAGAAGCCCTCAATCACTGGTGCGAAGGCGTTCGCCAATGAGGAGGGAGCGAATCGCTGGTTCGCCTACCCACGCTGGACGAAAAACGAAAAAGCGATCGTCTACCACGCCAGCCCCTCGCTCTACATGTACACACTAGAGGATGGGTCTACCGTGCAAGTGTCGACCAAAGACGGCGCCGATTACCGGTATCCTCATTGCGAGGCAACGCCGAAGTGAGCTTGTAGGAGAAACGGGATGAGTTCACGATTGCTGATGTCGGTCACTTTCGGCCTCGCCGTACTCTTGCCGTCCGCCGTTCTTGCACAGGTAGCCTCACGCAGCGCTAACGCGGGAAACAACAAGTTCAGCGATCTGGACAAGGATGGGGATGGACGGCTGAGCCCGGAAGAGATCCAAGATCAAGCGTTGTTTGAGCGGATGGATGTTGATTCAGACGGGTGGGTCACCGTCGCTGAGGCGACTCGTTGGGCGCGGCGCAGGG
>CAZUAH010000854.1:0-4701 GCA_964617665.1 uncultured Pirellulaceae bacterium
GTGGCCCACGACGGGCGCATCCTCTATGCCCGCTGGGATTACGTCGACCGGCATCGAATGTGGCACATGGGTCTCTGGTCCACGTTGCCCAATGGCATGGCGGCGCAAGCGGTCTTCGGCAACTTCACCATGGGTCCGTACAGCATCTTCGAGGCCCGAAGCATCCCCAACTCGCACAAATACATCTTCACTGCCTCGGCACATCACTCGATCACGGGCGGCAGCCTGGTGCTGCTGGACGTCGGCAAGGGTGTCGATGGCCAAGCGTCCATGACGCGGTTGACCCCTGAAGTGCCGTATCCGGAATTCGAGGGCTGGGGAAACAGTTACTACGCAAATCCTCTTCCCTTGTCCGAGCAACATTACCTGACGGCGTGGAGCCCCGATCCGCTACCTATCCACGCAACCGCTCCCTACCCGCGTTTGGGCAATCTCGGCACGCCCGGTCCGCCCAATAGCCTCGGCTTGTACTTGTTCGACGTCTTCGGGAATCTCAATTTGATCTACCGCGCCCCAAAGATATCCTGCATGTACCCGTTGCCGATCCGCCCTCGACCGCGTCCCGCGGCGGTCGCGTCGGAAGTCCGTTGGGACGGGAGTCAGCAAGAAGGCCGCATGCTGCTGCGCGACGCGTATCATGGCGACCTGGATGGTATTGCCCCTGGCTCGATCTGCAAGCTGCGGATCGTGGGTGTGCCGCCCAAAACCGATCCCAGGATGAATCACCCAAACTTAGGCGTTACGCGTGACGATCCTGGCAAGTTTGTCTTGGGCACGGTTCCGGTCGAGGAGGACGGCTCGGCTTTTTTCCGGGTCCCCTCGGGTGTGCCAATTTTCTTCCAGGCATTGAACGCCGATGGAATGGCGGTCCAGACGATGCGGAGCGTGACCTACGTGCAGCCCGGCCAGACGTACGCCTGCGTCGGCTGCCACGAACATCGGCAGACCACGCCGTCTCACAGTCCTCCTTTGGCAGCGATGCGGGAGCCATCAAAGATTGAGGCGGGTCCGCCGGGCTCATGGCCGTTGGACTTTGGGCTCTTGGTGCAACCGGTGTTGGACAAGCACTGCGTACGTTGCCACCGGCCCGGGATCGAAGGTGAAGGCGCCGAAACAAACCTTGTCGCCTCGGCCGCCTACAACACACTTCTCGACTTCGGCGGCGATCGCAGCCTACGCCACCACGTCCAGACACGCTACGACGCCCGCCGCTCAGTAGCCGGCGTCTGCGCCGCCATGTCAAGCCCGTTAACAGACCTACTGGCCGAAGAGCACTACGAAGTAAAACTTGAGACGACCGAGCGAGAACGGCTGATGCTGTGGATGGACACCTACGCTCAGCGCACCGGCTCGTACAGCGCCAAACAGGAGCAACAACTCCGCGAATTGCGAGAACGCTTCGCTCCACTGCTGATTGCGTCGGAACGTTGATTAGTGTTCGTAGTCCCGCCTTCAGGCGGTCTTGCAGCAAAACGCGGCGTGGACGACCGCCTGAAGGCGGGACTACGAACTATTTGTGCGACCGCTCTCCATTCAACATTGGGGGACGAAATGTCAAGTATTACAGACAGCCACGGCTCGGAGAAGCGAGGAACGAAACGGTTTCGCCATATCGACAAATGCTCGCTCACTAGTTTTCGTATTCGATGTAGGACGGACAATCGTGTCCGTCGCTGCATGACCGACGGACACGATTGTCCGTCCTACGTTCCTGCATTCTGCCCAAGAACTTGTGGGCGGATACTCATCTCCATTGCCGTTCTGTGCCCACTGTTGTGCCTTGACCCGTCGCCGGCCGCGGAAAACGGACCGGCGACATTGCAGGTGCCAGTGGCTGCTGCCAAGCCCGTGGTGGACGGAAAGCTCGAAGAGTCGTGCTGGGAGAGTGCGGCGAAGACGGGTCCGCTCACGGTCACGCGGGGAAAGCCGACTAAGTCGACGACCGAGGCATTCATCTCGCGCGACGCCGACCATCTCTATGTCGGTGTTCGTTGTACAGGTGAGAATGCGGTAGCGGGAAAAGCCACTCCCGGCAAGCCCACGCCTGTTTTGGAATACGTAGAACTTTCGATCGACTCCAACGCTGACCGGAATTCCTACTACCTGATCCGAATCACTCCGACGGCTGGCGGCAGAGTCGCGTCTTCCTACAACGAACATACGCCGCCTTGGGGTGACCGGACCTGGCAACCGCCGTTCAAGTCCGCCGTGGCCAGGGGCGCGGGTGTATGGTCTGCCGAGTTTGCTCTACCGCTGAACATGTTCAACAAGAACAAGAGGCTCGCATCGGAGATTGGGTTCAATGTCTGCCGGTCCGGCATGCCCGGAGGCGAAACCCTTTGCTGGCAGGGCACGTCGACGAATCCCGCGGCGTGGGGAATACTGACGGGAATCCCGGCGCGGGATGATCTTCCACCGCCCGACTACTCAACACGCGGCCTCAACAGGTTCTATCGTCCGCCAGACAAGGCAGCCAGATCGTTTCTGGCTGAAGAGGCGGAGCGGACGATATCGCTTGGATCCGGTTCTGCTCACGCCGGTACGACGGGCGAAGTGCGATTGGAACTGGAGGGGTTCCTGCTTGCGGGCGACCCTCATGCACGGGGCATCATCTGGGACCTCGCCGTTGACGAGCAGAAGGGCGAGCTCTACGTACTCTCCGACACGAGGCCGGTAAGAGGAGTGGCCGAATTGCGAGTTTTCGACCGGCAGGGTAAGTACTTGCGAACAATCATGCCGTTTAACCCAACCCTGCCCCGCTCGAGCGTGCGAGACCTCTGCCGAAAGACGGCGCGCGAAGGGGGCACGGAGTTGGTCATCCCGAAACATTTCAAGCCGTGGGGCGAACGCTCGATGTACGGAGACTGGTGGCACCACCCTCAGAAGATAGCGCTGGCGCCAGACGGTGATCTGATCTTGGCCAACATCTACCGAGGGATATTGTGGAGATTGAGGCCCGATGGCAGCTTGCCCTTGGAAGGATGGACCTCGGCCTACCATGCCGGGCGGAATGAACCATTCGAAAGCACCGCCTGGGTCCAGGAGTTCTGGCATTGCTACGAACTGAGAAACTACCTGCCCTTTCACGCACTTCACTATCCCTACTTCTGTTTTGGCCCCAGCGGCCTGCTGTATATGTCGGCCGGGCAGACATCGCGACCGACAAGGCTGTACGGCTACCACTTCGAAGTGGGCGAAAGCGACGTTCGCTACCATTGGGAACTGAATGAAGAAGCGGAACGGGGAGCCCATGTCTGGAAGTGTCAGTTGCGGCCGGGCGTTACGTACGAAAGAGGGGGTTTCTTCGACGGTTTCGTCGAACCGAGCGGTCTGGCGTTTGATGGGAATCATCTGATCGTGGCGGATGCTGGAAACAACCGCCTGCAGGTACTCGACGAAAACGAACGCGTGGTGGCATCCATTACGCACTATCAACACCAAGGGAAGAAGGAACAATTGAACGGTCCAACCGCTTTCGCGATCGATCATGAGAAGAGTCTTTACGTACTGGTCGGTTCCGAGCCAAGACCCAAGGACCCGCGCGTCGAGCGCACGTTGGCAAGCTTGCGGCAGGCGGTAGTCGCCGCGGCGGGGAAACCACCCGAGGCCCCGAGGAAGCTGATCAAACTCAGAAGTTGGCGCGAGCCCGAAGCGCTGGCCGTGTCCAAGCCTTTTCACCCTGACGTCCTGCAGATCGCCGTCGACGCCGGAGTGTCCCCTCCGTTGGTCTGGGTGGCCAACGGCGCCGGCCCAGGCAGCCTACTGCAACTGGCTGGCAACGATCTTTCGACAAAGGCAACGTGGGAGGACGACGGCAAATCGCTGTCCTTTCCCAGGCAGAGCGGCGATCAGCCCATCCTGAATATCGATCCCGAAACCGGCCACCTCTACGCCGAAGACGATTCCAACTACCGCCTCAAGCAGTACGGGACGGTCTACCGGCTCGACCAGGATGGGAACGTGCTCAAGAAGTGGCCGCCCCTGTTCTTCGACGCCAGAGACCTGAAGATGACCTCGCCTTGGGGGACGTTGAATTACGATCGGCATTTTCGCTACCCACAGGAGCCGCTGTTTGTCGATTCCATATTCGGAAAAGACGGCAGGGTCTACCGATGGAAAGCGGGGCCGGCAGGCGTGGAAATCCTGCGCTTCGACCGCGCGGGCAAACCGATTCCTTACCCGGCTACGGGAACGAACGCTCTGGTGGTCGATCGAGCGATGCAGGCCAACTTCTGGCACGATGTCTATCACGGCATGGACGTTGACCGGCAAGGCAACATTTACTACGTCGCCAAAGTCGACGTCGATCCAAAAGCACGCCCCGTGAGCGCCTACGTCGCCATGCACCGCCAGGTAAACGTATACGACGCGGATGGGAAGCTGAAAAAGAGAGGCATGCTGGTCCTGGATTGCGTGCGAGGCATCCAGGTCGACGAAGAAGGGAACCTGTACACTCTCTACCGTCCCGCCAACAGGCCGTGGGACGATTATCTTGCCATCTCCAAGTTTTCGCCGACCGGCGGTGAACCGCTTTGGTCCCGGCGGTGGGAGGGCGTTCAAGGGTGGGCTCAGGTGCCGAATCCACCTTGCCATTGCACCACGTCGCGACATCATCAAACGCTAGACGGCAGAGGGTATTTGTACGCCGCCTCCGGCGGCCCAGATTCTCTTCACGATTGGGGATCATTTTGAGGGACTCCA
>CAZUAH010000855.1:0-4687 GCA_964617665.1 uncultured Pirellulaceae bacterium
ATTGCACACGCCGCCGCCACGGACCACAATCCCTCCGCCGCCGTTGTAGCTGATGTGGCAACCGGTGACATTGATTTGGTGTAGGTTGACATGATCCAGGTAAAGACCCACGCCCGCGTTTTCGTACAAATGGCAGTCGGAGATGATCACGTTGCGATTTCGCGTGGTCAGGTGGATGCCATGCAAGGCCTCGCGCACGGCTACTCGCGTGACGAGCAACTGCATGGTGCCGGTTGCTTCGATGCCGATGGCTTCTTGGTGGGCACCAATGATCTCGATACCGTCCACGGTCGGCATGCGCTGTCGTCCCCAAACCTCAGGCTTCAGGCTTGATGGCCGACGGGTCGGCCGTACCCGCGTGGGTACCCACGAACTTGAATGCCGGTCCTCGTCCTGCCATTACGATCCTTGCCGTGCCGCTGCCGATCAGCGAAGCCCAACCGACTTTGTCCAATTTGATTACGATTGGCTTGGTGATCCGATATGTACCGCGAGGGAATCTAACGTCGCCGAGCCCCGCATTCACCGCCTCCTGAATCGCGGCGGTGTCGTCGGCACGGCCATCGCCTACCGCTCCAAAATCGCGAACGGTAGCTGCTTCTGTGTGACTGGGCACATGGGGCGGGGCCTCTTCTGTGCCAACTACATACACGACCGCCAGCGGACCAAGCAACACGGCGAACACGACTAACGGTAAACGCAAACGACGCATGGCTGGAAACCTCCTCTAGCGACAAGTCACCCAGTACGGCGACGACTAGTCCCGGACCTTCTGGCTCATTTCACGAACTTCGGCCAGGAGAACATCTTGGGCGTCTGCCGAAAACCGCCGATGTGTGCTGAGACAAGTCCGAGCGATTCGTAACCGCCTTCTTCCACGACCTTGGCTCTGCTGGTCAGGCAAACAAAGGCAACTTGCACCATCGTGAGCAGAACTAAGAGAATCCGATCGGGGGCGTTACTCATGTTGGTGTGTCTTTCTGAAGGGGCTCAGTTCGAGCAAGCTGCACCATTGTCTGGTGCTGCGGGTCCGACCGCAACGGGCGAGCAGAGGAATCAGATGCCCATCGGTGCCCGGCCACTGGCTAGTCCCTAGTGGTCATTGCGATCTTCGCGTAGGTATAATGGCGATGGCCTTCTGTAGAACGACGTCTTCTGTCGGTAAGCTCCAAAACGGTTTCTACGTGCCAATGGAGGTAACGAATCATGTTGCGAAGATTAGTCCTTGTGTCTGTGATTCTGGGCCTGCTCCTTGTGGCTGACTCCGGCGCGCGTGAGTGGACGGACAGCACGGGCGTGTTCACGGTCGAGGCCACGTTGGTGGAAGTGTCGGGGGACAGCGTGCGGCTGCGAATGCAAAATGGAATCATGGTGCAAGTGCCCATCGAGCGGTTATGTCGAGCGGATCAACAGTACGTGCAGTCGATGCGACAGAACCCAAATCCGCCCACCAACGAGGCACTCGTCGCAATCGACAAGGCGCTGGAGACGAAAGTGTCGTTCGACTTCGTGGACACGCCGCTGGATTACGTTACGAGCCATCTGGCCAAACTCACCAACATTGCCATCGAAATCGACGTAAGGGCTCTGGACGATATCGGCATCGGCACAGATCAGACAGTCATCCTACAAAGGGAAAATGTCAGTTTGGCAGATGCACTGGGAGCAGTACTGAGACCCCTGGGACTGACTTGGGTCGTTCGTGACGACGTCTTGTTGATCACGACGCCCGAGGAAGCCGAATCCGAACTGGAGACTCGCGTTTGCGTTCCATGGCGTAGGCAATCCCCAGATACTATGGCTGCCGACATCACGAAGAACGTTCAACCGCAAACGTGGAGCAATGTCGGTGGACCGGCTTCGATCCACAAGATCTCCTCCGGCGTCCTGGTGATCAGCCACACGTACCACGGCCATCGCGAGATCGAAAAACGCTACAGGGACAAGCTCCGCGTGATAAGACCCTCGCACATGGCGGTCCCGTCGTCGGTGCTACCCAAGGCCGTGGCCTCGGCGCTGAACGTCCCCACCCGCTTGTTCTTCATCGAGACTCCGCTCGAGGACGTGATACAGTTTCTCAGCAAGACGGCGGGCGTGAAGACCTCGTTGGACAAAGAAGCGTTGTCAGACGTCGGCATAACACCAGACGTGCCCATCACAAGGAAGTTAGATGGAATACGGCTACGCTGCGCGTTGAGACTCCTTCTTCGAGATCTCGAATTGACTTGGTATCCCGATGGTGAAGGAATGGTCATTACGACGCCGGAAGTAGCGGAGGCTCACCTGTATTTGGCACGATACGATGCCAAAGGGCTCACCAATGATCCATTCGTCGGTGATGACTTAATCAGTGCCATCAAGAAAACAGTGGCTCCGCAAACGTGGAACGACGTTGGCGGTCCGGCAAGCATCAAACGCGGCGACGAAAGTACGATCGAAGTACGGACGACCTGGGGCGCACATGCCAAGATCGAGCAACTGATGCAGGACCTGCGTCAAGCGCAGACCATGCAGAAACTGCATCAGCCGCGGAGATAGCTGTTTTGCGACCACACTCGGCCGCGCTATTTGTCGAGCGGCGGTATGGGAAACAGTTCGCTTGGCACGCGTCCCGTTTCCATGATCTTACGCATGCGGGCGACGATCTCCGGGTTTTCTGCTGCCACGTCGCGCGATTCGCCGATGTCGTCTCTCAGGTTATAGAGCTCGATCTTCAACGGATCAGGATTATTGCGGCGGAGCATGTTCTGCCGAACGGCCTTCCAATCGCCCATGCGAACCGCCTGCTGGCCTCCATAGCCGGCAAATTCCCAATACAGGTACTCGGGCTGCTTCTGCTGATCCGATTGGCCCAGCAGCGTGGGGGCGAAGCTGACTCCGTCGATCCCTTTCGGCACCTTCGCGCCGGTCACCTCGGCGATCGTGGGCATCACGTCCCAGAAAGCGGATGGGTGATCGGTCGTTGTGGCCGGTTTGATCTTGCCGGGCCAGCGGGCGATCATCGGGACGCGGACACCACCTTCGTACAGGCTGCCCTTCAGGCCACGCAGTGGACCGACGCTCTCGAAGAATTCGTAGTCCGCTTCTTTATCCAGGTGCGTCGTGCCGTTGTCTGACGAGAACATGACCAGCGTGTTATCGTCGAGTCCCAAATCTTTGATCAGATTCATGATTCTCCCGACGTCCTTATCCAATCGGCTGATCATCGCAGCGTAAGCCGCGCGCGGCGTCATGTGCGGCGTGTAACCGTAGCCGCTTTCGCGAGTGAACGGAGTCTCGTCCCACTTGCCCAGATACGGTTTGAGTTCTTCGTCTGGAATGTGCAGCGCCACGTGGGGAATGGTCGACGGAAAGTACAGGAAGAATGGTCCGTCTTTCTTTTCGCGGATAAACTGCAAGGCCACGTCGATCATGTGATCGGCCGAGTAATCCGTGCCCTTGAACGAAGCATAGCTGGCAGGATCGTTCGGGTCGGCGCCGGCCGGTAGCGAGGCATGCCCGGGCACGGGGGGATCGTTATCCAACATCACCTTTTGGTCGTTCTTCCACAGATACGCTGGATAGAAGCTATGGGCGTGTGCCTGGCAGTTGTAGCCAAAGAACAGATCGACGCCCTGTTTGTTTGGATCGCCCGTCGTTCCGAAGTGCCCCAAGCCCCACTTGCCGATGGCTGCTGTGGCATAGCCTTTCTGTTTGAGCATTTCGGCGATAGTCACTTCGGCGTCGGGAATCGGCGTTTGGCCCGAAAACTCCATGCCGTATTTCTCCGTCACCTCCTCCGGCAACTTGGCTCGCCCGTTGTTCCGAACATACGCATGCCCAGGATGCTTGCCGGTCATCAAAACGCACCGAGACGGGGCACACACGGCGTTGCCGCAATAGTGCTGAGTAAACCGCATCCCTTCAGCGGCCATCCGGTCGATGTTCGGCGTCTTGATCTTCTTCTGCCCGTAACACCCCAATTCGGCGTAGCCGAGGTCGTCGGCAAGGATATAGATGACGTTGGGTGGTTGATCGGCAGCTTCGCCTGCTGGGAGCACACAGCAAATGGCGCCCCCAACAAACACGGATAGAGCTAACAAGATTTGGTGCGCGTTCATGGTTGATCCTCCACTCTCAAGGTTTGGTGACTCGTGCAGTCCGACAAACGATCAGTGTCGCCTCGCGAAGCACAGCTTGCAAGAGGCGACACGGCAAGCAAAGGGGCGAGGCCGCATTTTGTCGCGTGCTAGATCTGTACCTCAAGAATCTGAGGGAACGATGGTGGATCGAGTTGGGCCACGTCGCAGCCTCTCTGGCGTTATCGGGCAGTAAGGAGCAGTAACGTTGTCCACACTGACAGCTAAGTTGGATGCCCATATTCACAAGACATGGTGTCTGCCGTTCGGAAGCAAGGGATGATGCCTGCCCTTTTCCTGCTATCCCCTTTTCTCCGGAACCTCACTCCCGCCGCAACCGGTAGAGTCGCGTTTCCATCGGCTGGAAGGTCTCCGTGAACTCGGCAAGAGGACGGACGCTGACCGTTCTCTCTTCGAAGAGTTCCGTCACCGCGCACGCCTCGGGCAGCCGGAACGTCCGCGGACCGCCCTCCTTCGAGTGAAGCGCGATGAGTTCTTCGTTCGCGTAAAACGCGTCTGTTCGGCGTCAATTAGCTTAAGTCTTTAGCGACAATTAGGTTGAGGGGCAG
>CAZUAH010000856.1:0-4686 GCA_964617665.1 uncultured Pirellulaceae bacterium
CCCTGCCCCTCAACCTAATTGTCGCTAAAGACTTAAGCTAATTGACGCCGAACACAGGTGACCGACTCAGCATTCATCCACCTGAAAGACCTGCCGTCCCTTCGCACTTTGAGCCTGGACGGCACTCAGATCATCGGGACTGGCTTGGTGCACTGTCTCGAGTTTCAAAGCCTGAAACAACTAGACCTTTCGGAAACGCAAGTCACCGATGCGTTTATCGCAGAACTGAAAGGACAACGTTCTCTGGAGTTCCTGGCGCTCTCAGATACCTCGATCACAGATGCCGGCTTGGGCCACTTGAAGGAACTACCTGCTCTGAAGAGCGTGCTTCTCGACGGTACGAATGTGACGGATGCGGGGCTCCAACGCCTTATGGGATCGAAGCAACTCACATGGTTGGCCCTGCAACGGACCAAAGTCACCGGCACGGGTATCGAGAGGCTCCGGCAAGCATTTCCGAACTGCCAGATTGACCGATAGCCGCCAACGACGGCGGTCATGCCACTACGGAAGACGTTCTTCCATTTCGCTCAGGAGCACTCCGGCCCACTCGACGGCTTGAATCCACGAGCATAACGTCATGTCGTCTGTGGTCGCGCGTTTGAAGGGGGCTTTGTCGGGATCGGTTCGATTGCGCAACTTGGTATCGACGTGTTCCATGTAGCGCATCGCGAGTTGTTGCCAAGGCTCTCGCTCGCCGGTCAATTCGGCGATGCGCATCAGCGAAGCAGCGGCCATGAACCGGCACCAGGTGAATTTCGAGAACTTCAGAGTGCCACGCGCTTCCCGATCGTCCAGGTCGATCGTTGTGATGGGCCCGTCGCGGTCCAGCCGACTTACGCAGAGCCACCATCGCGCGGCACGGCGCATGGCGTCCTTGGCCCCAGGAAACTCACGAAAGGCTGGCGTGTCGTAGGCTACCAGGAAGTGATAGCAGCCCATGCCTTGGTCCGGGATGTTCTGTTGGCTGTAAGCCTGACCGCGACCGATTTTAGCAAAGACGTAAGGCCAACAGCCGATGGCTTCCTGCCCTTCGACCCAATGAGCCATGCCGCGTCCGGCCGCTTCGAGCCATTCGTCCGGCGGCTTATGGCCAAGTTTCTCCAGAGTGTAGTAGGCCCGCACAATCGCCTCGGCTCCCAACGCATTGGAGTTCTGGCAATCGTGCGTCGCGCCCTCGTGATGACGAAACACGCCAGGCGAGAACTCGTTATTGACCTTCCACAATGCCGCGGCTCGGAGGTGTTCGATGTCCTTGGGCGACGGCTCGAGGCCCAGCTCGATCAATTTCACTAGCAAATTGACGATAATAGCCGTCTCGACACCGACCGCGTCGCCCAACTCGCCGCCTAGTCGCTGCATCCCAGGTCCCCACGCGCCGTGTACCATGTGGCAGAAACCGCCGAACTGGGCAGTGTTCTTGGTGTCGGACATGTGCTGGCCTTTGTAACAGTAGTCCCTGGCCAGTACCGCGCGCCGGCGATATTCGGCATCGCCAGTATCGCGCCAAGCATACATGAAACAGACTGCAGCGGCGGCCGCGTCGCGGAAATCGTACTTGTCCTCCTCGGAGTAGATAGCACCGTAGTGAATGTCTTTGGGATCGAGAACCTGACGCCGTTTACACCAATCGACGATGTCATTGAACATCGCGCGAAGCTCTTTCTTGCCGAACCCTTTGCGATTCAGCACTCCGTAGAATTCGTCCCAGTTGTCTTTCCGCAGGATTTCGCGATCAGCGTATCGGATGTCTCGCCGATATCGTTTGAATGGCAGGGCGGACTCTTTGGCCTCGGCAAACGCGACATCCGATGGATAGACCCAAACCGATTCCAGCGGTTCGCCACTGCCGACGCCTTTCGCCCGGACATACAGGCTCAGCATTCGGTTGCCGATAGACATGCCGGGCAAATCAACTCGCCCATCTTTGACCGGCATCTCAGAAAGCGTCCGCCCGTCGAACCCAACGGCCAGCTTGACGTCGCGGCTTTTGGGGACCAACGTCACCGTGTAGTTGCCCGGCCGCAGATCGAGGCTGTTAACCTCGAAGCTGTACATGTCGTGTTCCCGCACCTGATCGAATCCCAGACCGTGGTAGAACCAGGGAAGCTGGGCTGTGAAATCGTCTCCGTTGAAATGCAGACACTCAGCGAGTTTCGGCGTCGGCTTCTCCTGCGAACCCGCGGACGCAACGAAGCAGAGCAATAGAATCGCTCCGCACAGAGAACACTGAATCACGTCGCCTGTTTGTTTCACGTCTTTGTCTCCGAAGAAAGGTTGGACAACGTCGCATCACAAGATATCTGATCAAACTGACGCGAGCCACCTCCGAAGCCAATCCGACCCAAAACTCATGTCTATCCTCAAGAGGACAGACGATGAGCAAAAAGGTCGCTATACTGAGATTCGTGACAGTGAACTGCTCGGCGCCTGATGTGCCATGTTCCCGTTTTCTGCTATCCAACCCGGAGGAGTCAGCATGACCACACCGCAAAATCCCGCCAAGACCGATCACACCTCGCGACGCCAATTCTTGAAAGACACGGGAGCCCTGGCCGGCTCGGCCATAGCGGTTGGCCTGCCCCTTTCCCGCAGCGCCCACGCTGCCGGCAGTGAAACGCTTAAGGTCGGGCTGATTGGCTGCGGTGGACGAGGCTCTGGTGCCGCTGCCAATGCAATGAACGCGGGTAAGGATATCACGCTGGTGGCCATGGCCGACATTTTCGAGGACAAGGTGAAGGCTAGTCGCGATCGGCTGAAGAAGATGAAGCCCGACCAAGTGGCTGTTGACGACGACCATTGCTTCGTCGGGTTCGACGCTTATCAGAAGGTGATCAATAGCGGGATCGACGTAGTCATTATCGCTTGCGCATCGCATTTCCATCCCGCGTACCTGAAGGCGGCTGTCGATGCGGGTAAGCACATCTTTTGCGAGAAGCCACACTCGTTGGACGCTCCGGGAATCAAACGCGTTATGGCCACCTGCGAAGATGCCAAGGATAAGGGCCTGAGCATTGTTTCCGGGCTATGCAACCGGTATCATCCGGTCGTCCGCGAAACGATGAAACGAATCAAGGATGGGGCCATCGGCGATATCGTTACTATTCAGGAAACCTACGCCGTGGGTCCCTATCACGTCCACAGACGCAAACCCGAGTGGAGCGAATTCGAGTGGCAGATGCGCAACTGGTACCACTTCAACTGGCTTGCCGGCGACCAGTGCCTGCAACAACTGATCCACAGCATCGACAAGGGGGCCTGGGCGATGGACGACGAGCCCCCGGTGAAGGCATGGGGCGTCGGCGGTCGTGCCGCCTGCTTCGGCGAGTCTTATGGCGATTTGTTTGACCATCAAGCCATCGTGTACGAATATGCGAACGGCGTACGGATGTTTGGCATCTGCCGTAACCAAGTCGCCAGCTACCGCGAAATGACAGACAAGATCTACGGCACCAAAGGCATCGCATACCTGCTGAAAGGTCGTATCGAAGGCCAGAACGAATGGAGCTACGACGGCCCGAAAGGGAGCATGTACGACATTGAGCACCAGGAGTTGTTCGATTCGATCCGCTCGGGCAAGCCGATCAACAACGGCGTGTACATGGCCCGAAGCACGATGTTGGCCCTGCTGGGACAATTCGTTTGTCACACGGGCAAAGAGCTTACCTGGGAACAGGCAATGAACTCGGAGCAGTCGGTCGAGTTGGACCGATACGGATGGGATGTCGAGCCGCCGATCAAGCCTAACGAACAAGGCACGTATGACATTGCCATGCCCGGAATCACGAAGTTCGTGTGAGCAATCTTGTGCAGTGTCGGCGATTTCTGTTCTGGCGGGCTACCGCGAATAGGTAGACCGCCCAACCGCCCCGTACTCGACGGTCACTTCTTCTTCGTGGGTGGGTGATACACTTCCCACTCCCAGATTCGTGTCAGATCGCCGGGCGTCTTGGTGACCGTGAGGCGGAGTCTGTTGGTTGTGACGGGCTCGAAACGCGTGTGCCAGTCGGGCGACTCGTTGTTGGTGATCTTCGTTTGGGGAATCTCCCGGTAGCCGTCGCCGTCGTGGTATTGAATCACGAAGTCGATAATCGGCGTGTGAGGCCACGGGCCTCCACTCTGGCCGGTGAGGCGTAACGTTGACAGTTCGGGCAAACCACGCAGATGCTGTAAACCGGCATCAGTGACATCTGTGCCTCTGAGGTCCAACAAGCGGAGGTCGGCCAGGCACTTCAAGTGCTCCAAACCGGCATCCGAAACCTGCGTGTCGCTTAGTGTCAGAACGCGAAGGCTGGGCAGCCGCTCCAGGTGCTTTAGACCGGCGTCGGTGATCTTTGCCCCGTCGAGGTTCAGCATTGTCAGGTTTGTCACGGCGGCGGGCAAATGCTACAGACAGGCATCATTGAACCACGATAGGCCGTGATAATTTCGTCCTCCAGGCTTGAATCGATCCGACAACTGTTGGACCTTCTTGCTGATTTCCCTTTCGTCGACTTGTTCCTCGGAAGTCCGTGCCCAGGCTTCCGCAAGCTCTCTGAAACGTTGCAGTTTGGAGGAAGGAGCCTTGGGCGGAGGGGGAGTTAGAATCTCAAACGACTCGAACATGACTCGTGCTTTCCCCACATGCTTTGGATACTCCTCTTTCGTGGCCAAGTACTCCAGCGCGTAGACTCTTCCTTTCTGGCC
>CAZUAH010000857.1:0-4657 GCA_964617665.1 uncultured Pirellulaceae bacterium
TCACAAAACCAGCTCAGTTAACCAGGAAAGAGCAAGTTTGGCGCCCCCGAGTCCCGGACTCGTATGTCAATTCGGAGGTGTTGCCGAGGGCATCAAAAGTGAAGTACTCCCTTTCTCCGCTTGCGGTTTTCCTTGAGACGAGGCCCGAGTCGTGGTCATACCAATAAACGTCGCCGTCCGAATACGATTCGCTCACCACATTGCCAAGCCCTGAGGGATCGACGAGGAACTCGGTAACCTCGCCATTCACTCGCGTCTGCGTGCGGTTTCCGAACGCATCATAGGTGTACTGGATATCCTGCCCCGGACTGGAAACACTCATGAGTCTGTTGTCGGCCGACCATGCGTACACGATCGTGCCACCGGGTGTGATTTCCTTGATGAGATTCCCGTCCGCATCATATTCGAACGTGGTGTCCCCAACTTGCGTGTACTGATTCCGGCTATTCAGGGCATAATCCGTGGTCACCCCAGCATCTTGCACGCTCAGGCGGTTGCCAAGGCCGTCGTAGTTGTATTCCACGTACCGGCCGTCAGGGGCCGTCCATCCGACAAGTTGCCCGGTGTCGTCGTAGTCGTATTGCCATTCCCCAGCCTGACGCGCATCGCCCTCGCCGTACGTTGTCGTCATGGTTGCACGCTCGCCATGACTGTTGTACGTGTACGCGAACTCTGACAGGACGGCTCCGTCTTCTTGAAAATTGGCCAGTTCCATCAACTGCCCGGCGGGGCTATAGGCGTAGGCGGTGTAGACGCCGTTGCCAAGGGTCTTCAGCGCCAGCCGGCCAGCAGCGTCGTATGTATAGCGGACGATCTCGGCCCCCGTCTCATCCGTCAAATACTCGATGTCCCCATGCGCATTGTAGTGGTAGACCGTGCGATGCCCCAGTTGATCTTCCATCGTGGCACGACGGCCGGCCGTGTCATAGGTGTAGGCCAGCCATTGATCGCCAGGATACGTGATCTTTTCCAGACGATCGAATATGTCGTACTCCATCGCCGTGGTCCCGGTGGCATCGGCGTAGTTGGTGACATTCCCACGTGTGTCGTAGGTGAACGTGACCAGCGAACCATCAGGATAAAGGCGTTCTGTTACTCGCCCCATCGCATCGACCGTGTAGGAAATGGTGTCGCCACGATAGTTTTGCCAACTAGTGCGATGTCCCCGGTTGTCATAGGTCCAGCTTTGCGACAGACCGGCCGCATTGGTGATGCTCAGCAGATTACCAACCGAGTCATAGGCGTAACGAGTAACGTTTCCGTTCGCGTCAGTGAAACTGGTGAGGCGGCCCGACCGACCGTCGTACGTGTACGTGGTCGTATGGCCCATCTCGTCGGTGATGCTCGCCACGTTTCCTAGATCATCGAAGGTATGCGTCGTCGTACGCCCGGTACCATCCGTGGTTCTTCTCATTCGACCGTCATCGTCATCCATGCGCGTCGCCACATTGCCCAGCGAGTCAATGGTCTTGAGCAAGCGTCCTCGGTGATCGAAGAAGTATTGCCTAGTGTTGGAGAGTGCGTCGGTGACCGTGACCTCGCCCGCAGGTCCATAGCTGTACGTAGCCGCGCCGCCTCCGTCGCAACCGCCGGTTTTCGACGTCAAACGGCCTAGCTCGTCGTACGTGATCTCGAAGCCGCTGCCACCGGGTTTGGCCACGCTTTTGAGTGCATGTTCCCGTGCCGAGCCCTCGCCAAGGTAGTAATCGTAGGTGATCGTGAGCTCGTGGTAGTCCGTAGCCGAGGCAAGATGTTCGCCACTTGCATCATAGCTGAACATGGTGGTTCGGCCCACGGAGTCGGTGATCTGTTCAACGCGTCCGCCCGTCGTGTAGCTGAAGCTCAGGAATGGCCCCGCGTTGTGCTCCAGGCGAATTAGCTGATCAGCCGTGAAGACGCAGGTAATTCGGTTGCCATGTGTGTCCTGGACGTAGTCGAGTTTACCGTCCGAGCGGAAGGCATAAACGACCCCGTACGTCTCTTCGAGCATGAAGCTCCCGCCTGCCACTGCCGTGAGCGTGGCATTGTCACCGGGCTGCGAGAAGTACGAGGCTTTGCGAGCGTCGGGTTGAAAGACGCGCTGCTCACCGCCTGGCCCCGTGATGATGACCGTGCCAGACTGGTTTGTCTGTCCAGGCACGTCATGGGCCACGGACAGTTGGTACTCCCAGTTGTCGGACCAGCCCCAGCCAAGTCGCCCCAAACGCAAACGGGATGGGATGTCGGAATCAAAGCTGCGCTCAAACGACATGGACAGGCCCGGTGCCTGTGCAAAGGCATCCGTGGCGGAGGCCAACGTGCCGGCGTCCACGAAACCGCTCGCCTGCAGGGCTTCGAATGCCAGCAGATCGCGAATGTCGTTAACTTGCTGTCCCAGGCGAGCCAGGTAGGCGGCGTTCTCATCTAGCATCCGCACATAGTCACCCCAAGTATCGCCGGCCTCGGACACCAGGTTACTAAACACGGGTTCCCATTGCTCCATAGTCAAATTGGCTGGTCGCATGTCGTCCTTCACAGCCTCCCAATCGAAGACGTCGGTGTTGTCCGCGTCCAACACGGTCAGATTGTAGTTAACTCGCGGGTAGGAGAAGTCCCACGGTTGCTGCCAGCCGACGTAGTAGACGGGAACACTGACGGACTCCCCTGGCTGCAGCACACCCGGAGTTGCTCCGCTGCCGAGCAACTGGATGTAATTGGCGAAGCCCTCTGGCATTGTGGCCGTCCACAATCCCTGGTACACCCGCGATTTGTCGAGGGTGAGAAACGCGCCGTGGATACCGTTCTGCTCGACATGTAACTCCAACAAAGGCGCAGGCATGGCGGCGTCACCCGTATTGGCGTAATTCACATAGATCACGGCCGTGGCGTGATAGCCGACGAAGCGCGGTACGACCAGATTCGTCTCCAGGCGGGGCTGGGCACCTGCAACCATCTGAATCGCGTCGGCTATTTCCTCCGATTGGCTGCCTTGTGTGACGCGAACGCCGTAGTGACCAACGGGTACGGTGCCGGCCGCAAAGGTCGTTGTAAGCTGCGTGAACGAATCCACCTCGATCGTTTGTGGCTGGTAAGCGACACCATCGCCATCGAACAACTCGACAGCGGTCGTGCTGTTGAAACCGGCCCCAGTGAGCGTGAGCACCGCGTCGGCGAGAGTGCTGTGATGGTCGGGAGTCACACTCTGCAGAAACAGGTCGGATACCGATGCGAGCAGTGTGTAACTGCCTGAGGTGGGTACGTGACTGGCGTAAACCAAGACGTACCACTCGCCGACGGTTGCCGGAGCGACCAGGATCTCCTGATCTGCCGCAGCCGGAGTGGAGGAACGGTAGTCGAAGTGGCCCCGCGTTGGCGGTGCACCATACCTGACGTACAGCTCGTTATGGTTTTCCGACGAGGCATCGTCCAGAGCGATCAGCATCGGCTTGGTCTCTAGAACTGTCACGCGGAAAAGCTGTGCCTGACCACTACCGGCAAGTGTCCCTTCGTGAATAACGTCGAGTGCAAGAGTGGTTTGTTGGGTCTCCAACAGGCGGAATGCGTAGTTTTCGCCGTAGTGCCCACTCTCGTCATAAGCGGTCAAGACGTATGCTCCGGACGCCGGCAGCGTTATCAGATCGGAATCGCCGCTGAGATCACTGAATCCAGTCCAGCCGTCCGGTCCCGCCAACTCGAAGACAATCCCCGAATACGACTCGTCAATCAAGTCAAGTCGGATCTGCTGGCCAGCAACGGCCGAGAAGGTCCATCGGTCGACGCTGAAAGGCGCCTCGATGTTGCCCACGACGTGCTGATTGAACACGACCGGGGCCACATCTGCGGTGACGTTCCAGATAGTAATGGCGTAGTTGCCCGTGCGATTGGAGTTTTCGGACGGTGCGCGCACCTGCAGTCGGTAAATGCCATCGCTTGGCAACGATACGTCTGCCAGCGTCACAACGGCTCCGTGGCTGGCACTGCCGCCTTCAGCCAAGACCGTACCGGCAGCGTCCTTCAGTTGGAGCTCGCCGTACCCGAGGTAAGGTGCAACCGCGAGCGATGTGTCGTCATTGCCTGGGTTAAGGATTGCCGTGATAGACTGGCCAGCACGGCCGAAGAAGGTCCACTCATCTAACTCACCGGATTCGGCGATCGAACCAAGCGTTGGTGATCCAAACGCGATGGGCCCGCTGTCGGGTACACGTTCGACACTGCCGCCTACAACGTTGCCGGAAATACGCGCCAACTTGGCATAGACGCGCAACCCATTGAGATCAAGCGTCGTGTCCGCGGGCACGGTAAGAGAACCGACGTAAAGTGATTCGGGCTCTTCCCCGGCGGCATTGTCGGATTGGTCTGTCATTCTTACATGGGCGCCATTTTCTAGAACGATCGAACCATAAGCGAAGTTCCGAGAAAAGGCAGCCGGATCGGCTCCCAAGTCGTGGCTCATTACTTCGAGTAACTGTGGCGTACCGGGCGTCTCCGATCCATCGATCCGGACCGTAAGTGCCGGGTCGTATAGGTCCGCATTAAGAGTATTCCCTAAGAGGTCTCCTCCAACAAGAATTGTCTCCGAAGGATGCCCTACCAGAAGACCGTGCCCATCTGTCCTGAGAACGCCATTTCCGGCGGCGCACTCTGCGAGCGCGTGGCCATGAAGTAGCGGCTCGGATTT
>CAZUAH010000858.1:0-4655 GCA_964617665.1 uncultured Pirellulaceae bacterium
GGCGTCCCAGACCGGTGTGGCTCGCAGGTCGGGCGGTTCCGTGCCGTCGTGGCACCCCACGCACTTGGCGTCCAGAATCGGCTGAATTGTCTTTGGAAAACTGAAACCGCAGCCTGTTACGTCGTAGAACGGCGCAAGCGGCCTTATGCCGGCCTGTACTGCCATCGTTGCCGATCCCGCGGCAACCGCCTCGTTCTTGTCCTCATGGCAGCCGATACAACTGAAGACTTCGCCCGGCATCAGCGTCGACCAGGAACGCATGGTCTGCACCACATGTCCTTGTGCGTCGATCGCTTGGAAGTAGACCGGCGTGCGAGCGGGAACTTCGAAAGCGGCCGAGCCGTCTTCGTAAACCGGAGCTTCGCCTAGGACAACCTTTACATCCCATGCGGCCAGATCGCTGATGGCGGATGGCCCATGCTTTCGGCCAATGTCCGTGGCCATGTAATCCAGCGCGACGACCCTGATCTTCTTGACCGTGCCCCGACTGACGCCCTCCAGGCCCCGTCCTTGATAGATGTCTTGGATGGCGAATCCACCGGTCTTTCGACGCCAGTCCGTGGGATAGATCGGCTGCGGCGGGATCGGGCGTGGAGCAAACGGAATGGGCTGGTTGCAGGAGACAGCCGGATCAGACGCCAGGAGCGTCCGTTCGCCCTTCTTGTTCATGAAGTAGATCCGAAAGCGTGCTTCCCCGTCGGGCCGGAATGTCACCAGGTAATTATCCTCGTCCAACGGATAGGGATACTGCCATTGGTCCCCGTCCTGCCCGTACCGATCAATCTTGATCGTGCCGGAGAGTTTTTCTTGGGGCACTGGAGCGACCAGTGTCACGCCGCTCGTTTCTTGCCGTCCCCGCGATGGGTCGATAATGGCCAGCTTTCCGCGTTGGTGAGTGTGATGCCCGGAAAGGACGGCCAAGACTTTTCCTGTACCGGGAATGCCACGGGCATGGAGGATCGTCGTGGGGAAGTAGGAGTTATTCCCGTAGAACTCCGTCTGCTGCGCACCGTTCGGATACATCCGGAACAGAGGCTGAGGATAGATCTGACCGCGGTCGTTGTACTCCCAGCGTGTATACGTCACGAGCCCGCTTGTCGGATGAACCTGCGGATAGTTGGTATGCACTTGGTCGTACCCGATCCGGCGCATGTGTTTTCCGTCTGCGTTCATCAGGTACATGTTGCACACGCTCACGTGCCAGCAGTCGACGTTTTGCATACAACGCGTGGAACTGAACATGATGTCGCCATTGGGCAGATAGATCCCCTCGTAATCGGCGAACCCCAAGCCGAATGTGAGTTGGCGGACTTTTCGCGTCTCGAAATCCATCTCGTATAGGTGATAGTCATCACCGCGAGCCGACTTCTTCCAGGAGAAGAGAATGCGTTTGCCGTCGTACGAAACGTCTGGGTCGCGGAACACGCCGTCTTCATCGTCCAGCAGGGTCGTCTCTTTGATGTTGTAGTCCTCGTCGATTTCCAGCAGACACAAACTGGATCCGCCTTTGAAATTGAACTCCTTGACCGTACCGGTGGGATTGAGCGTATCTTCGTCGCTCACCGCGTCTGTATAGGCATAATGGGAACCTCCCATGTCGAAGTGCTTGGTAAAGGCAACTCGCTGGATTCGCTCTCGATACGGAGCCAGTAGTCTGCGTCGGAGCTCGGGATCCGATTCGGCTGCGATCGCCAGAGCTCGCTGTCGGGCCACATCCTGCAGCACCACTTTCTTGCCGGGCACAGTCAGCGAGTGATTGCTGACGAAGAAGCCGTCGGTGTTCAGGTTACTGTTCTGCGCAGTGGCCGTCAGCTCGACAACATGCAGTCCCGCCAGAAGACCCTGCAAGCGGATCTCGCCGAATTGCCATTGTTCTTTCTCGAAACCCCAGCCGCCGGTGGTAGGAAAGCGGACGTCGGCCTGCCGATCGCCGATGCGAACGCGGATC
Source organism: uncultured Pirellulaceae bacterium (assembly GCA_964617665.1). Taxonomy (GTDB): domain Bacteria; phylum Planctomycetota; class Planctomycetia; order Pirellulales; family Pirellulaceae; genus JADHUC01. The sequence continues at coordinate 1,949 of CAZUAH010000858.1, forward strand.
GAGGCTGCTGCGTGTGGCGCACGCGAGAACTTGACCGTCAAATAGATCGCTTCGCAGGGCTCAGGCGTTGCCACTTTCCAGCGAAGCAAATCCCCAACGTCGCGACCCCAATCGTTGTCGACGATCCGCCCACCCGAGGCCGTCTTCTCCATTCGGTAAAACGCCGCCTGCGAGCCGTTCTGAGCGACATAGTCTTCGGCCTCCGTCCACACCTTCCAGTCCGAAGCCCAGGCATCAATCGCTGCCGTGAGCACGATGATGATGAGGGCGATGTGACCAAGTCGAAGCATAGTAAGCTCCAAATGTCATTTCGCCGTCGGCGGAGCTAAGCAGCACGTGTTTTCTGGAAACGCAGTTCGTTCATAGCATACCCGGGTTATCGTGGCGATCGCGGTTTTCGCTGGCGCCTTCCTTCGCTATTCCAAATCGATTTCAGTTCATTCACTCGCAGCTTTGTGAACGTTGCCGTGCCGTCTTTCACCTCGATACTCAGCGTCTTCGAGGTCGGTTTCGCCATTCTAGGTGAGTAAAAGAGTCCATGTTGGCCAAAGTAGACATCGATGGAGGTGTTGTCTACCACGACGCGCAGGGATAGGGTCCTCGTGTTGGGAATCTTCATGCTGCCCAAAGTCAGCCCATCAGCTGTGACATGGACCACCAGCTTCGTGCCGCGCATATCAAGAACAAGCTGCCTGGCCTCGGAAAGGTCGGCCGCGAGGTCGATGTCGTAGAGTCCGCCTTGGAGGGCAGCCAATGGGTTGGTGTCACCTGGGGCAAGCTTCGTGCCGTCCCGATTCACCGAGCGTGTGTAGAGATTCGCGATCTCCGTGACCGGCAGCTTACAAATCCGCAGGCCAAGCGGTGTTGTTCTGAGCGTCAACTCCGTGGGCGTGGATAGTTGTCCTAAGCGTCCTCCCTGCCATGCGACTTGAATCCGCCGAGGTTGTCCGCCATCTCCTTCCTCCGTGTTATTGAAGGTTTGTGCGGCATAGCACCTGCCGTCGTGATACATGGGCAGTTTGTTTTCCGTCTCCGGTTTGAAACTCTTTCCATCGAACGAACCAATATAATATTGACCACTTCCCCCGTACATAATCCAGCGGACGTTGTTCGGATCGCCATCGACAGCCAGCGGGAAGAGTTCAGGGCACTCATGGAATCCCTCCACACTGCCGTGTTTCTCCCAATCCTTGAGATTCTCGGATGTGTAAATGGTGAGCGAACGACCTTCAAAGAGGACAATGACCCAGTAACCATCTTCCGCATTGGGATCACGACCTTTCGTTGGTGAGAACCAGAAGAGCTTTGGATCGCGGGCATTGTCGGAACCTCGTGCCAACACTTGCGACTTGCCAATCACCGGATTGCCTTCATATTTGGTGAAGGTTTTGCCGCCGTCGACGCTATAGGCAATGCCCTGTACCTGAATCTTGTCGCTGCCTCCCATGCCCCGCGACGCGGTATATGCCGCGATCACCGGAGGCGTCTTTCCTGTCTGCCAGCCGGAAGTGTTTAGCACGTCCACTGCCGCTGAACCGGAGTGCATCGATCCCAGTTCATCATGAAATAGACCAAATGGGCGCTCTTCCCAGTGCATCAAATCGGTGCTTGTGTAGTGCGCCCACGAGCAGGCCGTAATGTTGTAGTTGTACTGGTGGAAGATGTGGTAAACACCGTCCACATAACACAGCCCATTGGGGTCGTTCAGCAAACCGATCCTGTTGTGGATATGGAACGCAGGCTTGTCGTCGGAAACCTCACGCCCTGGAATCTCGCGTTGCATAAGCAATTTGGCGGGCTCTCTGGATGGTTCGTGACCTCCATAACTGTGAAACGAAACCTTCAGAGGTTTCCCCTGGACACCGGTCAAGTCATACACGGGGAGATAGCCCGCCACGGGAATCGAACCAAACGCCAACGGGAGATCGACCACAAGCTTTTCCTGGCCGTCTATCTCGACGGTCACTTCCTGAAGCGGCGTGCCTGCAAGTCGCCCAACGGGCAACAATAAGTAGTCGCCCTTAATGGAAGCGTGGTAGTGATCAGGCAGCCAACTGGCGGCCCTCGTGATAAGGTCGGTTCCCGGTGGCCGTTCGCGATCGGTGGTCACGATCCTTACCAGGTCTAGGTGACCATTGGCATGGTGGTCCCGGACTTCGATGGTTGCTTTCTTTCCTTTCAAGGGCCGAAGATCGAACCAGTATTCTGCGGAGGTCGGAGCCTTGAAGAGGGATAACCGTTCGACTGAAGCTCCGGGGCTCGCATCCGTTCCAAGGAATCCACATCCCGTTTCGGGAGAGCACGAACGAACATCTTTGCCGTCCACAACCAGGCGAATCGTGCAGAGAGTAGGATGGAAAACGCCCGAGCACACCACTTTCAGGTAATCCTTATCGATCACAAACTCCGGCGACGTCATCTTGCCTGACTGGTATTGCCGCTGGTTTTGTGACGGCTCTGCCGCTTTCTGCCGCTCTTTCAGATTTGGACTGCGCGTCCCGAATGCATAGCCTTCAATCGTCCAACCTTCGGGATGCGGGTTTTTGGGAAAGTTAAGAATCACCGTGTCATGTGTCTCTTCGGCGCATGAGGACGGCGGCAATACGCCGCTGAACAGACAAACGGTTACAAGAACTAGTGCGATAGGCTTTGCTGTAAGGCGTCAATTAGCCCTCCCGTCTCAGCGTCGTTCGGAGTGACCGAACAT
>CAZUAH010000859.1:0-4654 GCA_964617665.1 uncultured Pirellulaceae bacterium
GGGTCTGGCGTCGAACCCGAGGCCAACGCAGCGAAGTATCTCGCCGGGCAGTGGCCAAAAAGGTCGGTGTTTCTGAAGACCTGATTCAGAAGTGGGAAGAAGCCATGGCCGCATCGTGGGAATCGACATGATAGCCGTACCAAACCGACACAGCTCTGGTTGGACTATTGCCGAGGATCCCGATACGAGATTGATGCTTCGCGTAAGGGCAGGCGACCTGTCGGCGTTTGACGAGTTGACCGTGCAGTACCGCCCCAAGGTAACGAGGGTGGTCACACATCTACTGGGAAATGATCGGCACTCGGAAGATCTCGCCCAGGAGGTCTTCTTGCGAGTCTATCGCGCTCGCAAGACGTATGTCGTCACAGCCAAGTTCTCGGCGTGGTTGTTCAGAATCGTCAACGGTGTCGTCTGCAACGCTCGCCGCTATTTGGCCAGACGGCCAGAGACGAGTGGACTGGGCGTCGACGGTTCGTACGCCGGACCAGTGGACTTTGTCCCGTCGCGACGGGCTGCCGAGACGCCAGTGGAATATGCCATGCGCGGAGAGCTTCGCCATCTGGTGCGCAAGGCCGTCGCTCAGCTTGGTGATCGCCAACAAACCGCCATATCGCTCTTCTACTTTCGAGGATTGAGCTACGCAGCCTCTGCCGACGCGATGGACATCTCGCAGCAGGCTCTCAAGTCGCTGCTTCGCCGCGCAAGGGTGAAAATCCAGGAGTCGCTGACACCCTATCTGGAACTAGCGTAGCAAGGGTAGTAACCGAATGGCCTTCAGTCAGCTTCCGCTCCACCGGGCGCATCCGAGTGTTCACTCCGGCAATGCCTTAGGTTTTCGGCCAATCCTGAAAGCTGCTTCATACAACTCCTGGAAGAGTAAGAAAAATCGCCGACGCTGGTAAACAAATGTGGGCAGTTGTCGGTTCTCACTTATTGGCCGGATGAAAAGCTAACGCCAATGAACTGAGCGGGTGAGCGGCACGAAGCTGTTCGTCGGTATCAAGCATCGGCTGCTTCCGCTGTGCCGCTCGCAATTCAACAGTTTTTTCAACTCGAGGAGGACTGACCGATGAAGCGATCTGTGCCACTGTTGGCGATCATTGTGAACTTCTTCACAAAGTTGAGCGACCATCGGGAGCGGGCCAGTTCTTCCGAGCGGAAGCTCGTCGACCAACCTGATAGGTCGGTGCCCGGTTGGCGGCCCTGCCGCCCTGTTTACTATATCGGCCTCGTGCCCGTCTTGTGTTTTCTGGTGGTTCCTGTGGCAAACGGGCAATTGCGGTCGCCCGATCCGTATCAGCGTGACGCGGTTCCGGATCGGCGAGAGCAAGATCAGCGAGGGATGGGCCAGCCGCGTGGGCAAAACCAAGGCGGGCGACAGGCCCAAGGCGGGCAAAGGCGTTCGGACGACATGAGGGGACCCCAAGGCGATGCCCAACGGGGATTGCAGGGTGGACGACAGGGCGACCGGCAACGCGGACCGCAAGGCAGAGGTCAACGTGGTCCCGGCGGCCAAGGCGGTGGGCAGCGTGGCGGCCAAGGCGGAGGCGGGTCGAGAAATCCCGTCATCTTGGCCCTTGACACGAACCGTGATGGCGAACTGTCGGCCAGTGAAATCGCAAACGCGGCGGCGGCCCTCAAGGCACTGGACAAGAATGGCGACGGGAACCTCTCACGTGATGAAATGCGACCCGCTGATAGCAGTGGAGGGCCTAGCGGTGCCGACCGCGGTCGTCCGCCCGCGAGTAAGCCACGTCCTCCGCAAGGCAATACCCGTCCGCCGATGAGCAATCAGGCCGTCCCGCGAGCAGATGCCGTGGGGCGAGCTTCCAGCTTACCTTCCGCGAGAGATTCGCAAGCTGGAAGCTTACGCCACGATGCGACAACGCCCGCTGCGGCGGAAGGATTCGCATTGATTCCTGCTGGTCAGTTCGAGATGGGCGACCATCATGACCTTGGTGGACGGGAGCATCGCAATGATGAAGTTCCGATCCATCCGGTTTCGATCAACGCGTACCATATGCAACGAACCGAGATCACCAACGGGCAGTACTGCGATTTCTTGAACGACGCCTGGGCGGCGAAGACGATCGAAATGCGTGATGGGCAGGTCATGCAGGCCGGGACGGATGTCATCTACTGCGATACGCACGCCTCAGACGAAGCCTCGCAGATCGCGTTGGATTCCAAGGACCGCTTCGTGATTCGCCCTGGCAAGGAACGGCATCCGGTGGTTTGCATCCGGTGGCACGGGGCCGCCGCCTACTGCAATTGGCTCAGCGAGAAGGAGAACCGTACTTCGTGTTATGACGCGCGAACGTGGGCGTGCGACTTCTCAATGAACGGATATCGGCTCCCGACCGAGGCAGAATGGGAATATGCCGGACGCGGTGGATTGACGGACACCTATCGCATTTTTCCGTGGGGCGACGAACCGGATACACGTCGGGCCAACTGGCCGAACTCCGGAGACCCTTACGAAACAGGATCGTATCCGTGGACTACGCCTGTCGCCTTCTACGATGGAACAGCAAGGACAAAAGACCAATTCAATTGGCCGGGACCGCAAGAGACGTATCAGACTGCTGACGGGGCCAACGGCTACGGCCTCTACGACATGTCGGGCAACGTCTGGGAATGGACTGGTGATTGGTACAACCGCGACTACTACGGCAATGGACCAACCGACAATCCGACCGGCCCCAGTGCGGGAACGCCGGTTCAAGACGGCAATACGTATCGCGTGCTTCGTAGCGGCAACTGGTACAACGGCCAATGGGGCCATGGCCGCGTTTCGAATCGCAATCCGTCGTACTATCGCGGCCCCGACGATCCGAACCACAGCTACTATCACATCGGTTTTCGGCCTGTCCGACCGGCGGAGGGCAATGCTGCTGCAGGCAGCGCTCCACGGGTTGCAGTCCGGCCGCCGCGGCCTCGGCAGCCTGGCACGGTCCTGCGACCATCACTGCTGGAGAGTTCGGGCGTGGATCTCGGCCATGAAGTGCCGGGCGATGGCAAAATTCGTGCCGACGGTCGGACGCTGGGTCTGCTGATCAACGACACGCGAGCATTCAAGGGCTACACGCTATTCGCCCCGAAGCACAATACGATGGTCTATCTGATGGACAACGAAGGCCGCGTCGTGAACCGTTGGGACACCGAATACGAACCGGGGCAATCGGTCTACCTGCTTGAGAACGGCCATTTGCTGCATTGCTGCTTCACGAAGAATGGCAACTTCACTCGTGGCGGCGAAGGCGGGCGACTTGAAGAATACGACTGGGAAGGCAATCTCGTCTGGGAATTCGAGTATTCCACCGACAAAGTGCTATCGCATCACGACATCGCACCGTTGCCAAATGGCAATGTGCTGCTTTTGGCCGTTGAGTACAAGAGTCAGGAGGAATGCGTCGAGGCCGGTTTCGATCCTCGACAGCTCCGTGACGGACATCTCTTCCCCGAACATATCATCGAGGTGAAAAAGACCGGTCCCAAGTCCGGCGAGATTGTATGGAGGTGGCACGTGTGGGATCACCTGGTGCAGGATTTTGACGCGACGAAAGCGAACTATGGAGATGTGTCCGAACACCCTGAGTTGATAGACGTTCACGGTTCACAACGTGGCATCCCGGCGTTCTGGAATCATGGCAACTCAATCGACTACAACGCGGATCTTGACCAGATCGTCCTCAGTGCCCGAGGTTTCAACGAGATTTGGGTGATCGATCACGCGACGACGACGGAAGAAGCGGCGGGCCCCGCCGGACACTTGCTCTGGCGATGGGGTAATCCGATCGCTCATCAGAACGGACAGCGCGAGGACCGTCAGTTGTTCCAGCAGCATGACGCCCAGTGGATTCCGGACAACTGCCCCGGAGCGGGCAATATGCTGATCTTCAACAATGGATTGGATCGCGGTTTTTCAAGCGTCATCGAGATCAAACCGCCGGTCGATGAGCATGGTCGCTATACAAGCTACGATGCCCCGATTGTTTGGGAATACCGTGCTGATCCGCCGGAGGCGTTCTACTCTTCGGAAATATCGGGGGCACATCGTCTGCCAAACGGCAATACTCTGATCTGTGCCGGCTGCGTTGGCAATTTCATTGAGGTTACACCCGATGGCGAGATCGTTTGGCGGTATGCGAGCTCGGTTGTTCGCGAAGGCATTCTCTCCGCCGATGGTGAGCCCGGCACCGACCATCGAGGGCATCAGTGGAACGCTGTCTTCAAGATCCACCGTTACGCTCCTGAACATCCGGGCCTTGCTGGAAAGTCTCTCACAGCGGGCAAGGTGATTGAGCAACCGATCGGAGCGCCGATGCTAGCGACCGGTGATCGAAGTGAAAGGAAGTTTGGACCAGGCGGAGGCCCCGGACGCAAGCCAGGTCGCGGCCAAGGTGGCGGACAACGTCGGCCAGGTGGTCGAGAACGTGGACCGGGAGGTGAGAGGCGCGGCCGCTAGCGTTGTGGCAGGGTCGCGATATGGCAGTGTCTCCCGACCCTGCCACTGCCTTGGCCAAAGGTGCCCCGGTCAGGAGACCGGGACACAACGCCGAGGACCGGGGCACAACACCGACATCTCGGATTTCGTAGCTACCGTCGCCAGACGGTGGTTCAGTGATTTCCCACGGTCTGGCGACCGTGGCTA
>CAZUAH010000860.1:0-4642 GCA_964617665.1 uncultured Pirellulaceae bacterium
AAAAAACCGGGGCTAGCGCCCAAACGGCTAATTCAAAGTGGCGCTGTCCAATTAGTCATGCTGGCTCCAAACCAGCTCCGACCATATCGGAGCCATAGCGTCCAGCACCTTCTTGTATCGCGCGTATTTTTCGGCGTAGAGATCGGCCAAAGCAGGATTTGGCTCGCAAGTTCGTTCAAATCGTGCCATCGCCTCACTGGCCGCTTCGTAAGACGGATAGCAACCCGAAGCAACCGCAGCCCCAATCGCTGCCCCCAACGCGCCAAGCTCGGTCGCTTCTGGAACATCGACCGGAATCTGGAGGATGTCCGCAAAGATCTGCACCCAAACCTCGCTGCGCGCCGCGCCGCCTGACAGCCGAATCCTTTCGGGCGCGGAACGAAACTGCAACAGACGCTCCAAGTGCCAGTTGTGCGAGAACACAATGCCTTCGTAGATGGCACGGAGCACATGGCCACGCGACTGCCAACCGTCCAAACCGATGAAACAGGCCTTTCCGTCCAGACTGACGTTTGAACCGTACAAGAATGGCAGGAAGACGATTCCCGCGTCCTCCGGCTTTGTTTCAGCCACGAGCTGATTACACAGATCGTAAACAGACTTACCGGTGTCAGCGGCCTGTTGGCGTTCGGCTGCAAAGAATTCGGTGACAAACCATTCCAGATTGCTCGCCGACGTGGCGCTTCCTTCGAGCATTAGGTAATACCCAGGAATCGCGTAGCAGCTTGTCATGAAGACATCTTTGCTCACAACGGGCGTTTGCGAGATATACTGATTGTTGCCCCACGTGCCGACGATCATGCACAGTTGGGATTCGTCAACCAGGCCGGACGACAACCCGCAGGCGTCGATATCGAACATCCCGCCAGCCACCGGAGTACCGGCCGCAAGACCGGTCTGAGCCGCGGCTTCGGCGGTTACTGAACCGCAAATGTCTTCGGGCCGCTTGAGCGGCGGAAGAAGGTCTCGCATGTCAGCGATGCCAAAGGCCTCCAGCACGTCCATGTCGTACTCGCCGGTACCGACGTTCATCAGGCTCGTGCCCGACATATCCGTCACTTCCATGTACGTCTCGCCCGTCAGACGCAAGCGGATATAGTCCTTACACGTCAGGACGGCAGCGGCTCGGCTGATCGAATCTGGTTCGTTATCGCGTGTCCAGGCAAGCAGTGCGTTTGGCTGGGCAGGCCAAATGCTCTGCATCGTCTTGGGTCGGATAGCATCGTCTACGCCGTCGGCCAACCAACGTTCGATGTACTCGCGAGCACGCGTGTCGGACCCACGAATCGCCGGCCGAATTGGCTGGCCATCAGCGTCAACCAAGTACAGGCCGTTGCCGTGCCCCGTGCTGGCAACACAAGCGATATCACTGGGTTCGATACCGGCTTCACCGATCGCTTCGCGGATTGCCTCGGCCGTAATCAGCCACAACGCCTCCATGTCCACTTCGCTGTAACCCGGCTGAGGAGCAAGCAGATCTACCTTCCGAGACGCAACGGAAATCTCCTTTCCGTCCACGGTGAACAGCGCTGCTTTGACGACGGTGCTTCCATTGTCTATCCCCAACAGATACTGCGGCATCGCTTCACCTCCAAATGCTTCCAGCCTGTGCTTCCCGGTGATGTTCAACGATTGTTCTGATTACGCCAATATCGAAGCCTGGGCGATCTTCGACGCGGCAGTTTGACATTTTGCCCTTATGTCGCTCGCAGGCAGTTCTGGCCGTTAGTGTACCACCGACTGAACTCTAGACCACCGTGAATCGCGTCTTTTCACAGCCCCGATGGGAGCAGAACGGGGTGCTGGGTGGGTGGTTGGTGAACGTTCGCCTTGTTATGCCCTTGGCAAGAGAACGGGAAGACAAGTAAAATCCGCAGTCATGGATCGGGAAGTATTCAATGACTTGTCGGTTCCACCAGGGAATCGCTTGCATGTAGTAAGGAAGGGTTTTCATGCATCCTCCGAAAGTCGCCAAAGACATAATGGTCACCAAGCTGGTGACAGTGCGCCCCGATGCTAACGTCTTCGGAGCAATCCGGCTGCTGATTAGAAGGGAGATCACGGGTGCCCCCGTGGTTAGCGCCGATCACAAATACTGCGGGGTCTTTTCCGAGAAGTGCTGCATGAGCCTCTTCACGCTCGCCGCGCGGCTGGCCAGTGCCGAAGGAATCAACGCGGTTAACCTACCGCGAGCAAGCGAGTTCATGTCCTCCAAACTGGTGACCTTGTCTCCCAAGGACGACGTATTCGATGCCATCGGTCGTTTGCTCAAGAACCGTATTTCGGGCGCACCGGTTCTGAACGAGGATGGCGATTACCTCGGTGTGTTTTCCGAACGACACAGCATGAGCGTGGTGATCCAAACCGCGTACGAACAGTTGCCGTCCAGCGAAGTGGGGGCGTTCATGCACACCGACCGCGATCTGGTGATCGAGGAGGACACGGATCTGCTTCGATGTGCAGAGATCTTCCTGAAGACGGCTTATCGCCGACTGCCGGTGCTGCGAGGCGACAAAGTGGTAGGCCAAGTCAGCCGCCGCGATGTGCTGCGCCGCGAACAGGTCTTCACCGCTCTTGTCGGACGGCAGAGGCCATCTTCGCGTGAACAGGGACCGGCCGCTGCCATGGGTTTGAAGGAGACCCCGTTCTCCGACAAAGTCAGAGAATTCATGGACAAAGTGGCGCACACCATCAACGAAGACACCGATTTGCTGGGCATGGCTTACACATTCCTTCACACTCCGTACCGGCGCTTGCCAGTGCTCCGCGAAGAGAAGTTGGTTGGCCAAGTCAGCCGCCGGGACGTGTTGCAGGCAACACACAATCTATTCAGCGTCGCACCCGAACGCGAGAAGGCGATGCTGTACTTGAGCGCTTTGGCGCACGGTAGCGAAGTCATCCCCTAGCGGCGTTGGCTCGCCGTATTCGGTTTCGGCAGAGCTCCCTGCGTATCTGGATAACGACGCAGTCGATGTTCATTTTCGGCGAATACGACGATTGCGCTCTTTGACAGTTTGTCTTCCTGCACGACGTACTTGGTGTGGCAGCGGTATTCACAGATCCCACACCCAACGCACCTATCCGCGTCCACCCAGGGCGTTCTGATACGGCTCATCTCCTCCAACTCTAATTCGGAGAACATGCCCTCGGGCGGAGGCGGATCCAATTCGATCTGTAGCCAACGCAACTCTATCGCATCGTACCCAGCCTGCGCACACTCGACATAGCAGATATCGCAATCCTCGCGATCTTGCGTCCGGTACGGCAGGCACGTTTGCGTGTCTACCTTTGCCAGCCCCATGTGGACTTGTCGCTTCACGGAAATGGCCAACGGTTGAATCGCTCCGGTTGGGCAGACTTGCGTGCAGAAGTTGCAGTCTTGATGGCAGCCTGCGTATTCGGGCCGAACAACGGGCGTCCACAACGATTCAAGGCCATGCTCCATGCCCGCCGCGTGTAGGACCGGCCCGGGGCAGACTTTGAAGCACTCGCCACAGCGAATACACAAATCCAAGAACTCTCTTTCAGGTACACTACCCGGCGGCCGCAACGGCAATGCTCGCCCGTCGCTATCACGCGCGTCCAAGAGGCAGATACCTGCAAAGCCAGTTCCGACAGCCGACGCCCCGAGGAACGCTCGACGCGACACCGGCCGCGGTATGGTCGGCGGCTCGTTTAGCATCTTGGGATTTTGGCGATGCCACCGCGAAACGAATTCGATCGCACCTGACGAACAGACACCACCACACGTCTGGCAGTACGTGCAGTCGCTTGTGCGCGTACTGAAGTCTTCCTTGATTGCGTCGAACGGGCAGATCTCCAGGCACTTGTTGCAGCCCGTGCAAGTGCTGGCGACTTTTCGTTCGCCCACTCGGAAGATGCTGAAGACCGAGAGCAACGCCCCCGTCGGGCAAATGTAGCGGCACCAGAAGCGCCGGCCCAGCAGACTCACAACGAATGCGAAGGCGAACAAGATGACGGATACGTACATCGTCCAGTCAGCCGGCGACAGATGGCTGGGCCCCTTCATTATCAGCAGTTGCAGGCGTGCCCCCGTGAACAGCAAACCGCGAGTCAGGACCGGTATGGCCGAGACGAAACCAGATGCTAGAACGCCCAGGACGGACGAGACCAGTACTCCGACCAAGACGTAATACTTGATGTGGACCCAGCCGCCTCGTGAGCCTGCGGCCGATACATGGAAGCGTTTGAAGTGTCTTCCGATTAGCCAATCGAAACCGTCGATCAGGGTACCAAAAGGACAGAGATAGCCACAAAACGCACGAGGGACCAGGATACAAACAAGCAGGATTGCTCCGGTCCACCAAAGAGTCGCCAGATTCACGATCCGCCCCGCCAACGCCGTCGACAGACCTGCCAAAGGATCGATCAACAGGAACAGCTCTACCGAGAAGTGTTCTTTGTCGCTGAAGGTCGTTTCTGAAAAGTGCTCTGAATATGGCCAGCAAACGTAGAAAAAGGCGTACAAAAACAGCACGAGGCAAATGACCTGGACGCCCCGACGAATTGGCGAACTTCGAGTGGCCGGATCGATCCATTCGAGCAGTTTGTACAGGAAGCCACGCCAGCCAACTCGCTTGCGCGCTCGCTGAAACGGCCAGAAGATGTTTGTCGAACGTTG
>CAZUAH010000861.1:0-4626 GCA_964617665.1 uncultured Pirellulaceae bacterium
AACGACGGACAGCGATTATCGTGCCGAACGCTATTGCTCCCGACCCCTTTTTCACGCGCGACCCCGATGGCGACATCGAGGCCACCGTTGCGTCGTCGAACGTTGATACCGCCGGCGACGCTGCCACGATCGACCTGCCGGCCGATGAGGCCGGCAAAACCGCACCGTCTGCGTCGGACACACCCATCCCCGCCGAAGATCTCCCACCGGGTTTGGTCGACCATCCTCGCTATCGTGTTTCGGAGTTGCTCGGCAGGGGCGGCATGGGAGCGGTGTACAACGCCGAGCACAAGCTCATGGAGCGCACGGTCGCTCTGAAAGTGATCAAGCCTCACTTGACGGAGGACTCGGCCGCGGTCGAGCGATTCCAGCGCGAGGTGAAAGCGGCGGCGCGTTTGGCTCATCCCAATATTGTGACGGCCCATGATGCCGAGCAGGTCGACAATCTGCACTTGCTGGTCATGGAGTATGTGGAAGGCACCAGTCTGGCCGAAGAAGTCAAACGGCAGGGGCCGCTGCCAGTCGCCCAGGCGTGCGACTATGCGTATCAGGCGGCGTTGGGATTGCAGCATGCGTTCGAATGCGGCATGGTGCATCGCGATATCAAGCCGCACAATCTCATGTTGACCGCCGACGGGCAGATGAAAATCCTGGATTTCGGCTTGGCCCAGTTGGTAGGCGATAACGCCACGCTCAGCGGTCTGACCGCGGTCGGAACGGTCATGGGCACGGTCGACTATATGGCTCCCGAACAGGCCGAGGACGCCCACTCGGCCGACATTCGAGCGGACATCTACAGCCTGGGCTGCACGCTCCATTGCCTGTTGACCGGACGCGTTCCCTTTCCCGACGGCACGCTCATTCAGAAGCTGCGGGCCCATGCGGACCGGGAAATGCCCGCGGTCAGCGACTTGCGCGACGACGTGCCTGCGGGATTGGCGGAGGTGCTGGCGCGGATGACGGCCAAGGACCCGGCCGACCGTTACCAGACGCCCCAGGAACTGGCCGACGCCCTAGCCCCCTTTGCTCACCAGTCACAAGAGCCCGACGCGCAGGCGAGGGATGGTGGTCCGGTTCCCGCCGAATCCCGCCAGCCGCCACGTCGTCGAATCCGAACGCTGGTGGCTGCGGCGGCCTTGCTGCTGCTGGGTGCCGTGGTGTTTGTCGTGACGGACAAAGGCACGTTCGAAATCAAATCCAAATCCGATTTCGACGACGTGCAAATCGTCCTATCCAAGGGCGGTGAAGAGTTTACGGTGATCGATCTGCGGACCGATTCCAAGGTCCGGCGGCTTCCGTCCGGCGAATACGAGGTTTCGCTCAAGGGCCGCAGCGATCTGGAGCTGGACAAATACGGTTTCACGCTCAAACGCTGGGGAACCGAAGTGGCCACCGTGAGACTCAAACCGTCAATCGGGCCAGACGTGACAAAGGAGCCTGCTCCAACGCCGCCCAGCGTCACACAACTGGAACTGGTCCGCACGCTGGAGGGACACGAGAAGAGCGTCCTGGCGATTGACACTTCACCCGACGGGCGGCTGGCCGTCTCGGTCGGTTGTGATGAGACGGCGAGATTGTGGGACGTCCAGACTGGTACATGCCTGCATGTCTTCCGTTTCGGATACATCCCCCATTGCGTCGATATTTCCCCCGATGGCCGACTTGTCGCCATCGCAGGACTGAGCAGCCAAGTCCGTGTTTGGAATCTCAAGACCTACGACGAGTATCGAAACGTGGGGGAAGGCGACAGTGGAGTCCTCAGCCTATGCTTCTCTCCTGACAGCCGCTTCATTCTCGCGGACAGTGCCGACGGCACGTCGCGCTACTGGGATGTGGAGAATGGGAAGTTGGTTCATTCCTTCGCAGTGAGCACCGAATCCGGGGGCCAATCGGGCACGAAGATCTCCGGCGACGGCAGACTCGGTGTAGTGTGTCCACATCTACGCGTTCCAGCCCCACCAATAGTCCACATCCTTGACCTCCAGGTGGGAAGATTGTTGCGTCGCGTGGAAATTGCGGGCGAACACCAATGCGCCACGGGTTGCATCGCCCTGAGCAACGACGCCAGCAGGTTGCTGATTCCAGTGTCTGCACCAACGAAGGGAAATGTGGCCGTTTGCGATCTGGCCACAGGGGCAACGATGCGACTGTTGTCGGAGAGAGTGTTTAATGTCGCGTTCTTCCCGGATAGCCGTCATGCCGTGTGCGGCGAAGCGAAAGGGGAGGGTGAAGGTGAAGGAGCGGTTTCTGTCTGGGACACATTGACGGGCCGACAGGTCGCGGCATCCAGTAAGCACAAGTACCCGGTCCGAGGGCTGGCCGTCACTCCCGACGGCAACACCATCCTCGCCGGTCACTATCACACGTCCTGGAACCTGCCTCCCCCCAACCCGGAAACGCTCAAACAGGACTTCGCCATCCGCGTCTGGCGGCTGCCGAAAAGTGTCTGGTCGAAGCAAGAAACGACCGTCGCGCCCAAGCCAAAGGCGACGCCCGAAGCCCATGTGCCGCCATGGAGCGACATCCTGCCCGCCGACGCCCCACCGCCAGCCGTGGCACCGTTCGACGCCAAGACGGCCAAGCAGCATCAAGAGGCATGGGCCGAGTATCTAGCTGAGGCGGCGGAGGAAGATGTTGATCTGGGCGCCAACACCAAGATGACAATGATCCTGATTCCCCCGGGTGAATTCCTGATGGGCTCAAGCGGAGAGGAGCAGGCACGCTTCCAGAAAGAGGCGGAGGCGAGTGGCGTTGGATGGTTTGCCAAACGGATTAGTGCCGAAGGGCCGCAGCATCGCGTGCGGATCACGGAACCCTTTAGGCTGAGCCGTTACGAAGTGACACTGGGTCAGTTTCGCAAGTTTGCGGAGGAAACAGGTTACAGGACGGAGGAGGAGGATGGTGACGGTGGACGAGGACAAGTAGATGGCGAGTCGGTTCAAGATCCGCGATTTATCTGGAGTGCGGATCCGGGCTTCGAGCAGACGGACAATCAGCCGGTGGTGAACATTTCCTGGAATGATGCAGTTGCGTTCTGCCGATGGCTCTCGGATAAGGCTGGTAGCCAGTACATGCTCCCTACCGAAGCGCAGTGGGAGTATGCATGCCGTGCGGGCACGACGACGGCATGGCATTGCGGGGACAGCGCAACGACGCTGGAAGAATACGGTTGGTTCGATAGTAATTCGGAGGGCAAGACACACGCAGTGGGCCAATTGAAGGCGAACAGTTGGAGTCTGTACGATATGCACGGCAAGCTGTAGCATGCCAAACTAGCCTACGGTGTCAAGGCCCCGTTTTTTTAGGCTCGATGGCGGGGGTGGTCATGGGTCACGGGTTGTCTTGGGGGTTGTTAAGGGGCAGCCCCTCCCGGCTTCTCTCAATGAGTCGCATTTCTTTCCCTTCCCGTGGAAGAGCGTACAAAGCATCGTGGCCCGTGTTGCCGTCAAACACATACACAAAAGACTTCCCTTCGACCACGGCAACGACCATGCCGAAATCCGACCGTATCTTTCGTTTGCGCTCGAACACCTTGAGAATATTTGTTGTGGCACACGGGACTAGCCTTGAGGAAGCCTTGTCCAACACAAAACAACTGAGTTCCCCAGTCAAAGAGTCGAGCACAAAAAGCCCTTCAACTCCATCGACGGCTGGGCCAGTAGCCATGATGATCGACTTGCCTACATGAACCGTCGTGCCCCGAAGGATGGTCTCAGGGGAGGGTGAACGACGGAAGGCAGGGAGCATCACGGCTATACTACACCCCACCCCCACCACCACAAAGACGATTAACAACGTGCGAAGGCTGAATCGAAATCGTCGGCGTTTGTCGGGACTATTTTGGGTCATGGGTGGTCTTTATGGGGCCGTTTCGCCGTCCCAGATTATTTCACAATTTGGGAGGGCCTCTTGAAGCTCGTTGATGCCGTCCCTCGTGACTTGCGTGCCTTCAAGCACCACAAACCGGAGGTGTGCAAGTCCTTTGAGATGTTGGAGCCCCTCATCGGTGATCTGCGTGTAGTAAAGTGACAGCAGCTTGAGGTTAGTCAGCCCCTTGAGATGCTGCAATCCATCATCCGTCACTTGTGTGTCGCCGAGGCACAGCGTCATGAGGTCTGTCACTCCTTTGATACCCTCCAGACCAACATCCGTAATCTGCGTGCCAGTCAGCGACAGCCGTTTGAGTTTTCTCAGTCCCGTGATGTCTTGTAGCCCGACATCCGTGAGTTGCGTGCGATCAAGCTCCAAGAACCTAAGTTCCGTCAGTTTCTTGAAATGCTCTACCCCCGCATCCGTGACTTCCGTGTCGTAAAGCCGCAACAATCTAAGTTCGATCAGTCCCGCAATATGTTCCAGTCCAGCATCAGTGACGGGCGCACGCTCAAGTACGAGCCTCTTGAGTTGTGGTAGTCCCCTGAGATGCTCCAACACCTCATCATCGGCGTGTGCAGCGTATACAAACTCTACGCTAACGACATCGGCAAAGAGATCTTCACCGAAACGTTCCCTCAGCCATGCCGGGGCTGAAGGTTCCGCTACTGCCTTTCTAGGATTACCGTCTTCGTTACATTCGTATCCGGCGGCGCACTCTGCGAGCGCGTGGCCATGAAGTAGCGGCTCGGATTT
>CAZUAH010000862.1:0-4581 GCA_964617665.1 uncultured Pirellulaceae bacterium
AATCGTAATGGATGTTTCACACACCGAGGAGTAAGCCTCATGGCTCGGAAAAGGGATCGGGAGATCTGTAGGCCGGACCAAACAAACCGAGCGACTGCCGTAACTTTGGCCTCGTTTTTCGGCGCTGATGACAGTACAGGCTGTCAACGCGATAACGCCGGTTTGCGCCGTTCCGGCAAAGGTGCGGCCTCGGTACAGCCTACTTCGTGCGCAATGCAGGCTAGCAGGCATAGGCCCATGAAGAAAACAAGAGCAAGGTGGTGTATTCGGCTGGTCATGATGGCGCTCCTGCTTGCCAATACGACCACGGCGCAAACAGCGCCGCCGGCTGAGAAGCCCGGGAAGCCTCTTTCTCCTGAAGCCGAGATGGCGATCATGCGGGTCATGAATCTGGAGAACCGCATTCAGACGCTCCAGACGGTTCCGGTAAAGATGACCGACAACGAGTTGGCAGGCCATTTTTCCGGAACTTGGATCTGCTTCACGACGATGCGGCTGAATGGTCAGTTGGGCCGGGGCATCATGCAAATTAATCTGAAGCAGGAAGGCGATAAACTCACTGGTGACGGCGGTCAACTCAAGCATCCGTTTGATCCACCCTCAACCATTCGTCCGATCGGTACGTGGGCCAGTCTCACACCATTCATTGGCCAATTCAAGAAGGCGATATTTAATGACCGCCACAACATGGCAGTGATAGAGAGACAGGGGGTTAACAGGGGCACGTGGGCTACTTTTACGGCCGTCATGGCTGGTGATGGGCGTACTGCACGTGGCACGCTTGTCAATGCAGGCGGAAACTACGGATTGATGTTCATGGTGAGGCGCGAATTCCTTTCCGACTTCAAGCATCTGCTGACGGAAGAAGGGCGTCAGGCAGAGGCCGCTCGCAGATTGATAGGTATTGAAAAACTCGAGGCCGCCCTGGACTCCGCGAGTATGGACACGGCCCGACTCAGGTGGTGGAGGACGGACAAGAACAAAGACGGCAAGTTGCAGTATTCGGAATTCCCAAATCCCGACTGGAAGCGAGCCAATCGCAATAACGACGATGTAGTCGACTGGGCCGAGGAAGTATCGGATCGCGTTCTCAGGAAGTTAGCTCAGGACGGAGACTTTTTTGCGAAGCATGGCAACGACTCGCAAACACAATGGCCGTCGATTTATGCCTGGGGCGTCGCTCACCCTGGTTTTGAGCAGATCTTCCACTTCGTCGACTGGGATCGCGATGGCAAGATCACCTCGGCGGAATACACGGCCTTTGAGGATCAGCTAAACGCTTACAACAACGCGGACCCGCACCTTGTGCAAATGGAGGCCGCCTTCAGCGAAGAGAAGCTGGCCAGGTCACGGGAGATGTGGGCCGCTCTCGATAAGAATCGCGACAGCATCTGGCAATACGATGAGTTCCCGCACCCGGATTGGAAGCGCGCCAATCGCGATGGCAATGACGGCTTGAGTTGGAAGGAAGAATTGGCGGACCAAATGTTCAGGCAACAATCGCGCACCTATCCAAAAAGATACGGCTCCACATCACAAAAGGAATGGCCCACTCAGCAAGCCTGGAACAAAGATCGGGCCGACTTCAAGCAGCTTTTCGTGTTCATCGACTGGGACCAGGACGGGGTGATCACTGCTGCCGAATACGAGGTCTTCGACGTGCAGATCAAGTCCTATACCGACGGGTCCTATCCCAAAACAAACGAGCAGGGAGAGACCGGAATGGAGGTCTTCAAGCGACTGGCCGCCCAGCCCCCGAAAGCCGGTCAGGCACAAAAAGCGGGGCAGTCGCGGAAGACATCGTGGAATTCCAAGGAAGAATGGAACTGTGATAAACCGACGATGGAGTGGATCTTCCCGTTCATCGACAAGAACAGCGACGGCAAGATCGACTCCGATGAGTACCAGGCCATTCAAGAATACAAAAAGAAGCACGCAGATTGGCAGAACCGTGCTCGGATGGAGTTGGGCATCGAATTCCCGCAGGACAAACCCCAAACGCCAAAGCCCAACTAGTGGCCACCTTGGATCTATTGAGGTTTTCTTACTACAAACAGCGCCGAACCACTGAATGCAGCGGACGGCCGAGGCCGCCGCTGATTCAGGACGTTCGGCAAATGAGAAGAATATGAATAAAGCAGCTATTGCTACAATGGTTACATTGAGTTTTTCCTTTAGCGCTTTCGTGCAGGAAGCGAAAGGAAAGGACTGGACTGAAGAAGAGTGGAAAAAGGATAAGGGCAGCTACGGCTGGGTCTTTCCACATATTGACAAGGATGCGGACGGCAAGGTGACTGCCGCGGAATATGAAGCATTCCAGGAGTTTAAACAGCAACACCCGAACTGGGAGATTGAACTCAATCCGAATGCAAGACCGGAAGGAAAGACGCCAACACCAAAGAACGGCGGTTCTGGAAGTCCCGCCTGGGTAGGGGATCGATTCTCCGCTGACATTCCGGAGTATAAGGCAGATCAACCCCTGGAATTGCTTTCGCCTGAGGTTGAGCTGGCCATCATGAAAAAGCTCCATGCCTATGACAAAATCATGAACATCCAATTGATGCCGTCAAACGCCCGCAAGGACAAGCAAGCTGATGATGTTACCGGCGAATGGCTCATTTTCACGACCATGACCCATGGCCAAGGCATGCATAAGCTAACACTCAAACAGGAGGGAGAGGACCTTAGCGGCAGCCTTGAGGAATTGATCTACGGCCCCTACCCGTGGGTCGACTCTGCAGTGTTGGACCAAATTCCACCTGCCGATTCTGGGAAATTCAAGGCAACCTTTACCGGATCATTTCTAAAAACCTCCTCCAATCACAATCTGTTCTACCTGCATCGCAAGAATCTCTCCGGACCTTTTGAGGCGATCTTCACTGCAACCCTCAGCGTCGACGGCCAGACGGCGATCGGGACGCTTGTAAACACAAACGGGATGCATGGTACGATGCTGATGGGCAGACGCAAAGCGTTGAGCCGTTACAAGCACCTATTGGAATCAGACACCGCTCGGCAAACGGAACTGGCCGGCACGAAGGCCCCCTCAGAAGCTAGTGTCGATGAAATACCCCAGGGTGTCGAATCACTGGAAGCATCCCTCGACAAAGAGCGAATGGCGCAGGCGGTCGAAATGTTTGAAAAACTGGACAAGAACAAAGATGGGAAAATTACCGATCAGGAAGTCCCACCGGCGCAATTTAATAATAAGGCATGGAGACAAGCCAACATCAACGGCGACATGATCTTGACCTGGGAAGAAGAACTGATCTGGCAGTACAACTATCAGAAGAAAAAAGCGAGAGAAAGTGAGTAATTGAACCTGAGAGGTCCCGAACTAACGCTTGCAGACGGACGCCGAAGAAGCACGCAGATTGGATGGATCGGGCTCGCAAGGGAATTGGGTTAACTGCCCCGAAGGAGCAGTAATGGCCGAGAATCAGTTTGCTACTCAAATACCGGCCACAGACGTGCTCATTCTGGAATTTGAATCGTGAGAAAGAAGATCCGTTTATGATGACAAATATAGGCTTCTGCTGCACCATCCAGAAGGTTTTGATTCTGAGTATGATCGCCGCCGGCACGCTGGCACAGGCAGGCGACAGGCCAAACGTAGTGTTCATCCTGAGCGATGACCAGAGCTGGGGCGACTACGGCTTCAGGGGCCACCCGCACCTAAAAACGCCCAACCTCGATCGACTGGCGGGCGAGGGTCTCGTGTATGAACGCGGCTACACAACCGCGGCGATTTGTCGTCCGTCTTTGGCAAGCATCGCAACCGGTCTTTATCCGCACCAAACGGCCGTGCGGGGCAATGGTCCCTTTATGGGTGAAGACGTTGATCACAAACGAATGAGGAAAGACGAAAAGCTGTGGCCTCTGGCACGTGAGCAATCGAAAGCCATGACCGCAACTCTGGCGTATGCGCCTTCCATGGTAAAACAGTTGCGGGATAACGGTTATGCAACGCTTCAGACCGGGAAGTGGTGGGAGGAGAACTCTCTCGACCACGGATTTACCGACGGCATGACGCAAGGTGGTCATGCAGGAGATCGTGGGCTCCAGATCGGTCGCAAAACCATGCAGCCGATTTACGACTTCGTAGGCAAGGCGCAGGAGGCGGCTCAACCGTTTTTTATCTGGTATGCCCCTTTCCTGCCGCACTCTCCGCACAATGCACGCGATCAGCTCTACCTAAGGTACAAAGACCTTGCCCCGGATGAATCGACCGCGCGCTATTGGGCCAATATCGCCTGGCTCGACGAGACCTGCGGCCAGCTGGTGGACTATTTGAAAGAAAAGGATCTTTACGATAACACACTCTTCGTCTTCACCGCCGACAACGGTTGGCGGCCGGACCCGCAGAAGGTCAGCTGGTATGTGCGGTCCAAAAAAGAACCGGTCGAAGCGGGGGTGCGCACACCGATCTTCCTCACCCACAAGAACAGGATTGCGCCCGGTCGTGATAAGGAGACCTTGGCGAGCAATATCGATATCGCGCCGACGATCTTGAAAGCCTGCGGCATCAAGCCCGACAAGGCGATGTCCGGGCTGGATCTGAGAAAGCCTGAGGCCCTTGCC
>CAZUAH010000863.1:0-4577 GCA_964617665.1 uncultured Pirellulaceae bacterium
CTCGCGGGCCTTATCGGAAATGAGGTACCACTGCGCGGCATGCAGGCCGGTTGTGCCTGCATTGATGGAAGTGTTTCGAGAGGGAGACGCCGAGTTGCGCGAATCGGCCCTGGAGCGACTCGCGGAAGTCGGGCACGTCGCGGAGGACGCTGTTCCATTGTTGAAGGAAGCACTGCGGAGCGGCAACGCGGCGGATTTGCCCTTGGTGGCCCAAGCCCTTTGGAACATCGAGAGACGTATCGAAACGGTTTCTCCAACCATCCATAGGTTGCTTGCAGACGATCCGGGCGAAGCGATTCCTCCCGGATGGTGCGAGATATCAGAGGCCGAGCGGGAGAGAATTCGGTATAGCACGATTCGGGTCGTGCGAAGGATGGGCTCGGCGGCGAAGCCGTTCGCTCGGGATCTGGCCCAGGCTCTTGTTGACGACGATCCGAAGATCCGACGTACGGCAGCCGATGCGCTGGCGTGGATTGCACCTGACATATCGCGAGATGTGATTCCGACGCTCCGAGCTGCCCTGAAACACGAAGATCGCCAAGTTGTTGTGTGTGTGGCTGAGGCCCTCTGGGCGATGGGTGCTCCGGCCGAACAACTTGTTCCCGTCTTGATAGAGATGCTGGAGGTCCCCGAGCGGAAGCCACCGACAAGACGGCCAATTCCGGAGGATTCTCCTGCCGGCCGACTGCTGACAAGGATCGGGCCGGAAGCGAAGGCGGCGGTACCCATCTTCATCAACCGCCTGGCACGCGAGGATTACGGAGTGGCAATCGGGGCGGCGGACGCGCTGGGGAGCATCGGGCCTGAGGCCGCAGAGGCCACGCCAGCTCTTGGCGTGGCCCTGCGCCGGACGGATGTCTATTCATTTCACTTCGCCAACCGATCGTGGTGTGTCAACCGCAACGCCGGCGTCGCCCTTGGCCGCATCGGTCCGGCGTCCATAGATGTGCTTATCGAAGCAACAGAAGACAAGGATCCCAAGGTGCGCGGGGCGGCCGTCGAAGCGTTGCCACAACTCCCGCGGTCCGAAGCGACCGTCCGATCTCTCACGGTGCTTCTCGACGATGAGGAACCTTGCGTTCGGGCCTTATCTGCCTACGCCCTGGGAGAACTGGGGGTGCCGCCAGAGAGGGCCGTCGCGTTGCTCGCTCCGCTGCTTGAGGACATGGACGAATGGAACTGGAAGTATTGCCCAGGGGCAAGCGATCTCTGGCCTAAGTACGCCGTTCGCCGACATGCCGCGGAAGCCCTGTTGGCAATCGGTCCGCGTGCCGAGCACCTGACGCCCGCACTTGTCGATGTCATACGGAACACCAAGGGAATCGACCTCGAGGTGGCCCGGTTGCTTCGCTCGTTGGGTGCTGCAGCCGTTGATGCAGTTCCGATTGTCGAGCGGTTCCTCGACGACCCGCAGAGCCGTTTTCCTGCGGCCTACGCCTTGGCGAAGATCAAACCCGATCACCCTCGTGTTGTCTCCGTATTGACCGACGCATGTCTCTCGGCGGAATGGATGCACGTCGAGATTGGTATGCAAGGGCTTGGCGATCTGGGCATGAGGGCACGACCAGCAGTCCCGCGACTTGTTGCGACCATCCAGCAGCCTGGAGACAACGACACGGAGCTCCGTGTCATGCTTGCCACGACCGTACTGCGAATCGATCCGAATAACCGTGCTGCCGTCAGAGTGCTTGCCGAAGATTCTTTGGACTGTTACTACCTCGACAGCGAACAGACGAGCGACATTCTCGCCATGTGGTCGCGTCTCGGAGCCGTGAGACAATCTGCGGCTGCGATCCTCGAATCGGGCTTGGTATATGAGAGCAAGGAGAAGTACACGGACAGCATAGATGCTTGGAACCTACACCGATTGCACGAAGCCGGACCTCGCCTTCGCAGCGCGCGACTGCTGACTACCATGCCGCAGCACGCATACAAAACGGTTGGCCCGCTAATTCAACTCTGTGCGCACAAGAGTACAAAACTCCGGGCCGAAGCGGCCGAGATTCTCAGCCAGCTTCCATCGCCCCCTGATCCTGTGATTGAAAGGCTCTGCAAATTGACTTCCGACGACGATTACTACGGCGTCGTCGACGCTTTGCACGGCGGCTGGTCGGTTCGGTTTTGCGTAGGCGAGCAGGCCGCCCAAGCCTTGGCGGAGATCGGTGCGCGTGCGGTTCCTGCGTTGCGGCGGACTCTTAAGGATGGTTCATTCCGCGCGCGGTGCAGGGCGGCCAGAGGGCTCGCATTGCTTGGTCCAGATGCACAACCGGCAACCGCGGATCTGATCGACTGTCTGGAAGATCCGACGCCGGGAATTCGTGTGGCGGCGGCGAAGGCGATCACTCACGTCGCCGCCGATGATGACCGCGTCCGCAAAGCGTTGATCAAGGCACTCCATGATCGACGACTTGATGTCCGCATCGCTGCCGCCACCGCCCTCGGCCATTTTCCGGCACAGGTGGGCACCGTTCGTGCGTTGAGCGGCTCGCTGGCGGATGAGTACCTCGGACTCCGAATCGCCGCGGCTGATTCACTGGGTCGATTCGGTCCCAAGGCACAACTGGCCGTACCCTCTCTCAAGAAGCTATTGCGGGACAAGTATCCAACGGGGCGAAATGCTGCGGCCAAGGCCCTAAAGACCATCCAAACGGATAGCTCCACATCCACCGGCCGCTGACAAGCAGACCCAAACGCTGCAAACGGCGTATCGCAGGACGGATATCCAATTCCGTCTCTTCCGCGACGCACGGTCGACCAACCGTTTCTTGAGACCCCGACATCGAGAGTGTCACAACGCGTGCTCTCTTGCTCAAGGCAAAAAATGGTAGCAGTTCTTTCGATCGGTTTGGGATTCTGACCGAGTACGCGGCGCTGTGTCGGAATCATCCAGTTCACAAACCGTTAAAAAAATAACGCAACTGGCCTTGCCACCGGCCAGCACAGCGTTAATAATTTAACGGTACGCGGCAGGACGCATTCTGGGCGCCGTATTTGACTCTTTACTATTTACGCCAAAGACCGTGAACTTTTTCACAAAGTTAGCGACCAACGGGAGCGGGCCATTGCCAACCGAGCGGTAGCTCGCATTTGGCTGGCGGCCCTACGGCCTGTGACTGCAGGAACTGATGATGCCTGAATCTTCCGAACTCAGTCGACGCGAGCGACAGATCATGGATGCTGTCTTTGCGCTCGGGCATGCGACTGTAAAACAAGTCGTCGAAACGATCCCCTCGCCGCCAACGGCAATGGCGGTTCGAAGGATGATGCACATCCTTGAAGAAAAGGGGCATCTTCGACGGCGGCAGAGTGGTCGGGAGGTGATCTATCTTCCGTGCGAGTCCAAGCGCAAGGCCGGGCGCAATGCACTGGAAAAGGTGCTGGAGACATTCTTCGGCGGATCTCTGGAAGAAGCGCTTTCCGCGCATCTGCATTCGCGGAAAGACGGAGTGACTGCCGACGAGCGTGAGCGGCTGATTGCGTTGATCGAACAGGCTCAGCAGGAGGGCCGTTGAGATGAATCGCACATTTTTCCCCGTTGCTGTTGTGTTGGGTACGTCAAGCCTGATGCTGGTTGACTCCGCGATCAAAGGCGCGGCGATTCTGTCACTTGCGGCTCTCGTAACGTTGATGCTCAGGCGTGATTCCGCGGCGATCCGACATCTCACTTGGCTGGTAGCGATTGTCGGGATGCTGGTTGTGCCGGTGTTTTCTGCAATTCTGCCGCAATGGCGCGCGCTGCCGGCGTGGGCGGTGATTTCAACAGAACCGGTCGCTGTGGAATCGCCTACCCCCGCAGTCGCAACGTCGGAGCAACCACAGGCTGCATTGTCTCCGAATGCAGGTCCGGTCAAAAACGAATTGTCGACTACGATTGGTGATCAACCCATCGCTGAAGTGCCAGTTTCTCCGTCTGCGGTTGTTGCCGCGGAGGTCATTCCGGAGCCAACCGAGCCGCGTTGGAATCGAGTCAATGTGTTGCCACTTCTATGGGCGATCGGCTTTTGTGTGCTGGTGCTGCGGCTGATGGTCGCTCGATTGATGCTGTGGAGCAACGAACGTCGCGGCAAGGTGATTGCGTTGTCGCAGAGACCGTGGAACGGCCGTCCCGCGGGAGAATCCAATGCCCCCATCATCACAGCGTTTCAAGCCGCGTGCGAGCAGCTTGGTGTTCGTCAGCCGGTCCGTCTACTGATTCACTCTGAGCGAACGATTCCCGTCGTCTGGGGCATCACTAGATTTCGGCTGTTGTTGCCCGCAGCGGCTCGTGAATGGAGCGTTGAACAGTTGAACTCTGTCTTGCTGCACGAACTCGCTCACATCAAACGCCGCGACACGATCGCTCAGTTGTTGGTACAGATCGCATGCGCTCTGCACTGGTTCAATCCGCTCGTCTGGTTCGCCGCGTGGCGTCTGCGTGTGGAACGTGAGCGGGCCTGCGATGATCTCGTTCTCGCCAGGGGTGTGCGAGCCTCTGCCTATGCCGAGCATCTGCTGAACGTCGCGACTCGACTGTCGCCTTCGCGGTGGACTCAAGCCTGCGGCATTGCGATGGCTCGCAATTCATCGCTGGAAGGTCG
>CAZUAH010000864.1:0-4566 GCA_964617665.1 uncultured Pirellulaceae bacterium
GGCGGTTCGCCGCCGAGTTTCATCATCGAATGCAGCCGTCGGCGGGTTCCTCGCGGCGCCGGTGTGCCGATTGTTGGCATTTCGGAGCGTGAAACCGAGCAACACGTCACCGACTGCGATTGCCCGATCTGTGAGATGATGGCCGATGGGATGTTTGGGGCCGCCTTCGCTCATCTTGACGGGCACCATTTGGATCTCGATGACGAATTCGCTTTTTCGATGCACGAGACGCGTGAGGCGTGGGAAGAGCAGCAACGCGAGTTCGAGGAAATGTCGGCGGCGATCGAGCGCAAACGGGCAGAACGCGAAGCGGCGGGAGAAACCGAACCCGACGAATTCGCTTCGGTCTGGACGGGCCATGTGACCGACGAACCCATTCCCGGAGACACGCGCGGACACATGAAGCTCGCGTTCCTGCTGGCCGAAATCGTGGCGGTGCTCCAGTCGCTGAACGCACCGCGCGACGACATCCGGCAGCTCAACGCCAACTTCACCGACTTCCGCACTTGCGACGCCGCCGAGCTTGCCGAATCAGGCCGTCGTCTCGGCAACCACCTCGATTCACTTGCCAACCGCTATCCTGACCTCATCTCCCGCGTCGCCGACTTCCGCAGCCGCATCGACGAACGCGTTCGCTCGTCGGCGATCGAAGATGACATGGAGTTTCCCTTTTGAATCCCATGACGCCAACCACAGGGAGGAACGGCGATGACCAGCGACATACGACGATCGCTCACTCAGGGGCTTACAAAACGGCTCGAGGAGGTGCTTCGTACGCAGGAGATTGAACCGGGCGATCCGGGACCGATCCTGCTGGACATTCAGATGCTCATCGACGCCATTGGCGAAGGCGTTGCGACGACAAGCAAGTATTTCGTTTTGCCACAAGCGCGGCTGGACGACCTCAACGAGCGGCTGCGGGAACCATTGGCTCATCGCCTGAAACGCCCCCAACTGAGGTCCTTTCCGACGTTGATGGGCCTGCTTATGCTGTTGCGGTCGACCGGGTTGGCTGTCGGGGAGACGGTGCCCAGGCGGGTTGTGCGAATTGACCCCGAGATGCTCGTACAGTGGAATGCACTCAACGCGACCGAGAAATACATGAACCTGCTCGAATGCTGGTTGACGACCGCCAGCCTGAGCACGGTCGGCGAGGACCGTACAAGTTGGGCAGGAATGACGCACGAAATCGAAATGGTCTATTTCCAATTGGATGAAGAAGAGACGATGTTTGGGAACGATCGCTTCGGGATCGCGTACGGCATTCAGAACTCGGTGATTCTCAGCTTGCTGCACCAATTCGGGTTAGTGCGGCTGGAGTACGATGCGATGGCGGCAGAGGGAAAGACGTCGCGGCTGCGATCGATCCGGCGGCTGCCGTTGGGTGATGCCATGATTGCCGCGACATGCGGCGTTGGCCGCTATGTTCACGACGATGACTCGGCGTCGCTGCGGGAAGCATTGGGAGCCTTTTTCCCGCAGTGGAAGCGAAGCCTCATCATTCCAGAGCCAGAATTCCGCGAGGGCGAGCACACGCTGAAGGTTTCGCTCGGAAGAGTCTGGCGTCGTATCTCCGCGCCGGCCGAAACAAGCCTGGATGATTTCGTTTGCGAAGTGCTGAACGCATTCAACTTCGATCACGATCATCTGTATCAGTTCACGTATCGAGACCGCCAGGGAATGGAAGTCCAGGCCGTTGCCCCGGAGATACGAGATGCCGAAGTCTTTGCGGACGAGGTTCGTCTGGGGGAGCTTCCCATTTCCGAAGGCGACTCGATCACGATGCTGTACGACTTTGGCGACAGTTGGGACTTCCACGTTAAGCTCGAACAGATCGGCGACAAACCGTCGCGTCGAACCGGCCCGAGAGTTATCAAACGATCGGGAACAGCCCCAAAGCAATACGTGTACGATGACTGGGATTGAGCATGGGCATAACCATCCACTACCGCGGCACGGTCGATGATTTGGGGCGAATCGAAGAGATGGAGGATCGGGTCGTTGACCTCGCGTTCGCGTTGGGGGGACGAGCGACCGTCTGGCGGTCGTACGCGGATCACGACCCAAAACGCGTCGTGCGTGGTGTGATGATCGACATGACGCCGGGCCATGAAACGCTCGGGCTGCTGGTATCGCCCGAAGGGCATTTAACGCCGCTGTGGCAAATCGAAGAGGCCGAGAAAACGCCGTTCGACAAACCGCCTGATTGCTTTGTGAAAACTCAGTTCGGATCGATTCAGGGTCACGTTGCGATCGTCCAACTGCTCGACGCGCTTCGGCAAAGCTACTGCAGCAATCTCGAAGTCAGCGACGAGGGCGAGTACTACGAGTCCCGCGACGTTGCAAAGCTGGCCCAGAAGATGCAGTTCCTTGCCCGCGCCGTCGAATCACTGGCCGAAGGGTTACGTGAACATGGGCTGAGCGACGAGGCGGCCGAAGATCCCGATATCGTGGCGTCGCGCATCCAGCGGGTGGCGATGCTGGTCCACGAGAAGATGCTCGGGCACGCGGCAACCACTTCATCCGCAACAGACGCCGACGCGGACGAGTCCGACTGGCGGGAGCCTTCGCTGGAGGAAGAGGTTGAAACGATGGATCGGTATCGGCGGCAGAATCACTTGCGCAGCGAACGGATGATCCGCCGCATCTCCGAAGCGACAGCGTCGGGCATGACGACTGAAGAGGCATTTCGACTGGCGATGCAGGAGGAAGGCCTCCCGGAGCCGGACGCTCGCGACGCAGAAGCCGCGGCGCAACCAGATGAGTCGTTCGATGTCCACACGCCGCCAGACGAGGCGTGGCGACAGAGCCTGCCTGCCGTTCCGCTGGACGACGCCAGTGATTGGGACAACCGCGATGATCACCCTGCAGTCGAACGGGCTCAGCGTTTCCTGTCGGACATCATGGATCTGGCGGAGGCT
This sequence comes from uncultured Pirellulaceae bacterium, assembly GCA_964617665.1. Lineage (GTDB taxonomy): Bacteria > Planctomycetota > Planctomycetia > Pirellulales > Pirellulaceae > JADHUC01. The sequence continues at coordinate 2,922 of CAZUAH010000864.1, forward strand.
GATCGATCGCCCGGCGACTTTACTTCCATTGCGTGCCGCGGCGCGATGGACGTCGTGGGCGGCCTGGTGCAGGCAACGAGCGACGACTTTGACACTCGCACCGGCCGCGCCCTGGCGATCACGCAACTCAAACGCGCACTCACCGGCCATGCCTTCGCCCGTGGAGCGATCTTCGCCCTGCGCAGTTCCGGCAGCATCAGCGACGAAACGTCGCAACGACTGGACGAACACCTCGCGGCAATCTTGAATTCGATCCACCAGTTGTCGTCGGACGCGTGGGACGAACCAGCGTTCGATTCGCCTTCCGAATGATTGTCCAAAAGGACGCTTGCCGCAACTCGGTTTAGGGGTAAACTGATCTTTGGCGACTGGCAGATGAGAATATGCCGTAGTGGGATTCGCCAGAATCCCCGTAGGGCGGCTGGAATTCTGGCGAATTTCACTGCGGCAGGTAAGAAAGTATCTGCCGCTCGCCTTACAAAGTCACTTCGTTACACATCGCAAGCTCACGGATTGTCTAGCGTGGGCGTGCTTACCGTAAGCACAGGGTCCTTTGATAACATGCGCTATTCTGCCTTTTCGTCGTGTCTGTTCGCCCTAATCGCCGTCACCGGATGTGGCGATCAATCCGCCACGGAGACCTCAAACGAAACCACCGGGGAAGCCATGCCAATTTCATTCACTCCACCCGGCATCGAATCGTTAGCGGATATCGACACCGCGGATGCTTCCTACGAGAGCGAATGCGTCGTGATCGACGGCGTTGTTTCACCGTCGAGTCAAGGTGGATGGTCTGGTGAGAATGATGGATACAAGGTGCACTGCTTTTCGTTCGCTGCGTGGCGGCGCCCTGGGGACGATATAGTGAAACGTGATCTCACCATTCTCCGGCCCGTACCGCCGGGTGGCGACTATTGGAGCGACTTTCCGAAGCACTCAATTCAACGAATCAGCGTTTTGCTGTCTACCGACGGGACGCGAGCCGTCTTTGAAAGAGCATTGCCGGTGGGTTCTCCAGACGAGGAATTGCAGAAGATCGCGAGCGAATTACAGAAGCCCGTCGTTTTCCCCGCCAAGCAGTTTGGCGATCTTGTATTGGATCGCAGCATCGACTGGTTTGAAGGTGAAACGCAATGGAACGGGCAGACGATCCGCATCACGTTCCTGGCGGTCGACGATACGGTTTCGGACGAAGACCTGAAGATCGCGGAAGCACTTTGGTCGGATCAGGCTGGATGGAAGAAGCGAATCGCCGAATACATCGTTAAGGAACTGCTGGAACTAAAGAACGATGCGTGGCTTGACGAGGATGAATCCGAACTTACGGCCGAACAATTCCTCGCGGCGATCGAACTGACGTCCATAACCATTTCGTATGACGGCGAATTCGAGTTCTGGTACGACGACGGCGATCTCTTCTGGGGCCACTCGATCAGCGTCAGTGGCAACCTGAAAGAAGGTCTGACCGACGCAGGCATTCAAGGTTGACTTTGGCCGCGCCCAAAAGCCCCGCTAGTGCCGTTCGAGAAATATTCGACGGATTAGTCGGAACGCGCTGGCGTTCGGTTCTCGCAGAAACCGTGGGCTATTGCCCAGCGGCTGATTTTCAAATGCGACGCTTTCTCTCGAACGATATTGGGATCTT
>CAZUAH010000865.1:0-4565 GCA_964617665.1 uncultured Pirellulaceae bacterium
GAATCGACTGTCGGCTTAACGAACGCATTCGCAGGCTTCCTCCCCACGGCCGGTCGCCCGAACCGCAGTTGCCCTCGCTTAGTACTTTGTCGATCGGATTCACAGTTGGTATACTGCCTACCTTAAGACCTTCGTTCTCGTACAGGGGACTTGCACCCCACAAGTAAATCGCCGTGCCAGGCGCCCCAATCGGTTGAACGCGAGCGGCGGTTCGCGTCGGTTCCCGTGTCAACGGTGCTTGGCCGCCGCCGCGTTAACCGAAACGTTACGACTTGAAAGGATTCACTCTCGATGCCAGCTGGCGATGCCCAACGAGCTTGGTTCCCGGAAATGCTGTCGGAATTGCGACGGTTTTGGGACAACGAACCCGATTGGCGCGAGGTCGTCGAGTTTTGCGAAATAATGACCTCGCTACGATCATCGATTCGAAACCAACGAGGGATTCGAGGACCAATGATGACCTGTCGGAACTGCGGGCAGAAACACGCCATGACCTTGCCGCCAATTTCCCCACGCTCGCTTCTGTTCGCCCTCCAGAAAACTGAGATCATTACCGACGACGAGCTAAAACAGCTGGACAAGGAATGGAAGCGTTTTCGGAAGAACGAGAATCTGGATGCGCTGGGACACACCAATACGGGCAGCGCCGAAGACACAAGTCGAGCGTCGACCTGCGCCTAATCCCAACGGTACACGTCGTAACCAATAAGTCTTTGACTTCGCGAGGAACGAGCCGAAGCTCAAGTCCTTTGTTCAAGAAGCCCGGTAGAATGCTGGAGAAGCCTTGAGGATTGCTTTGGGCATCCTCTGTCTATGGCGGCATCCTTTCGGCCATGATGGGCGGCGTTTTCGATGGGCCGGATTCGGCGAGGCTCCGTGGCGGGCCTGAAGTCGCGATTGGGGCCGCTTTTTCGGGGCGGTTCGCTGTTTGTCTCAGCGATTCTTGCCGGTCCGCGCAGACTTTGTCCGTTAGCCCTCCCGATGACATTTTGATCCGACGCTCTTCTTCCATGTTCATGAGGCCTTACCCGCTGTCCAAGTAGACGATTGCGTGTTCTGGCACCGTGCTGAAAGAGACGCTCAGTAGGAACTTCGCATTCTGAGACGGTTCAGGAATCTGTTTGCCAAGCGAGAAACAGGGGCAGTTCCGCGGCACAAATGGGGCCGACGTGGACCTGACGGCCGACCGATTCAGATGTCGCTGACGCGAGCGATTCAGCCAAGCCGGGAAGTATGAGTTGTCCCATGAGCTTCTTGGCCAACGAGTCGTCGGTCTGAAGCGCGTCGGATACGGCCTGGCACGAGAGTGTCCCGTAGACCAACGACATGTCGACCGTGTGGCCGCCGGTGTCGACGGACAGCATCCACATTGGCGCGGTCGTAGTTGACAGAACGGCCAACAACACCTCATGCGTAAGTTGGGAGTTGCTGGTGATCAGCACCGGCGAGTCTGTGGTCGGATCATTCAACTCGAACAGACCAGCATCTGTCGGACGCGGGACGGTTAGCGACGGCACGGTCGGTAGGTTTTGCCCCGCACCGATGGCTGATTGGAACGCTTCGATCCGCTCGCGGGGCCAGTGCGGACACTGGCCCGCGCAAACCTGGCCGGAACGCAGGCGGTCCAGAAGCTCTTCGTGGGAGTCGACGTGACAGATCTGGCACGTTTCGGTTCCCGTGTAGCGAGTGAGATCAATCCGATCCAGATACAGGTCAGCATGCAGGGGCATAAGATTTCGTCCCGATGGAATCCTCGCCTATGTGGAAAACCCAGCCATCGCCAATGTCTCGGGCATACTCTTCCTCCCGGAAAGCCCTGGCTTGGAAGCAGGGAAAAGGAGAATGCACGATTGAAAGAGCTTGTCGTATGTGCGTTGGAACGCTGGTACCGAGTGCTGATTTTACCAAAGTATCGCAAGAAGGTGTTTCTTGTGAAAGCTCGAAAGTGGATTGCTGAGATTCTTCAAGACGTGTGGAAGCAGCGTGGGATCGAACGGATCGAAGGGAATGTAACGCCGGAGAGCATGTGCATGCGTCTAAGCGATGAATTCGAAGACCGTTTACGGCCAAGGCGTTGTTTCGCAGTCGTTTGTGGCTATGGTACGCCGCAATGAGGCCCACGGAGAGTATCCGCGGCTCGACGTTCTGTCGTCGGCATTAGAACCGCACTCGCCATGCGATTTTTTTCGCCCTATGGTTGTATAGCCACTTCCCGAAATTGACACTCGTGGGAGGAAAGAGGTGCGCAATCCCAAACGAATGAGCTTTGTCATAGAGCCTGTTGTTCAAGGTGCCTTTGTCCGACGTATCTTGGCGTATTGGGGCACTTGTACGTTCGTCGCCGCCATTCTACTGGTCGTCATTCACAAGTTTGTTTGGCCCGAACAAGATGCCTCCGAGCACTTTGTTGGTGTGCTGTCCACGCACTGGCCGTTCGTGTTGACGTCGGGGGCATTGTTGCCGTTAGTCGTCTGGGATGCGATCCGTTTTAGCAATCGCGTCGTAGGTCCCATTTTCCGCGTGCGACAGGTACTCCGCCGCCACGCAGATGGAGAGAGTATCCGACCGCTGCAGTTTCGAAAAGAGGACTTCTGCCAGGAGTTGGCCGACCAAATCAACGTTCTGCTGAATCGGCTCGAGGCAGCCGAGGGCAAAGCTGCCACTGTCGAACGAGCCTCGAAGCGAAGCGACCATGTGGTCGTGCTGGATCAGCCGGCGAGTTGCGATCCCGCCGGACAACTGGCCGGTGGTAAGCTATGAACCGTATGACGCTCTGCGGTAAGCGTGCATTTGTACGCGATTGACGATACCAATAATCGGGTAGCGCAGGCGCGGTGATTTCCGAAGCTGCATTTTCTATCACACCAAGTAGCGCGAGTCGAATGGAAGAATTGTTTGAGGTGGAGACAGCGGCTAGTGCTTCGTCAATTCTAAGACGTGGGGCAAGCATCCTGCTTGCCAATGCTTATACCTCGCTCCTCGCAAGCTAGAAGCTTACGCCACGAGAACGCGGACCCTGAATCTAAGACTTGACAAGGCACTAGTGAGTGCCGGATGGAATTGGCACTCGATCAACGAGATCGCTCGGTTGCCGGCGCCATTGGTGGTGGCAATTCCTCAAGGTTGGCCCCGTCAGCAGTGGCTCGCTCCGCCATCCCGAGCAGGACGCGGATAGGATTGGCGTAGCGAGGCGACTCGGCCGCCTTTACCAAGTCTTCTCTGGCTGTTTTCGCGTGCCCCAAGAAGAGGATGTGGTAGCCGCGCAGAAAACGCGCGACGGCGGCGTCCGGACTTTCATCGATGAAAACAGTGAGAGCCTCTAAGTGCCGCTCGTACTCTCCGTTCGCGTATATATGGCGATGCTCTCTTGCCGCACGCTCCCATTCCGCGCGGTTCAGTAGCGTTAGGCCGTGCGCAAGGGAGTCTGCTGCTGATTCGTACTGGCCGACTGCGATTTGAGTCCTCGAGAGCTTGAGGTACAGGTCGCCGTTTCGCTCGTCCTCAATCACCGCATGCTTCACCAGTCTCATCGCCTCGCGGTACTGGCGATCGCGAAACGCGCTAACTGCCCAACCACGGAAAGCCTCGGCATCCGGTACCGTCACAGTTGACGATCGAGATGGCGAGGTGGGCAGTCTGTCTACAACGTGGTAGCCGGCACGCGAGCGATAGTCCTCGTACTGCGGGACGTTGTACGATCCGTTGCCATAGGGGGGAACGGGACCGACATGAACCCGGACGTTGCCGCCAGGGTGCGTACCGTGTCTGCGATGCCAATGAGCCTTATCCGGGAATGCGCTGGGCGCAATCCTCCGGCCGGCAGCGGGCTCGTGAGGAATTGCATCTGCCGCAGACACGGTGGATCTCACTTGCGATAGCGCGACGGTCGCCGACACTACGGTGATGACAAGGGCAATGCGAACCAGCGTCAGTTGAAATGACATCGTATCGAATCCTTCTTCAGCGGACCACGCGATTCGCTCGTCGCGTAACCGACACCGTCGACGAGAGTACAACGAGCCACGCAAGCGTACGTTGCGAGTCCCGCCAGTCAAGCGAGCCCCATTTGTTCGCGGCCGGACTTGCGAGTTCCCGGTGCAGCGGATTCCGTCCTGTGGTCTTCACAGTCTTCAAGAGTTATGGCAGCCTGCGATTGTGCCAAACAGAGTGTGTTGCGATCACTCATGCACGCGCGAATTGACCGCAAGTCCATTGCAGGCAAACGCTATTCCTTTGTCGGCGAACTGCGCGTCGAGAGCTGGTCGTGAACGTTGCATTCAGATGTGCGACAATTTCGCAGTACCGAAGTGCTGTTGCTGAATGGCACGATACGGCATGGTCCGCGCAGCTACTACCGCCACCCTTCCCCCACTCGGCGTGCGACATATTCGCACTCGCTTGCATGCAGGCCGTTTTCCTTCCCTACTGCTTCGGTTTTGCCTAACCCTACTAAAGCTCTCTTCAGATACAACCGACAAATCCGACATGAGCGTTATACCCGCGCAATTCGACATGTCCGGCGGCCCAGATTCTCTTCACGATTGGGGATCATTTTGAGGGACTCC
>CAZUAH010000866.1:0-4545 GCA_964617665.1 uncultured Pirellulaceae bacterium
CGATCATCCAACACAAGCTGGTCGCTTGGTCGGCGATTCACGGCGACGCCAGCATCACGCAGCCGCTGGAATTCGGCTCGCACAAAAGCCCGCTGGTACATGTCTTGCGCGACGGTGCGTGCAGTAAGCGAGCTTCGTTGAGCGACGAACAGTGGTTGCGGTTGGTTACCTGGATTGATGCCAACGCGCCGTATCACGATCAGTTCGTGAACAAACGGGCCGAGTCGCAGCCGTATAGCCTGCCGGACGACAGCGAACTGCTTGCGCAGATCGCTGCGATTCACACAAACCGTTGCGGCTCCTGCCACCAGTCAAGCGACGTCACTCGCGCCGATTGGGTCGATCTCCAACAGCCGGAGCGAAGCCTGTTTCTGGCAGCGCCGTTGGGCAAAGCTGCTGGCGGGACCGGGAGATGCGACAAGAGTACCTACGAAAACCGCGACGACACAGACTACCAAAGCGTTTTGAACTTGGTGGAAGCTGCGGTGGAGAGGGCATGGAAGCACCCACGACGCGATCTGAAAGCGATCCGCCGCCAGGATGCATCGCTGCAGGCATCCCTGCAGCCATAGCAACACAGTTCGCTTAACCCGGAGCCGGAGGCGACGGTGGGTAGCGGGATGGATTGTCCACACGTAGCGCCCGCCGTCGCCTCCGGCTTCGGGTTAAGCGAGGACGTCATTTCGTAGAGCCTAAACGCATTCATGAGAGGCCATATTTAATGAGAGTCTTGCTTGTCTTTGCCACGCTTTTGGTCGCAAGCTCCGTGACGGCCTCGGACAACTGGCCCGAGCTTCGCGGTGCGAACGGGACAGGCCGTAGCGACGCTACAGGACTTCCGTTGACGTGGAGCGAAACGGAGAACGTTGTCTGGAAAACCGCGATCCATGGCCTCGGATGGTCTTCGCCTGTGATCTGGGAGACTCAGATCTGGCTGACCACCGCCACCGAAGACGGCAAGCAGATGTTTGCCGTCTGCATCGATCGCGACACAGGCAGAATCGTGCACGATGTGAAGGTGTTCGATGTCGAGCAGCCACAGACAATCGCTCAGGTCAACAGCTATGCATCGCCAACACCGGTCGTGGAAGAAGGCCGCGTCTACGTACACTACGGCACCTATGGCACTGCCTGTTTGGACACGGACACCGGCGAGATCCTGTGGTCGCGACGCGATCTGAACTGCGACCATCACATGGGCCCTGGCTCATCGCCGATCCTTTTTGAAGAGTTGCTGATCTTCCAGATCGACGGAACCGACGTTCAATACGTTGTCGCGCTGGACAAGACAACGGGTGAAACCGCATGGCGCACCGATCGAACGGTCGATTACAGTCGCGTCCATCGCTTCTGTCGCAAGGCGTTTTGTACACCGATCGTCATCCGCGCGGACGACCGTCTTCAACTAATCAGCCCCGGCTCGAAAGCGGTCATGTCCTACGATCCACGCACGGGCGATGAACTGTGGAAAGTCCGTTACTACGGATGGTCCATGGTGCCACGGCCGCTTTTCGGCCATGGTCTGGTGTACGTCATCATGGACTACGAACGTCCGCAGCTCTGGGCGATACGGCCGGACGGCCGCGGTGATGTGACCGATACGCACGTGGCGTGGCAGTCGACCAGGAGCATGCCGGCCACGCCTTCGCTGCTGCTGATCGGCGATCTGCTGTTTTTGGTCAACGACACGGGTGTTGCCCTTTGTGTAGAGGCCAAGACAGGCGAAACCGTCTGGCGCGAACGTTTGGGTGGCAACTTCTCGTCGTCGCCCGTGTACGCCGACGGCCGCATCTACTGCATCAGTCAAGATGCGATCTGCACCGTGTTCGAGCCGGCCCGGGAATTCAAGAGTCTTGCCGTGAACAAGCTTGACGGAACCTGCATGGCTTCCCCTGCAGTGGCCGACAACGCATTGTTCGTGCGAACCAAGACACATCTCTACCGCATCCAGAAAACGGAAGAATGATCGGGTTTTGAAACCGCCGCAAGTTCAACTCCAACCAGCAGGAGACTTCATCATGAACGCGAACGGACGGATCACGAGACGCGCGGTTTTCCGAGCGGCGGCAAGCACAGCCTTCGCCGCACCGCTCGTTATCAATGCCAAAGCGTTTGGTGCAAACGATCGAATTACAGCTGGCATCATCGGCTTGGGCGGGCCGGCTGGTGGAGGCGGCGGGGGCACACAGACGATCGCCGCGTGTGACGTGCGCGGGGACAAGCTGGCCCGGCACCGTGGAAACAAGAACGTAACGCTCTACACCGACTTTCGCGAACTGCTCGCCCGTGACGATATCGACGCCGTATTCATTGGCACGCCGGATCACTGGCATGCGATTCCGGCAATCGAATCAGCCAAAGCGGGTAAAGATATCTACTGCGAGAAGCCGATGACGCTGACCATCCGCGAAGCTCGCGCCATGGTCACTGCGGTGCGTCGCTACGGCCGCGTGTTTCAGACAGGCAGCCAACAGCGTTCCGAGTACGGAGGCAAGTTTCGTTTCGCTTGCGAAATGGTGCGCAACGGGCGAATCGGCGATCTGAAACGCATCCACGTGAACGTGGGCGGGTCATCCCGCGATTGCTACGAGCCAGCCGAACCCGTGCCGCCGGGCGTCGATTGGGACCGCTGGCTTGGCCCTGCCCCCTATCGGCCGTTCAACACGCGCATTCTCAAAGGCTGGCGCGCCTACCGTGACTATTCGGGCGGCGGTATGACCGACTGGGGAGCGCATCATTTCGATATCGCCCAATGGGCACTGGACATGGACAACAGCGGCCCGCGCGAGATCATCCCGCCGGACGGAAAAGACGTGCGACACTTGACGTACATCTACGAGAACGGCGTCGAAGTGCTGCACGGTGCCGGCGGCGGAGCGGGCGTCGTCTTCTACGGCACCGATGGCACGATTCGCGTCGATCGCGGCAAACTGGAAACAGATCCGCCAAGCACTATGGAGAAGCCCACCGGGCCAAACGAAATCAATCTCTACAACACCACAAGCCAGGGACACAAAGGCAACTGGGCCCACTGCATCCGCACTCGCGAACTCCCGATCTGCGATGTCGAAATCGGCTGTCGTTCGGTGACTGTCTGTCATTTGGGCAATATCGCCTACATGCTCAAACGACCACTGAAATGGGACCCGGTCAAAGAGGAATTCATCGGCGACGACGAAGCTACCCGGTGGCTGGACCGCCCCAAACGCGAACCATGGACACTGTGATCGCAACAGAGTCCATCTTCCGGACGGCAACCATTGGCGGGTGCGTCAGCCGAAGCGATTGAGTGCCCGCTAGCGCCGTCGGATCACCGACCGATGGATAGCGAACTCGTCTCGATCGGCCTTCAGCCTGGTCGCAACCACCCAGCAGTTTTCGGTGGCAACGACATGATCTTCTTGCCATCAAGAAGCGACTTGGTGTCGGACGAGAAATTCGAATAGATCAGGTACTTGTCCAACATCATCGCCGCCAAGCCATCCTCGGCGATCTGCCAACCCGCCGCGTCGATGCTGCGGGCCAGCGCGGCGGTCTCGTCCTTTTCTTGATTGGGGCAAGTGACCATGGCGAAGCGGCTGATCCGATCACCTGCCTCGAACGAAACGGCAGTCGTCTTCGTCGTGGCAGGGGCCACACCGACAAACTCAAGGCGGCAAGTGTGGTACATCGTCCCGTTGCCCCTCCAAATGCAGGGGCGGCCCGGGACGGCGAACAAGCGAAACTGGTTCGAGCCCAATACGGCGTAGCCTAGCCGATCGTCAATGTTGATCCAGCTTCCATTGGGTACTGGGCCGGCTTCAGGCTCCAAAGTGCCTTGCTCGGCTAAGAACGTACGCGGCTTTGACTGGTAGACCCAGCGAGGGTCGTCGAAAAAGGTGATGTTGCCACTGGTGGCCAATTCGACAACGACATTTTCCTTGGCGTGACGCTCTTCGAGGTACACGCTTCGGCCGTCGGGCAATGACACAAAGGCGCAGTTCTGGCGAACCTTGTCGGAACACCAGCCGAGTTCGATTGCCACGGCAAACTCATCTGCGTGCGACGACAAATGATGCGAGTGTACCTTCAGCGTGGGCTGTTTGCCCAATTCGCGGACCTGACCGACGTAGGACCACGGCATGGGGTAGCAGAGCACGTCCTTTCCTAGTGGCATGGTCAGACCCATCACGTACGGCTGCTTGCCGGTCGAATGCCAACTGAAACTGGAGATAGTGCTGGGCGTGCGATGCACCGCGAATCTGCCGTACTCAGAGGCGAATACGCCAGCGAGGTTTGTCTCCAACTTGTCATCCGCCAACGCCTTGCCCCCGTCGCCGAAGAGCTGAAACATCAGGTAGTTTTGCGTCAGTCCCCACGTGCTGCCCAAATCGTATGGAAATCCAATCCATCCGTTCATCGGCTGATCCGGGCATTCGGCCGCCATCCTCTCCACGCTGGCCAATGAGCGAAGCAAGCAGGCTTTGCGCAGCGGGCTGGGTTTGTGCGGGATTCCGGCGGCCCAGATTCTCTTCACGATTGGGGATCATTTTGAGGGACTCCACA
>CAZUAH010000867.1:0-4534 GCA_964617665.1 uncultured Pirellulaceae bacterium
GCGGAGCCGTGTTTTCCCGCGGTTTCGGCTCGGCGGGAGCCTCGCCCTCCCGGTTCTGGAATGCCTGCTAGTCTGTTTGTTCGTTGCGTCGTCTGCCGTTGCTGCAGACGCCGAACCGGAAGTGATCGTCCAACTCTCGCAGGATCGCATCTACGAAGGTGAATCAGTCCTTTATCGCGTCACCGTAAAGAACTTGCGAAATCCACCCCAACCCAAACTGGATGGCCTTGACGATTTCCAGGTCCAATCGCGTGGAGCGCAGTCGCTTGACTCGCAGCAGATCACGATGGATGAAAACGGCAGTATGATCAGGGTCGTTCAGTACGGCCGGGCTTATGACTATCTGCTCACACCCAAACGCACGGGTGAATTGGCGATACCCGCACCGACGATTGACGTGGACGGCAATGTGCTTCGCGGACGAGCACTAACGCTTCGCGTGGTGGCACCGGAGGATCAGGACTTAGCATTTCTGGAACTCTCGGTCGACAAGGATTCCGTCTATCCCATGCAGCCGTTCAAAATCAACCTGAACGTTGTTGTTAAGGCTTTGCCGGAACCTCTCGCCGAGGAAGATCCCGTCGGCGTGCTGGTCAAACTGTCGGATCCGAGATCGCGCTCGATGTCTGTGTTCTTCGACCGGCGAGGCGTAGCCGCCCCCGCGCTGTCGATGCCGTGGGTCGACGACGATCTGCCCACCGGTATCGAGCCTGTCAAGCCTGTAAGGCGTTGGCTGGGGAGCCTCCTGAATAGCGATGGTAGGGGTTTCAGCGTAAACAACCTTTTGATATCTCCCACTTCCCTTTTTAACGACTCACCAAACGTCTTCCTGCCGGATAGTGAGAAGACACGCCGGAATGACAAATCGGGGCGATCTGTGGGCTATTGGGAATACTCGTTCCGGCGTGCTTTTGTTGCGAAACAGATAGGCGAATACTCGTTTGGCCCAGCCAAGCTGAATGGTCGGTTTGTCGCAAGTGTGAATACTCGCCGCGAGGCAAATCTAGAACGGGTCTACGCGTTGGCCAAACCGGTGGTCGTCACGGTCAAGGACGTTCCTCTGGATGGTCGACCCGCTTCCTATAGCGGAGCCGTTGGCAAGTTCGAATTCGTCAGCAAGCTCGCGCCCACCAAAGCCAAAGTCGGCGACCCCATGACATTGACGGTCACGGTGCGCGGACAGGGCACGCTGGACGCCGTGACGGCACCGCGACTGGAGGATATTCCTGAAATCGCCGACCAATTCCGTATCCATGAGGCGACGGAAGAAAGCGACGACGAAATCCGGCGTTTCACTTACGGCCTCAGACCATTGGGCGTCGAAATCGAGAGGTTTCCGCCAATCGAAATGAGCTATTTCGACGTCGAACGCGGAGAATACGTAACGCTGCAAACGAAAGAGATCCCGCTTCAGATCAGTACCGCAGAGGAGTTGGCCACCCGAGACATCGCTATGGCGGACGCATCTTCGTCTAGCGATATTGATATCGAAATGCAGGAAGGCGGCCTTCTTGCGAACCACAGCCTGACGTCGTTGCGAAACGACTCCGTTGATCCGATGCGTTGGTTTGTCGGCATGGGCAGCCTGGCTGGCGTGTATATGATTGTCTTGCTGGTCACACAGAAGGTCCGACGTGTGATGGCCGACCCAGACCTTATCCGGCGGCGTACGGCCGCGGCGCGGTCGCGACGGCGGCTGCGCAACGCGATGCATGGCCAAGGCGGCGCTCAAGCCGAGGCCGAGAGCTTGCGGGATGCCATCGTCGGTCTGATCGCCGACGCTTCGGGCATCGACGAAGCCGGTCTGGCGACGGGCGAAGTGCGCGAACGTCTGATGGAGATCGGAACGGACGAGCCGCTGGTCGAACGCCTGACCGAATGGTGCGAAGCATGTGACGCGGCACGATACGGTGCGAGCGACGATGCAGTACACGGGCTGGAGCAAGACGCCCAGACTCTATTGGAAGACTTGATCAAGACGTTCAAGAGTAAGAAGCTGCTGAGGTGACCGCCGGTCATTGAAGCAGTTCAGAAGAGACTTAATGGCCCAGATGGTTCGAGATAACGCTACCTCCGTCCTTCTCACGGCTGCGGTCATTTCGCTTGTCGCTGGATGTGGTCGCACGCCGGATGGTGAGGTACTTCAGAAGTTCCTCTCGGCGCAGCAGGTCTATGACGAGGCGAGCAACCAGGAAGGCTTCATTCGGGCCGCCGGTTTATACCAGGAGATCCTGGATGCCGGCTTTGTGTCCGGCGCGGTTCTGTACAACCAGGGAAACGCCTTTATGCGTGCCGGCCAGCGGGGCAGAGCCATTGCCTGCTACAGACAAGCAAAACGCTACTGCCCACAGGATCCCTTCGTAGATGGCAGTTTGCGATCCGTGTTGGACGCAGACGATGCAAGCGGCGGTCGCGTCTTCATCGACTACGTGTTCTTCTGGCAGGACTGGATCGGCTACGGAGGCAAATTCTACCTGTTCGCCTGCTCTGCGGCTCTGACATTCGCGATCGGCGTGGCCGCTCTCTTCGCCGGCCGGCGTCGTTGGGTCGCCTATTGCGGCTGGGCGGGGTTGGTGATCACGTTAGTCCTGGGTGCGTCCGCTGCCTACGACTGGTACCGTTTCGAAGCTATCCAGCACGGGGTTGTGGTCGCAGACAATGTCGTTGCCCTCAAGCGGCCCGCGGTTTCGCTCAAGGAGGAGTCTCCCGAGATGCGTGAGGATTCTCCCAGAGAGGCTTTTACGCAGCCGTTATCGCAGGGCACCGAGTTTGTGGTTGCCGAACACCGCGGCGATTGGCTATTGATCCGGCTGTCTGGCTCGAAAGAAGGGTGGGTGAAGGCTGGCGAGGTCGTGGTTTATTGATGGACGAGCCGCTCCTGCACATCGTGTTGTTCCAGCCGGAGATACCGCAGAACACCGGCAATATCGGCCGTACCTGCGTCGCACTCGGAGCGAAGCTGTGGTTGGTTCGCCCAATGGCGTTCCGGATCGATGACGCGCGACTGCGCCGTGCCGGATTAGACTACTGGCAACACTTGCAGTGGGAAGCGGTGGACGATTGGGAGGCATTGCGCGAACGGCTGCCCGCTCCCGGACCGTGGTACTTCACGAAAACCGCGACCAAACTCTACACAGATGCAGCATACGCCTCGGGAGACATTCTGGTTTTCGGCAGCGAGACGCAGGGGATACCAAGGTCGCTTCTGGATGCCAACTCCGAACGAACGCTACGAATCCCCATGCAGCCCCAAGTCCGCAGCCTCAATCTTGCAAGCTCCGTCGCTGTGGCTGCGTACGAAGCGCTACGACAGATCGAACGCTACAAATCTTGAAGGTGCCCGCTGCTACTTCATCGCACTGGGGGTGATTTCAGCAGGTAGCCCATCTTCATGCCGGCCTCCGCGGCCGGCAATCGCGATTTCCTCATCAGGATCGGCAAGGTCAATCCCAACGCGACGGCCGAGACACCAACGCCAAGCACGATGCCCAGCCAGACAAATACCCACACTCGCATATCAATCGCTGGGCGATTCGACACGCTGGCCGAAGCCGCTTGAGAGGGCACGGCATACGCATTACTGGACACTTGCCGGGCAGGCGTTACGGGCGCCCATGAAACGTCGGTTCCGGTCAGGCTGGCCGCCCGTTTAACCATTTCCATGAATTCGACTCGGTAGCCGTGCCGATCTTGGCCTCGCGCTGCGTCAGCCATCTGGTGGACGATGCCAAGATTGCTATCGCCCTTGTATTGTGAATTGCGTAGTAGCATGCCAAACGAAGCCACTGCGGCGGCAAAACGAAAGTCGTTGGACGCACTGTCAAAGGCTTCGTCCGAATCATTGACGGCCACCGCCAGTTTCGTGCTCTGTTCCTCGTCTGGTAGTTTGTATCGCAGCTTGACGGTCAGCAGTTCGTCTGTTTCGGCCGCGTCGGACGGCTCAGACTCCTTCTGGTACTTCAGTTCGTCAACTGCCGGCGGCATCATTTCCGTTTCCTGGCCCACGAGCATCATCTCGTATAGCGCCGTGACCGTGTGACCAGCGCCGATTTCGCCGGCGTCCTTCGTATCGTCGTTGAAATCTCGATCGGCCAGTTTGCGGTTCTCATAACCGATCAAGCGGTAGGCCGCGACGCGGCTTGGGTTGAATTCAACCTGGATCTTCACATCCTTGGCGATCGTGACTAGTGTGCCAGTCAATTGTTCCACCAACACTTTGTACGCTTCGGCAGGCGTGTCGATGAAGGCATAGTTGCCATTGGCCTTGTTCGAGATCTCCTCCAACATGGCATCGTTATGATTGCCGATGCCAAAGCCCAGGATATTGAGGAAGACGCCGGCTTTGGCCTGTTGTTCGGCCAGTCGTACCAGTTCGCCTGTGCCGGTGACCCCCACGTTGAAATCACCGTCGCTGCAGAGGATTACTCGATTCACGCCGCCTTTGATTAAGTTGTCCAACGCCGTGTTGTAGGCCAGTCGTATACCCTCGCCACCGTTGGTCGAGCCGCCAGCGTGCAAACGTTCGATCGCCGTG
>CAZUAH010000868.1:0-4528 GCA_964617665.1 uncultured Pirellulaceae bacterium
TCTCGCCTTTGGACCATTGTAACGACCCATGCGGTGACTACTCCTTCAAGGCTCTCGGTAGGTAAATATCCCTTTGTGAGGGGTTTCTATGCAATGTCATCAACAGGCCAGGACGGATCGCGCATACTCCCCCTGCGGTGGACCCGTCGAACAAACCTATAATGATTGCGGATCGCCTCGTTCAGTACAAGGGGGAATGCACACCTTTTCCCGATGCCCGTTGATACGTCCACCAAGCTCAACTATAAAACTGAACTTCGTTTGCAGCCCCCAAGGTCCGGTAAGGCGTTTAGATCCCAAGCGACTGCCATCTCACCGTATGTGCTCCTCCTCCACCAACGCCGATAAGAAGAAAAACGGGCTAGAGAATGCTCTGGACTTTCTTGACGGTCGTATCAACTACGAACGCGACCGAGCGGTGCTGTATCGGGAACGGGACTTGAAACTGGAACGGATGAGAGAGTTTCTGGCTAAACTAGGGGATCCACAACAACAATTGCCGATCGTTCACATTGCGGGCACAAAAGGCAAAGGATCCACCGCCGCCATGATTGGCGCGATACTCTCGGCTGCTGATTACCGCACGGGGGTCTTCACATCGCCGCATTTGGATCGTATCGAAGAACGGGTTGCCATCGACGGCCAGCCATGCTCGCCAGACGAATTAGTCGAATTGGTCGATCGCGTTCGCCCCGTTGTGGAGGAGATGGACGAGGAATCCGGCTCGGAGAGCGAAGACGACTACGGACCGACATACTTTGAGATCATAGCCGCCATGGCCTTGCTGCATTTTGCCCAGAGGGGCGTAGACATGGTTATTCTGGAGGTCGGGTTGGGCGGCCGGCTTGATGCCACGAACGTCTGCAGCCCACGCGTCTGCGCGATCACCAGCATTGGCTTCGATCATACAAGGCTGTTGGGCAATACCCTGGAGTCCATCGCCGCGGAAAAGGCCGGAATTGTCAAATCGGGCGTGCCGTTGGTAAGTGGCGTGACGGACAGCGGGCCGCGCGATGTGATCCGTGAGATTTGCCAGGAACGTGGCTCGCCACTGTCGGAGTTGTGTGTGGATTTCGACTTCCAATATCATCCGCCTCGCCATCTGGATCAAGATTCGGCGTTGGCGAGATTCGACTTTGAATCATCCGAGAAGTATCCCCAATCCAAACTGAAGGATCTGCCTCTCTGTTTGTTGGGATATCACCAAGCCGCTAATGCAGCCGTTGCATTGGCAGTGTTGGGTGAACTAGAGGAGTTGGGTTGGAAGATTTCCGAACAGGCAGTTCGTACGGGGTTGGCCAACGTGGACTGGCCAGCACGCGTGGAGCCTTTGAGCCGTCGACCTACGATCGTGCTTGACACCGCACACAACTCGTCGTCGGTCGACGCTTTGGTTCGCGTGCTGAACGAGAGCTTCTCGGCGAAGCACCGGCTGTTGGTCTTCTCGGCAAGCATAGGGAAGGACATCCGCAGCATGCTGGAATGTTTGCTTGGCGCATTCGACGAGGTAATCCTGACGCAATACCTAAACAATCCACGTGCCGTGCCCGCAGACAAACTCGCCGCCACAGCGCAGAAACTTGGCTACAATCATTGTCACGTTTCTCCTGGGCCAGCGGAAGCTTGGGACCAAGTCCAATCATTGGCCACGCCGGATGATCTGATCTGCGTGACCGGCTCGGTGTTTATTGCCGCCGAGATGCGAGAACTGATCCTCGCGTGCCCAAAATCGTCACCCGCTGAACTTCCCCTCGAACAGTAACATCCGACGGACAAGATCAAACATGAGATGCCCTGGTCAAGACCGACGCTACTGGAACGAGGACGCGGTGTTCGACGTCCCGTGCCCGGAATGCGGTGCGTCGGTCGAGTTTTTCAAGGACGAAACGTCAGGACGCTGCACGAAGTGCGGCCACCGGTTTCGAAATCCAGGAATCGACTTCGGCTGTGCAACTTGGTGTTCGCTGGCCGAACAGTGTTTAGGATTCGCACCGGAAGGCGATTCGACACCAACGTCCACCGAGGGAGCGCTGGCTGGTCGACTGATTCAACAAATCGGTGAGGAACTTAAGGATGAACCAGCGCGGATGATCTCGGCTTTGAAAGCGTTTCATCACGCCAAAGAACTGGTCGCCAAGGAGGGTGGCGTTCCACGCATCGCACTGGCGGCGTCGCTGTTGCTGGAAATCGCCAATTCGCCGGAAGGCGACGCAAATGACGCGGAAGAGCAATGTCGACAGAAGGTCAGGCAGATGCTCGTGGAAGCCGGTGCGGACGAGGAAACGATCCAAGGGGTGGCTGGAATCATCGAATGCCGCCGGTCCGGAAAACAACTGGATGGGACGGAATTCAAGATCGTCTCCGACGCCGAGCGTTTGGCCAGACTGACAACGGAATACTCGCCCGACCAGCGTGAAGAGGTCGAAGCGATTATCGAGGATCAGCTTGCTACTGACACAGCACGACACAGGGCTCGCAGTTGGTGCCAGGTCGTGGACGGAGGATCGGAGTAGCCGATCGGTGGACAACTTCGCGTACGCAATACAGGATACGCAATGAACAGCACGAGTGAAGGAGCGGCAGGTTTCTCAAAACCGCCTCGCCAAAAGAACCTTGACCGAGCGACGGAATTGGGCTTTGAAGCTCTTGCGAACGTATCAGACGAGCAGTTGGAATGGTTGGGCGTCCAACGTTCTGGGGACCTACTGGAGTTGTGTGTACTGAACGAAACGCTGAAAGTCGACGTTTCGGCACAACGTGTAATGACAGCATCCGGCGAGGAAATTGGCCCGTTCTGGCGAATCGTCGTTCTGCACTACGTGGCGATTGGCGGCCGTCCGGATCGTCTTCCTCCTGACATCACGTTCGCCGACCTGCAAACGGCCCGGACTTACACGAAGGTCCACGATGGCCGCACGGTTGGCCGCTTGTGCGGGACCGTGGGCCGGACCGAGGATGGGCTGCGCGATGCGGCCGCCGCACTCGGTGCTCACAAAGCTCTGGGCGGCGACATGGCGTTCGATTTCGACATGCTTCCTCGTGTGACCCTTCGTTTGGTTTGGTACGCCGCTGATGAGGAATTCCCGCCATCAGCGACGATCCTATTGCCCAGCAACATCGAAGACTATTTCTGCTCCGAGGACATCGTGGTGCTATCCGAATGCCTGGTATCACGCCTCTGCGGTCGGTCGTTTTGAGCGGCACGTCGGTTCACGCCCACAGATGGAATCCACCGCCCGCGTGGCGGGAGCCAAACACACTCAAGTCGCACGGCTGTACCATCGGCTAGCGTTCTCTATAACTGGCCGCTATAGTGGCAGTTCGATATTGACGTCTCAGCCTGCAGTTTTACGGCTAAATGAGGCTTATCAGAAGTGGCATGATACCTAGTCGCCTTCGGATGTTGATGCGTTTGGCTTGTGGAGGCCACCTGTTGGTTCCATTGTTGCTACTTGCGGGGTGCCACGAGTCGACTTATCGCGCGTCGCCGAAAGAACTGGGTGACGCCAGCGCGAAAACCGATCGCGAGGGTATTTCGTCGGGTCATTCGGTGCTGCGTTTGGCGACGACGACCAGCACACGCGATTCGGGACTACTCGATGTGCTCGTGCCCGTGTTTGAAGAGGCCAGCGCGTGTCGCGTGGATGTGATCGCGGTTGGGACAGGAGCGGCTTTGAAGCTGGGCGAGTCTGGCGACGTAGACGCCGTGCTCGTTCATGCCCGATCTGCCGAGGAGGCATTCATGAACGCTGGGCATGGAATCCGCCATGAACCGGTGATGCACAACTATTTCCTTATCGCTGGGCCAGCCGATGATCCGGCCGGGGCGCGCGGACGCGATGCTGCCACGGCCTTAAAGAAGATCGCCGCAGGAAAACATCGTTTCGTGTCACGCGGTGACGACAGCGGGACCCACAAACGTGAACGCTCGTTGTGGAAAACGGCTGGGGGTCAGCCGGAGTGGGAAGGCTACGTCGAGAGCGGTCAAGGTATGGGACCGACGCTCGTTATGGCTGATGAGATGAACGCCTACGTGTTAGCCGATGAAGGTACGTGGCTGAAACAGAGCGGCAAGTTCCGTCTTGTTCCGCTGGTGACGGAAGCGGCCGGCCTTTGCAATCCTTACTCCGTAATGGTCGTCAACCCGAACAAGCACGCGTCGGTCAATTCGAACCTCGGAGGGGCGTTCGTTGATTTCTTGATTTCTGCACAGGGACAGCAGTTGATCGCCGCGTATCGGATCAACAGGCAGGTGCTGTTTCATGCGGATCGGCCAGAGAAGGAATCGTCCGAGTGATTCGTGAGGCAATCCTTGACGCGCTGACGCTCCTTTGGCAGCGTGATGCTTCAGTAATGGACGCGGCGCTCCGGAGTGTGTGGGTCTCGGCGCTGGCGGTGGCTGCGGCGTCATTCGCCGGCATCGGAACCGGCCTGCTGCTGGCGCGCAAGGCAATTCCTGGTCGGTCGTTGCTCGTGATGCTGTTCCGTGTTGGGATGGCGATGCCGACTGTTCTAATCGGGCTGTTGT
>CAZUAH010000869.1:0-4525 GCA_964617665.1 uncultured Pirellulaceae bacterium
GTTTCCGTCCGTTCAGATGATCGAACAACTCGCCTGCCGACGAGAACAGCAACGCATGGCAAAGAAGGCAGGCACGGAGACGACCTGCCCCGATCCCGAACAACTGGGCGACTACAGAATCGTGCGTCGCATCGGACAAGGTGGTATGGGGATCGTCTACGAAGCTGTCCATCAGTCGCTCGACCGTCGCGTCGCCGTCAAGATGCTGCCACCGCAAATGGCCCTAACCGATCGTTATGTCACCCGTTTCGTCCGCGAAGCCAAAGCCGCAGCGCGGCTGCATCACACGAACATCGTGCCCGTGTTTGGCGTCGGCGAAGACCAAGGGATGCATTTCTATGTAATGCAGTTGATCGATGGACAGGGACTGGATGGGATGTTGGACCAGGTGCGCGCACAAACGTCGCACGGAGACGGGCGAACTACCACCGTCTTCGAAGGAAGTGCGAACTGTGCCGATTCTATGAGGCAAGTCGAATTGGCGGACGCACCAGACTCATTGCCGATCGGCACGGATCTTCCCGACACGCATTTTCGACGAGTCGCCCAAATCGGCGTTAGGGTGGCGCGGGCGCTTGAATATGCTCACGCCCATGGCGTTCTTCATCGCGACGTCAAGCCGGCCAACATCCTTGTCGACGAGGAAGACAACGTTTGGGTGACCGACTTCGGCTTGGCAAAATTCATCGATGCCAACGACGCGACCGCATCGGGGGACGTCGTCGGCACGCTGCGGTACATCGCCCCGGAATCGTTTCAGGGCGAGGTCGACGCCCGCAGCGATATCTATGGCCTAGGGCTTACGCTTTACGAGCTTCTGGCATTGCGCCCCGCCTTTGAAGAACAGGAACAGTCGCCGCTTCTTCAACGGATTATGGCCCAAGAACCACCGCGATTGCGGAACCTGATCGCCAACGTTCCACGTGACCTCGAAACCATCGTTTCGAAAGCGATGGCAAAAGAGCCGCCGCTGCGCTATCCATCGGCCGGTGAGTTGGCCGATGACCTGCAACGGTTTCTTGACGATTGTCCGATTCGCGCCCGCCATGTAACGTCGATCGAACGCCTATGGCGGTGGAGTCGACGGAATCCTGTCCTGGCAAGCCTTGGAGTGACTTGTGCCGTTCTGCTGCTGGTCATAGCAACCGTATCTTCGTTCGGCTACCTGCAGCTCCGAAAGGCGTACGATCAGGTCGGTCAGTCGCTGGAGGATGTGCGGCGATCCGAAGCCAAAGCAGTTGCTGCCGCTCGCGAGGCGGAACTTCAGCGCGATCTGGTGAAAAAGGAATACCAACGCGCGGAAACCAATCTGACCCAGGCAATCGCCGCGCTGGATGCGATCTTCGATCAAGTTGCCGCGCGCGATTTACCCCAATCGATTCGGCAGGCCGATGAAGATGGCGACATCGCCCCGATTGGCGGAGGGTTAACGGCCGACGATGCCGAGCTCTTGCAGAGTTTGCTGAAATTCTACGAGGAATTTGCGCGCACCAACCAGTCCAGCGCAGCGTTGAACGTCGAGTTGGCCGCTGCGCACAAGAAGGTAGGGGATATCCTCGCTCGGCTCGGCCAATACGACCAGGCGGGCTCGGCTTTTCAGAATGCCCTCCGCGTCTATGAATCCCTGATGGCAAAAACGCCGGATTGCGTGGCCTACGTCCTGGCAACAGCCGACGTACACAATGCCGTCGGACGGGTCCTTGCGATGGGCGGTGAGTTGGGCCGTGCCAAAGACGCCCAATTCGCCGCGGTCGCGCTGTTGGAATCTCTACCGCCTGAAGAGGCCGACTCCGCCCGCGTCCGCTTTGCGTTGGCGCAAAGCTGGAGTCTGCTCGTGGCGGTACGAGCGCAGGAACTGGTCGCCTTTCGGCGTAATCCTGAGAAGAACGTGGCCCGGCCAAGGGCTGGCGGGGCGAGTCGCCGGGACCGTCCGAAGGGTGCTTCGCGAAAACCCGATTCGTCTCCTCCTGCCCCGCGCAAGCGCCGCGATCTGGCTCACCCGCCGCCTTGGTTGGAAGACGGTTTTCAGCAAGCGTTGGCTCTTCTCGGACAACTCGTAGCGGAAGAACCGGACAACCCAAACTATCGGCTTGCCCTGGCGCGGTGCTACCGCAGCATGCTACCAGCCGCTTGGCATGAGAAAGACCAAGCCCAGGCGACGGAAATGAAACAACAAGCCATCGACATCCTTGATGATCTGGTCGCCACGCATCCGGATCGGGCGATCTATGCCTATGAACTCGCCGATACCCTCGCGATGACCGCCCCGGTTACAGCACAGACTTCGTTGCCGCCAGACGATGTCGACCACCTCGATCGCGCTGTCGAACTAGCTCGGCAGTTGACGCGACGATATCCCACATCCCATCCGTACAAAGCGTTATTGGCCGGTGCGCTTGCCAAACTTGCAGCTCATCATGCAGCCACCGACGCATTTGAGAACGCTGCATCAAATTTTGAGGACTGCATCCTGTTGCTTCGTTCGCTTCGTGAACAAGCGTCCGGCAACCAGGTCTACCTTCAGGCCTTGGGACGAGCGAGCAGGGACTACGGCGAACTGCTCCGCGAGAAAAAGAGTCTGGATCGCTCACGATCGGTCTTGAAGGAAGCTATTGCCGAATACGAGGCCTATCGCAAAACGCCAGGGGCCAGAAGACCTTCCACCCGACTCCTGGTGACGCTCTACCATAGCCTCTCGGCGACCCTAACACAGCTTGGCGAGGATCAACTTGCCACGGAAGCCCGCCGGAACGCAGATCTTCTACGCGGAGCGGCTTCTAAACGTTAGCCCGAGAACCAACCAGCGAACCACGAAGTCGCCTTGCCTGGGGTGAGTGCATCCAGCGGGATAGCGCATATTTGCGGAAATGTGCCATCGCTCAGCGATTGGTGAGAATCTCAACAACAGACCGAACCTCAGATTCAACACGCTCGGGCAAACTACACGCTAGGCCGAGTCTATCGCGACAAAGGGCGACGCGACGAGGGTGACGCCCTAATACAGTTGGCTATCACAGAGTTGGAGGCTCTCCCGAACAATACACCTCAGCGTCGCCACATACAGCAACTACTCGCCCGATTTCGGAGGGACGTACCTCGCGTTCCAGATGAGTAGCGATTGACGATGCGTGCCTCAAAGCCACGGTTGGGGGCGCACGCCGTATTCTCAAGTGACTCCCCAGTTCGAGACGACGGTTGCGCACGGAAGTGAATCCGATTTCTGCACTTCTGGACTTCGGCATAAGTACAGATGTCCGACACGCCTACGCGGTTTCGACCTCATTCGGAGACCTCCGTGCACCGAGGGGAAAGTGTCGTTGAAGTGATGACATCCGCTGCCGGACCTGACAGCCCCGTGACGCATCAGGAGGGCGTCTGCGTCGGTGTTCCAGTTGCCTTGTGCCTAGTTCCCTTGAGCCCGTAAGTCGTGTCTATCGTGGCTCGATTGCTCATTCAGGGCTCACCGCTCGGACCTCTTCGTAACGGATCGGTGACTCGTCGGGGTTCGCCACAATCCCGTGTTCTTTGAACCACGGGAAGAGGTCACGCTTCATGGCGATGCTCAAGAGCGCTACGGTGACGTGTTCGTCATACCGTTTGATCTTGTCCGGTGTCGCCAGACGACGCTTGGCCTGGAAATATTGCGCCACAACTTGTGGATTCTCTTTGCGCAACTGTTCGAGGATCCAGTAGGTCTTTCCCCAGTGGATATTGTTGGCCTCGCCCCGATCCAACTCGCGAGCGCCCGCTGGCCCTTGGCCCCGCAGATCGTAGATTCTCATCGTAGGATCGATCCGCGAGGCACGGCGGATAGTAGACTCGATTCGCCGCAGCGCCTCCTCTTCATGTCCGATGTCGATCATCACGAGATTGCCAACATAGGTGGCAATCGGTTCATTCCAGATTTCCGGAAATGGCAGAACCCACGAGTGGACTGATTCATGAGTAATGAACTCGATCATGCTATCCTCGCGGTCTGGAAAACCGCCCCAGAAGACGGCCAGTCCCAACGTACGCCCCGAGGAAAAACCGCCACCGCCAGTAGCCAACAAACCGATTTCGGACGCCATGCCTTCAGAGAGCGGGACTCCCATGCGCTGTTGGATCACAGGGCGACAGCGTAGATAGATGTCAGCCATTGATTGGGCATAGGGTTTCAGGTAGTCGTTATATCGCAGAGTGATCGAGCCGAGGCGTTCGGCGTATTCCAGCTGACCAATTCCACGACTGCGAAACGGTCTAGTCGGATCCACTTTCTTTCCCGAAGCAACCTCAACAAGCAGAGGTTGCCACCAAGAAGCATTGATGTTGTCCTGGGCATTCGGATTCCGGCCAGCCAGGCCGCGGGCGCCCACCAGCAGCGTTCCCTGGCCCACCGTCCGACTCGCCAGCACTGGGCTGTCCTGTGCGTCGACTACCAGCACGCACCAAAGATCTTGCTCGTTCAGTTCCAAGCGATCACCGCCTCCCACAATTGCTCCATCGATGAGATCGCATGCCGATTTCAACGGCTTATGCGCCGCTG
>CAZUAH010000870.1:0-4518 GCA_964617665.1 uncultured Pirellulaceae bacterium
GCTGAAGGACGTTCGCTGGCGGAATTGACGCCGATGCCGTATCAATTGTCAGCCTGGCGGACGCAGAAGGGTAGCTTGGCGTTGATCGAATTGATCTCCGAGGCAAAAAGCACGCTGGTTCGCTTATGGGCAATGGAATTACTCCAACGCGATCATGAAGATACCATCAGCACGATTGACATTCCAATACTGATCAAACTGTTGTCGCACGTCGATTCGCGGGTGCAGGAGTGGGCCGTCGAGTTGTTCCAGAAGCACGAAGGGCTGTCGTCGCTGCCAATCGAGACATGGTTGGAACTGCTGGATCAGACGAATCTGGCTGTACTGACGCTCGTTTGCGACGCGATGAGAAAGCAAGTCACGCCCGAGCGTTTGAACGATGCCCAAATGATCGAACTGGCATGTGCGCGGGCTGTGCCGGTCGCTCGCATGGGATTCGACATACTGAAGGGCCGCCACGCTCAGAATCCGTTTTCGAACGCCGAGTTGTCACGGCTGGCCACGGCGCAGTGCGCAAGTCTATCGGCGGAGATTGCGACATGGGCCTTGGGGCAGATCGGCGTGCCGTCGAATTACGATATGGATGGCGTCACCGAGTTCTTTGATTCGCTTCATCGCCCGATGCGACAAGCGGCAATGGATTGGCTTGCGCAAAAGGACTCGCCCGGCTACAACGATCCGGCTCTGTGGGCTCGGTTGATCGAAACGCCCTTCGACGACCTTCGGCTGCGACTGGTCGAGACGCTTGAGTCGCGGCTCAAGCTGCCCGGCCTCCAGGCGGACGATTCACCGCAACTCTGGATCGCTGTCATCTTAGGCGTGCATCGCGGCGGCCGGACCAAGCTGAAGGCGATCCGTCAAGTTGCCGACTCGATCGCCGACGGGCCGCAACGGGCCGATCGGTTGTTGCCTGTGTTGGGCGTCGCGTTGCGTTCGATCCGTCTGCCCGAACGGCGGCAGGCACTGTCGGCGATTGTGACGATGGCTGCCCGACAGCCGCAACTTCGTGATTCCATCGCCCGGCACTTGCCGGAACTCGAATGGGCCGATGACGCGCGGGAGGCAACGGCATGAAGGTGACGATGAGCTACCTGGGCCGAAGCGGATTGCACAGCGATCGTTCTGGCAACCGTATCCTGCAGATGGCCCCGAATCTCGCCCGTGACGCCGTCGCGTTCGACGCGGCGTTGACCGAACCGCTGCGGTTCCGCGAGGCGATCAGTGCGTTGCACGACGTCGTGATCAACGACCTGACCTTTCACCCCAAGGACAAGACGGCGTACGAACAATGGAAGAAGGAACAGGCCCGCCGCGAATTGGCGATCCGTCAGGACGCTCGAGAGCGGGCTCGCAAGGAGCAAGAGCAACGCGGAAAACCATCCGCCGAATTGAAACGCGACTACACTGCCGCGTTGAAGCGATACTGGAAATCGCGGCGCGAGTTGAATAGTCATCTCCGACGCAACAACCAGGAGTTGTGGCGACGGTTGATGCCGTACGATCCCGTGATCACCGTGGCGAACGATGTTGTCTTCTTCGAGTGCTTTTCCGCGGATGAATCGAGCTACGGTTGCCTGACGGTCGACCGCGATGCGTGTTTCGGCACCACTGGCCAGGTGCAGCGCGGTACGACGAACATCGACTATTCATGGGACCTGTACTACAACTTCCAGTCGCTACGCACTTATCGCGAAACGCGATTCAATATCGATCCGGAAGGATTCGACGTACAGACGACCGATCGCGAAGATTATCGCGAAGACAAGATTGAGCTACCGGACGGCTGGCTCCGCGGCTTCATGCAATTGCAGGCGGCGATGGGTATTCCGATGCGTCGCGTGCCATTGTCCGTCGGAGCGATCTACTCGTTGCTGGCGTTTCTGAAGCGGCACAAAGCAAGGACCAGCCCACGGGCGATCCGATTTGAACTGGCGGACGGCCGGTCGCCCCGGATGGTGCTGGAACCGTGGGAACAGCCGATCGACAGCCACGGCACAATCTATCACGGCCCGACAGACGAGCCGATCCGCACATGGGGCCGGCGGCGATTGCTGACGTTGGCCCGGTTGCTTCCGCTGGCCGAACATGTCGACGTCTACTTGCTCGGGACGGGATTGCCGACCTTTTGGGTCGTGTCGATGGGAAACATGCATTTGACGCTCGGGCTGAGCGGCTGGACGACAAACGATTGGACTCGCGGCAGTGCCGTACAGATGCTGCTGCCTCCGGCCGCTCCGAGCGACGTATTGGTCGCCTCGGTAGCCGAGTCGTTGAGTAACCGGCGCACCGCGGTGTTGGGTGATCTATCGACTCAGCTTCGAAGTTCGGTGGGTGAGACAGCCGCCGCGATGAACGAATTGGCGTTGCGCGGTCAAGCGATCTACGATTTGCAGGCTGGTGTGTTCCGCTGGCGCCAAGTGTTGCCGATGGCATTGTCCGACCGTGAACTGGGGCCGCCGCATCCGGAAATGGCCGCTGCGCGAGAGATCATCGCCCAAGGCAGAATCAGGATCGACACGCGTGAGCCCGCGCCGCGCGGCGGGATTATCGTTGCCGGCCAATCCGAAAACAAACCGTGCGAGGCATTGATCGACGGCGATGGCATGGTCCGAAAAGGCCGCTGTCTTTGCAGTTGGCATCACAAGTACGGAGTCCGCAACGGTCCCTGCCGTCACATTCAGGCGCTCCGCGATTCGGTCTGGGTGAGCGATCGTCCGAGCGGTGACTGGTATTCGGATCGGCTGCGGTGGTCGAACGCCGAATGACATTGACCATACTTTCGCACGCCCATTGCGTGCGTTAACATAATCCGATGTGTGAAACGAAATGGGGAGAGCAATGTTCTAAGACTGAATTGCTGCGGCGTTACGCCGTGGTTGAGGTTTCCCAACATTTCTTCCCCAAGGCCGTTGTTCGTTTGGCCGGTGACGTCCCGTAGTGGGGCGGACCGGACCAAGCCAAGGCTTTCGCCCCACTACGGGACGTCACCGGCCTTGGTGAACGACCTTGGTCCGCGGATCGAAGTTAGATCATTGCCTCCCCTTCGTTTCATGCGTCTTTTCCGTCGAGGGTCCGCGGATGGGGCTGATCGATTTTCTCAAGCAGTTGTTTGGTCTGGAGCCGGCGCAACAGCCTAGGTACTGGTCATCCACCGAAGACCGGGACTACGCCGCTCGACCACACCAGCCAGACGTACCGCCCGTTCGCGTCCCCGCCGCGCCGCAAACCAAGCCGTTAAGCGGACTGGAGGTCGATAAGTTCGCGCCGCTGACCACGAAAGAAGCTCTCGGCGAAACGATGACGGCCGATTGGAAGTCGGCCTACTACGACTCCCTCCACGTAATTCCGCCCGATGACTTGCCCCGGATACGCGTCATCGACGGCACGATGGTCGGGCTCGGGCTCATCTCCCCCGAAGAATTGGCCCGCATTCACGAAGTTGGCCGCGAGATGGGTCAGTACAAGAGTCAGGCAGCTTACGTCGAGGACGCGGCTCGCCAGGCTGTCCAGCAGGATCGTCAAGAGCGGGCTCGCATCAAAGAAGAGAAGAAACGCGAGGCCGCCGAACGCAAACGCCTTCATGCAGAAGCCGTAGCCCATCGCCGTGCCACCGACATTGTCTTTCTCGGACGCGGCGTTTCGAAGGGGCTGCGGGATCGACGGTCCAATATCGAGAAGCTCCAAGCCAATCATCTGCCTGTCTTGTCTACACCGGCTGAGCTTGCCGTGGCGATGCAAGTCCCGATTCCCAAGCTTCGCTGGCTGGCATTTCACAGCGAGGCGCCGACGCGGATTCATTACGTCTACTTCAAAGTTCCGAAGAAGAGTGGCGGCCAGCGCCAGCTATCCGCTCCACACCGGCAACTCGCGGCCGTACAACGATGGGTGCTCGCCAATATCCTCGAAAAGCTGCCTCTTCACGATGCGGCGCACGGATTCGTCCGCGGTCGGTCGACTGTGACCAACGCGGACGTTCACGTTGGTGCCGATATCGTAATCAACGCGGATCTCTGCGATTTTTTTCCAACAATTACGTTCTACCGCGTGGAAGGCTTGTGTCGATCGTTTGGCTACTCGCCCGCCGTCGCCACAGTCCTGGCTTTGCTTTGCACGGAATGCCCTCGCGAGGTCGTGCGTTACGGAGGCGAGCCATATTACGCCGCCACGGGCCCACGATCGTTGCCGCAAGGCGCGTGTACGAGCCCTGCGATTTCGAACCTGATCAGCCGCAATCTCGATCACCGCTTCACCGGAATCGCGACGCGACTCGGCTTCCAGTACACGAGGTATGCCGACGATCTGACGTTTTCCGGCTCGCACAACAAGGAGGATCTTATCGGATACGTCCTCGCACGCATCCGGCACATTTGCGAGGACGAAGGCTTTCGCGTCAACGGCAAGAAGACACGAGTGCAACGCAACAACACGCGGCAATCGGTCACGGGAATTGTGGTGAACGACAAACGCAGCATTAACCGCCGCACGATTCGCCGCCTCCGAGCGATCCTCCACAACGCC
>CAZUAH010000871.1:0-4518 GCA_964617665.1 uncultured Pirellulaceae bacterium
AACGGGAAAAGCCGTGAAACCACCTTGCGCAGTCGAGAAACCGGCGTCATCTTGTCGTCTGTCCGCATCTCACTCAGATCGCGATCCATCTTCGAGAGCAGCGTTAGCGAACGGGCGTCGACAGTGTAGGATTCTGCCTGGTGTTCCCCACAGTCAACATGCGACACTCACTTATCCTTCGATGGATCGTCGGGGGCCAGTTTTGCTTGAGATGCGTCGCCGATGCCCAGGGCTCTGGCCGAGATGCTGCGTGGCTGGAACCACTGCTTGGCGTCGGGTGGCAGCGAATCGAGCACTTGTTGCAAGCGTTTGCGTTCGGCCACGATCTTTGGATCGTTGCTGTTCGCGAGATTGTGCTCTTCCAACGGGTCTTTCAGCAGGTCGTGAAAACGGCCGTCCCAACGCAACTTGTACCGTGGCCCGCGAACGACACGTTGATGTGCGTATTGCGAGAGAATCCAGTCTCGTTGCGACGCAGCGTCGGATTCTCCACGTAGTATCGAGGCAAAAGACTTGCCGTCGATCACCGCGCCCGCGGGGTTTTCTGAGTCAGCCAACTCCGCAAACGTTGGAAACACGTCCGAGCTGTCAATCAGTTCGTCGCTCACGCGCCCGCCGGGAACCAACGACGGGCAGTTCACGATGAAGGGCACGTTGATACTTCCTTCCTTCATATCGCCTTCGACCATCGTGTTGGCAGCCGCCTGGAAAACCCGCCCGCCTACCTTTCCGCCGTATTGGGCCGGTGTACCGTTGTCGGTCGTGATGAAGATGATGGTGTTGTCCCGCAGGCCAGATTCTTCCAGCGCTTCCACGAGCCGTCCGACACAGACATCGGCATATCGCACCATCCCAGCCAACTGCTCCCGCTCCGTTAGATCTTCGTCTTTGCTCAACGGAGTCCTCGTCACGGGTACGTGCGTGAGGATGGTTGAATAGAACGCCAAGAACGGGCGATCACGATGCCGGCGCATGAAGTCGATCAGATAATCCGTGAACATCTGCGGCCCGAATTTGCCTTGGGCCTCGATCCGCCGACCGTTTTCGATTATGTAGGGATCCCAGTATCGCTGCGTGTGTGCTGGGTGTCCGCGCGGGCCTTCCGGAAAAACGAAATGCTCGTCGAAACCATGTTTCTTTAACGCCTCGGGTTGGTCGAAAAGATTGTTGATCTGCCATTTGCCGGAGATTCCGGTGGCGTATCCAGCCGATTTCAAAACGCGGGCAAAAGTGATCTCTCGGTTCCAGTCGAAATAGCCGCCACCGTAGATGGCTGAGTCGTGATGAATGTGCCAACCGGTCCGGAACGGGTACCGCCCCGTCAGAAACACGTGGCGGCTAGTGCTGCACAAGGGCATAACATAGCAGTTGCGAAACCGCACTCCGGTCGCGGCCAATTTGTCGATCTCGGGCGTTTGCCCTTCCAGACTTCCGCAGCAACCGAACCAGTCTTGGCCGATGTTGTCCATCAGGATGAACAGGATGTTTGGCGGTCGTCGCTTTGTATCTTCCGCCACAACCTGGCTTGAGAGAACGACCGTTAGCAGAACAGATAGTCCCAGGACACATAGTGGTCGTTTGCCGTTATTCATGACGACTTTTCAACTCCTGGTAAAGAATTCGGTCCAGTTCGATGTCGTCGTCCAGATGATCAACGCCGGTAATACCTTCTTGATCGTCGCCGCTCGGCGGCTCGAAGGTCCTGGCGTATAGTCCGGCGAGCGTATTGCTGCAGCCGACGCCTACCCCTGGAACGAAACCGTTGTCTGTGTCGCAGATGAAGTCGGCGGCCTCTATCGCCAGACGCTCTCTGGACTTGGAACCACGATGGTCCTTCAGGCAACGCCAGACCTGATTCAGCCAAGCGAACTGGATCGAATCAATGTACCTGTTCGCAGGTATGCCGTAGGTGAACTGCGTCAACGTGAGCGCCTTGAGTTGCCGCCGTTGACGCGTCTGCTGATCCCACGCCAAAAGCCGTCTGCAGGCTTCGGTGAAAGCCTCGGCTTCGCCTTGCGGGTCAGTATTGTCGTAGTAATCGTAGCCCTCAGCGACCGGATCGTCTTTGGGGAAGTTCTCGGTAATCTGAGTGTAACTCTCCGGGTCGCAAACGCCTTTGACCAAACCGCCGGTCTTGTGCACAACGCACGGCGTGCCGAACCAGTAGGCTTCGATGTCCGTTAAACCGCACGGTTCGAATAGCGAAGTGAGAAGGGCACCGCTGGCTGCCAGGAGACATAAATCGCGGAAAGCTGGGTCGAAGTGGTTGATGAACACAAAGTTATCGTGATCCACACAACGCAGGCGGCGCTCGACTTCCAAAGCCTCGATGTCGCCGCCGGGCGCAGTGCCAAGCACGATTGTGTTCACGCCGTCGAAGTCCCTCTTCGTCTTCTCTGATGTGACAGCCTCGTGGATGATGTGAAATCCTTTTTGGCTGACAAGGCGTCCCCAGGCGAACAGAATCGGCTTGGCGTGGTCAATCTGCTTTCCGGCGAAATGTTTGGAGAACCGCTCGAATAGCGCCTCTTTGGCTCTTTTTTTGACTCCTTCTAGTGCGGCGGCTGCGTTGTCGAAACGTTCCTTGTACACAGTCCATTTTCTAGACTCGTCGGTTTCCCGCTCATCGGGAGCCCTGGAATCCGCCAGGAACTTCCGCAGTTGGTCTACCTCATCGGAAAGCCCCAATTCGTCCAGCAGGCCCTTGATCTCCGGCTTGTGCAGCAGATGTGCCTCGCTGGGTATGATTCCATTCACAATGCCAACGACCTTGTACTTGCGCAGGTCCGCCATGTTCTGGTTCGGGACGAACAGATCATCTTGTTGCGTGCTGCCGCCAAAGTACTCCCGCAGCCGCTTACGGCACGCTCGCCGCACATAGCTCTTGTCCGATGCTGCCTTGCCAGCGGCACTCAATACATCGTTCTTGTCACTGCGCTGTTCTTCGGCGTAGCCCGGGCTGACCGTGGTCATTGCCAGACCGGTGCGGAAGAAGTTATTCCGCAGAATTCCCTGGGTCCAATTCGGCGTGCCGATGTATTTGTCGTCCGCCCAGGCTACGAAGTAGTCGTCGATCAATCCCGGATTGAGCCCCAACAATCCGGCGTAGGTCACTTTCAGTGAGGGCCAATTCCCTTCCTTACGACAGTCAACATTTGCCTCCCTAGTGTTTGGCGTGTAGAAAGCGTCGATGCCCTGATAGACCAGATTGTGACTGATGGACAATTGCACGATGGGCGCATCTTCTCTCTCGAAAAAGGGCGCAAGCCCAGCGTGGAAATCGTGGCTGACGAGCACGTGGAAGGGCGGAATGGACTCGGTGGGCGTCGATGCATTCGCCGTTCCGTCGTCACTGCCGTAGTAGAGAGCTGCGACGGAACGAGCGAAAACGAGGTACCGAATCCGCTGAAATTGGGCCATCGAGTACGCAGACGAAACGAATGGCGAATCGACACCTGCCGGAAAGCTGTCTTCCGAAGCGGGGACTTCGTACAGTTCCGGCTCTTGGACGCCTCCGTCCGGCTTGCACGAAAACGCCAAGCTGCCTCGACCCCACAGATCGTCCTGCTGCAACAAGTATGTCGTTATCTCGAATTCGTGAACCGGATGGTGGACTGTGGCTTTCCACAATCGCACGTCGTAATCCCGCCCGTCGTAAGCAAAGGTCCATTGGATTTCCGTGTCGACGATGATTCCCCTCTGTCGCAGCGAGTCGAAGTCAATCTTCTCGCGGTCTCTGGTTACTCCATGGACGATATCGGTGAATAGCGGCACTACGTTGGCAAAGCTCCATTGAACGTTCCTTCGCTCGGCGAATCGTTTCATCGCCAAAGGAAGCTGAGGGATGACGACCCCCATACCGCCGGCCTTGCCGAATCGAACTTCGATCAGTTCGTCATCTTCTGCCTTCGTATGGGTATTCCCGCCTTCCCATCCGGCGCTCAGAATCCGCAAACCGGGAACTGCTCGCTTGATCTGCTCGATGTGTTGGGACACGGGCTGCGAACTCATGCTGAAGAATCCTTGGAAAATCGCTGGAAGAAAGGGCTAAATATAGTCTGCCTGGGCTCAGTGGAACAGACATCATTCGGCCAGCAGCCGAAACAGGACCAAGTAGGCAGCCACAGCCAGTAGCGTCGCAGACGCGATCGCCTGCACGCGCGGTTTCCAGTAAGCCATCGCGAACATGCTGACTGCGAATACGATCGTGACGCCAGGATTTCCCCAGTGGATCAAGGGAAAGACCCAGCCGCGATCCGAGAAAGGCCACAACAGTTTGACCTCCCAGTCCGGCAGTCCTTGCGTGCCCGACACGATCGCATCCTCTCCTGTGCCTGAAACGACGATGTCGGCCGGCAGATGACTTAGCGTTGCCACGATTGCCACTAGAATCCAGACTACCAACCCGCTTGGCAAGAACCGGCCACGCGTCACCAGAGCCTCTTGCGGTACCGTCAGCCGCACCAGACGGGTGAAGAAACGGCCGCAGCGCGTGATTAGGTCAAGGAAGTAGTCGCC
>CAZUAH010000872.1:0-4514 GCA_964617665.1 uncultured Pirellulaceae bacterium
AAGAAATGAAGATGGTCTATGAGACTCACAAGATCTTCGACGACGATTCGATCCGAGTCTGCCCAACGTGCGTGCGAGCCGCGGTGTCGAACTGCCACAGCGAAAGCATATTGGTAGAAACCGAAAAGAAGATCACCGTCGAGGAAGCTCGCCGATTGTTTGAAGAGACCGATGGGATCACCGTTATCGACGATGTGGCGGCCGGTCAGTATCCCATGCCAATCAACGGCGACGGCAAGGACGATGTGTTCATCGGACGCATCCGGCAGGATTTGTCTTGCGAAAACGGTTTGACTTTCTGGTGCGTCAGCGACAACCTGCGAAAGGGTGCCGCTACCAACGCCGTCCAGATCGCCGAGTTGTTGGTGGCAGGCAAATCCTGACGCATCCGCAACGGAGCAGGGCAGGGGGCCTACGGCTGTGTAGCTGTGGTAGTCTTAAATGTGTTGTGCTGAGTGCCACGTACCAAAGGCTGTCAGGAATTCGTAGTCGTGCGGCTATCGATATTTGTCAGGTAGATTGTGGTCAGGTTGGCCGGCGTAAGCCCGAAACCCCGGGGCTTCCCTCGCCGATGCTCAGTCCAGCCCCGGCCACCCAACCTGATATTGATCGATAGACACACCGGTAGGTCCGGCTGTGCCTGACGTAGTATCTTGTATCGCCATGCGGTTCTTCAAGTTGACTCTCTCGTACGACGGAACCGCTTACGCCGGGTGGCAAGTGCAGGCCAATGCCAACACGGTCCAGGCCGAGCTCGAACGCGCGCTGCATGACGTGACCGGCGAGCAGATCCGCGCGGTCGCCAGCGGTCGTACCGACGCGGGTGTGCACGCGTTGCGGCAAGTAGTCAGCTTCTCCAGCGATACGCATCTGTCGGCAGAAGTGTTGGCCAAGGCAATCGGCGCCAACGTGCCCAGAGATATCGCCGTTTTGGACGTGTGCGAAGCTCGAGATGGTTTTCATGCCATTCGGAATGCTGTGCGAAAGCGCTATCGCTACGTCATTCAAAATGGGCCGATCGCTGACGTGTTTGCCCGAGCCTACGCCTGGTACATCTTCGGGCGGCTAGATGTCGACGGGATGCGCGATGCTGCGCAGCCGTTGTTGGGTACCCATGACTTCTCCAGCTTCGAAGCTTCCGGTTCCGAGCGGGCCACTAGCGTTAGGACGGTCACCGATTTGATGGTGGAACGAAGGGCTGGCGACTTCACGGATCGTGTGGTAATCGAGATCGAAGCGGACGGGTTCTTGTACAATATGGTAAGGAACATTGTCGGAACTTTGGTGGAAGTGGGCCGAGGCAAACAGCCGGCCGAGTGGGTCGCCGATGTATTGGCAGCCAAAGATCGGAACGTAGCCGGAATGACCGCGCCGCCACAGGGGCTGTTCCTTGTACGTGTAGACTATGAATTGAACGAGTAGGCCGAACGACGCGTCTGTCTGCCTAACATTATCGGACGTTGGAACCCAATGCGCATCGCTCACGTTATCACCAGGATGATCATCGGTGGAGCACAAGAGAACACGCTCTTGTGTTGCCAGGATCTGATCCGTCTGTATGGCGACGACGTGTTGCTGATCACAGGGCCATCGCTAGGACCCGAAGGCGATTTGCTGGGGCAGGGCAGGGGGGACGACGTTCCGCTGAGCATGGTGCCTGTACTCCGGCGCGCGATTCATCCGTGGCGAGATTCACGCAGCTACTTTGCGATCAAACGCATCCTGCGCGAGTTCAAGCCGGATGTTGTCCACACGCACAGTGCCAAAGGCGGTGTGCTAGGCCGAATGGCCGCGCACGCGCTACGGATTCCCGCGATCGTCCACACGGTTCACGGCGCGCCATTTCATCCTTACCAGGGTAGGGCGGCGCGCGGTCTGTTTCGCTGGTGCGAAGCGTATGCCGCGCGGCGATGTCATGCCATGGTCAGTGTGGCCGATGCCATGACCGATTTGCTGGTCGATGCTCGTGTGGCACCACGTGAGAAGTTCACCACCGTCTACAGCGGAATGGACGTCGAACCGTTTCTGGCTGCAAACGACCATCGCCAGAGCGTGCGGGACGAGTTTGGATTTGCGGACCGGCACGTCGTGATCGGAAAGATCGCAAGGCTGTTCCACTTGAAGGGACACGAGTATCTGATCCAGGCGGCGGAGCGCGCCGTGCGACAGTGCCCTGATGTCCGGTTTCTATTGGTTGGGGACGGACTACTGCGCGAGGAACTCCAGCGCCAAATCGCCGAAGCAGGTTTGTCAGAGTATTTCCATTTTGCTGGGTTGGTGCCGCCCAGCCGGATTCCAGCGTTGTTGGGCGCCATGGACGTGCTGGTACACGTCAGTCTGCGTGAGGGGCTGGCTCGAGCTTTGCCACAAGCGTTGATCGCCGGCAAACCTGTGGTCAGTTACGATGTGGACGGGGCTCGCGAAGTGGCCATAACCGGTGAGACAGGGTTTCTGATCCCACCCAAGCGGGTCGATCCGCTAGCAGAGGCACTGATTGAACTGGCCAGCGACGCGCAATTGCGCGAACGCATGGGCCGAGAGGGCAGGGGACGGTTCACGGAACAGTTCCGCCACGAGACCATGACCAAGCAATTGCGCGAGCTGTACCAGCGGCTGTTGGGGTAGCAGCCCTCCGGAGGTTGTTCTAAACTAGGCCGTCTGAGAGATCCGTTCGTAAAACGAGGTGTTGTCGTGACGAAAATCCGTGATTATGTCGGTCCGTATCGACTGTCTCGACTCATACGCGTAGGTACGTCCTGCCAAGTGTGGGAGGCGCTGAAGGAAGAAACCAACGAGCGTTTCGCGCTGAAGATGCTGAAGCCCGACATGGCAAAGGATCGAGGGGAGATTGCAGACTTGCGCCACGAATTCGAGGTCGCCAAGGACCTGCGTCACCCGACCATCATTCGAATCTACAGCATGGAGACGCAATACCAGTCGCCTTTCCTTGTGGTCGAGCTGTATAGCGCGCTGAATCTGAAACAGGTGTTGCGCGAAGGCCCCGAGCCAATCGCGCACATTGCCGAGAAGATCATTACTCAGGCGAGCCACGGCTTGCACTACATGCATGAAAAAGGCTGGATCCATTGCGACATCAAACCGGACAATTTCCTGGTGAACGACGACGGTGATGTCAAGCTGATCGACTTCACAATCTCGCAACGCCCGAAGCTCAACTTGTTGCGTTTCCTCGGTGTCAAGAACAAGGTCAAAGGCACGCGCACCTATATGTCGCCCGAGCAGATCCGTGGCGAAAGATTGGACGGTCGCAGCGACGTATACAGCTTCGCTTGCGTGCTGTTCGAACTGCTGAGCGGGCGGCCTCCGTTCACCGGATCGAGCCCGAACGAACTACTCGCGAAGCACCTGAAGGCCTCCGTACCTTCGGTCGTCGTTTACAATAAGAACGTCACTCGCGAGTGCGCCGACTTGCTGCGACGCATGATGACGAAGCCGCGCGACGGCCGGCCTAAATCAATGTGGGAGGTGCTGCAAGAGTTTCGTAACATCCAAGTTTTCAATCGCAAGCCGAAAACGCCAAAGAAGAAGCTCTCGGAGTTGGACGTGGGGCCAGTGACCGACGCCGACCAATTGAAGCAAATGCCGCAACGAACGCTCGACGAGGATTTGGAAGAAGAAAGCAAGGGATAACGGTCGATGGAAGCACCCGCCCCAGGGTTAGAGTTCGAACAACCTATTTACGAATTGGAAACTCGCCTGCACGAGCTAGAGCGGTCCGCTGACGGTCGCCCCGAGACCGAAAGCGAAGTACGGCGTCTGCGCCGTGAATTGACCGACGTGACGAAACAGATCTACGAGAACCTGGATCCATGGCAAACGGTTCAGGTCGCTCGTCACAGGGACCGGCCCTACACGGCCGACTACTTGTCGCTGGTGTTCGAGGAGTTTGTGGAACTGCACGGCGATCGCCACTTCGGCGATGACCGCGCGATTCTGACAGGATTTGCCAAGCTGGATCAGCACAAGGTGATGGTCATCGGTCACCAGAAGGGCCGAACATACAAGGAACGTACCGCCTGCTACTTCGGCTGTGCGCATCCGGAAGGCTATCGCAAGGCCATGGCCAAGATGAACATGGCCGCCAAATACGGCCTGCCGGTGATCACGTTTATCGACACGCCCGGCGCCTATCCGGGAGTGGGCGCCGAGGAACGCGGCCAGGCATGGGTAATCGCCGAGAACATGTACGAAATGTCCCGGCTCCAAACGCCAGTCATCTGCATAGTCATCGGCGAAGGCGGTAGCGGCGGCGCCGTGGGCATCGGCGTAGGCGACCGCGTGGCGATGCTGCAGCACGCCTACTACTCGGTGATCAGCCCAGAAGGCTGCGCCGGCATCTTGTGGAAGGGACACGAACACGCAGAGAAGGCCGCCCAAGCTTTGCGTTTCACCTCGAAAGACCTGTTGGAGTTCGGCATAGTCGACACGGTCATCCCGGAACCGCTGGGCGGCGCCCACCGCGACCATCATCAGATGGCAACGCGCGTGAAGAT
>CAZUAH010000873.1:0-546 GCA_964617665.1 uncultured Pirellulaceae bacterium
TAATCAGCAGCTTCACATAAGATCCATTATGTGCAGCTCCACATAACGGACCCGCCTGCGAACCTCGCATACACAGAGCCTGGTATCCGTGACGTTTGGCCAGGTCGATGAGCTGGTCGATCGTCATCGAAGACTTTTCTTTGGAGCCGAACGCTTCAGCGACACGCACAGACAAGGCCAGCTTCATACCCGAAGCCTTGGCATTCTGGTCTGCCGCCCAAGTCGCTTGCGTCGAAGAATCGACGAAGGATCCTCCAACCAGCCCGACTGCCGCCAAGCCACGAGCGGCCCTCAGGAAATCGCGACGAGTCTGTCGTTCCCCGGTTGCTGTTTTGACCATGGTGCTTCCCCTCGGAAGGAATGAGCCTATACGCGCTACCCAACATCATCTCCAGCACGCTGCAGCATAGCACGACGGACAGGGAATCGCAAAAAGTCAACGGTTCTCGGGAGGGCGAGGCTCCTGCCGAGCCGCGCGTCGACGCCAGGAATCCGGCTCAGCCCGAGCGTCGCCCTCCCACGTTGTAACCCCCCAGAGATGGTTTT
>CAZUAH010000873.1:556-4504 GCA_964617665.1 uncultured Pirellulaceae bacterium
CGCCTCCCCTCAAAACAAATTTTGGCGTGGGGCGGGGGGGGGGCGGCGGCCGGGCCGCCCCGCGCTTCGTCGCCAGGATTTCGGCTCAGCAGGAGCTTCGCCCTCCCACTTTGTAACGCCCCAGAGATGTTTTTGTTTTCCGGGCAATTGAGGATACAATATGCGCAACGAACATGGGACCTCTAGGACGGCACGCGTCATGAACACAACCTCCTACCAACGCCCCGCCAAACAGGAGCTACCAATCATGTCCAAACTCACTCGTCGCCAAATGTTGCGTAACAGCACTCTTGCCGGGATCACCGTCTGCGCAACCGGCGTGGTTCGTGCCACTGCGGGACAACAGACGCCCAACGAGAAACTGAACATCGCAATGATTGGCTGCGGAGGTCGGGGCGCGGCGAATCTTGGCACCGTCCGTAGCGAGAACATCGTTGCGCTGTGCGATGTGGACGACCGCCGGGCGGCCCGGACGTTTGATCAGTTTCCTGATGCGTCGAAATTCGCGGACTTCCGAGTGATGCTGGACAAAATGGGCCGTGAAGTCGACGCGGTTGTTGTAAGCACTCCCGATCACATACATGCCCCGGCCAGCGTAACCGCAATGCGACACGGCAAACACTGCTATTGCGAAAAGCCGCTGACGCATGAGATCTTCGAAGCTCGGACGGCTGCCGAGGTGGCTATCGAAAACAAGCTGGCTACCCAAATGGGCACGCAAATCCACGCTGGCAGCAACTACCGGCGCGTGGTCGAACTGGTACAGTCGGGATCGATTGGCGAGATTCGCGAGTGTCATGTTTGGATCAATCGCGCCGAAGGCGGCGGCGAACGACCGACGGACACGCCGCCCGTCCCCGAGGGGCTGGACTGGGATCTGTGGCTCGGTCCAGCTCCCTATCGGCCTTACCATCCATGCTACCTTCCGCGACAGTGGAATTTCTGGTGGGACTTTGGCGGCGGGAACCTGGCAGCCATGGGGTGCCATTACTTCGATTTGCCGTTCTGGGCGCTTCGGCTACGTCATCCAACCAGTGCCGAGACAACCGGGCCACCACTGCACCCGGAAACCACGCCAAACTGGCTGACAATTCAGTATGAGTTCCCGCAGCGGGGCGAGTTGCCAGCAGTTGCGCTGTTCTACTACGATGGCGGCCGCAGACCGGAGTTGCTGAAGGAACTCGGCCTGACAGACTGGGGCTCGGGCGTGCTGTTTGTCGGAGCCAAAGGCAAGCTGATCGCCGATTACGGTCGCCGCAAGCTCCTGCCGGAAAACGAATTCGCGGACTTCCAGCCCCCGGATCCGTTTGTCCCCAATTCCACCGGCCATCACCGCGAATGGATCGAAGCGTGCAAGACCTGCGGCGCGACCACCTGCAACTTCGACTACTCCGGAGCGGTCACCGAGACCGTGCTCTTGGGCAATGTCTCCTACCGCGCCGGCCAGAAGATCGAATGGGACGCAAAGAACATGAAGGCCACCAATTGTCCCGACGCAGACAAGTACATCCGACGCGAGTACCGCAAGGGATGGACACTTTGACAGTAGAAACGCACAAACGAAAGGCAGGACTATGTTTCGATCACTCGTAATGACGCGGTCCATTTGTCGTGAACAGTTCCGGCGAAGCCTGCCACACGGGGCAACGACTCTGGTAACAGTGGTGCTGCTGACCTTCGCCTTCTGCTTGAATCATACGTTGAGTGCCTGGGCCGAATCAGACTCGCGTCCGAACATTGTCTTGATCATGGCGGACGACATGGGTTACTCGGACATTGGGTGCTATGGTGGCGAGGTTCGCACGCCGAACTTAGACCGCTTGGCTGCGGGTGGGCTAAGGTTCTCGCAGTTCTATAACTGTGCGCTGTGTGGCCCGTCGCGTGCATCGCTGATGACCGGTTTGTACAACCAGCAAGCTGGTATCCAGCAGTGGACCGGACTGTTGAATGATCGGTGCGTAACCGTTTTCGAGTTACTGAAGCGAGCAGGCTATTCGACGTACGCGGTGGGCCGACTTGACATGACCACTGCGGACAAATGGCATGATCCCGAGAATATCGCCCGGTATGTCGATCGTTTCTTTGGCAGTACCGGGCATAAAGGTCCGGGTAACTACTTCAAGTCAGTCCGAGACGGCGAGTATTGTATGGACGGAGAGCCTTTCCAGCTTCCCGCCGAAGGCGTGTACAAGACCGATCTGATCACCGACTATGCGGTGGAATACGTAGGCGAGGCAGCGAGCAAGAAGAAGCCGTTCTTTCTGTACGTCTCCCACTACGCGCCGCATTGGCCGTTACACGCCAAGCCAGAAGACATCGCCAAATACCGGGATATCTACGCCAAAGCCGGCTGGGACGAACTGCGAGAGCGTCGGCATCGATGCCTGATTGAAATAGGGTTGATCGACGACGGATGGACACTGCCTCCACGCGACGGGCGCGCCCCTGCGTGGGAGGACGCCCAGCACAAGTCATGGGAAGCCGAACGCATGGCCGTTTATGCGGCACAGATCGACTGCCTGGATCAGAACATCGGCCGACTACTGGACGCCGTTCGCGAGGCAGGCGTCGAGCAGGACACGTTGGTCTTGTTCCTGTCGGACAACGGCGCGTCCGATCAAGTATGGAGTCGCCCGTTGGATCGGCCGGGCAGCACGTGGAGGTCGGACGGCACGCCGACTCAAGTTGGCAATAGCCCGGACATCATGCCGGGCGGCCCC
Source organism: uncultured Pirellulaceae bacterium (assembly GCA_964617665.1). Lineage (GTDB taxonomy): Bacteria > Planctomycetota > Planctomycetia > Pirellulales > Pirellulaceae > JADHUC01. The sequence goes on from CAZUAH010000873.1 coordinate 3,277, forward strand.
GACGCGTTCGTAACTGGCGGTCCGCCATGGGCCAACGTATCCAACACGCCTTTTCGTCAGTACAAAGCGACGTGCCACGAAGGCGGAATCGCCACGCCGCTGATCGCCTATTGGCCCGGTGTGATCAAACAGGGCGGCCAAATCACGCATCAGGTGGGTCACATCATTGACATTCCGGCAACTTGCCTGGACGTGGCGAAGGTCGAGTATCCAAACCGTTTCCAGGAACGCAACGTGCTGCCGCTGGAAGGGAAGAGTCTGCTGCCAATCTTCCAGGGCCAAGATCGTGAAGGCCACGAGATCCTGTGCTGGAACGTCCATGGTAGCCGAGCCGTCAGAATGGACCGCTGGAAGTTGGTCGCCGCCAGAGGCACGTCATGGGAATTGTACGACCTGGAATCCGACCGAACGGAAACGCACGACTCGGCCGGCCAATTGCCCGAGCGTGTCGAGACCATGTCGGCCGCCTATCAGACCTGGGCACAGCGATGCGGGATTATCAAACCTAACAGTCGCTGAATGCTGTGCATTTCACCTTAGTCTACCCGCTTCTGAGGAATCGCTCCGGCAGACAGGATGATCCTTTGCTCCTTTCTTGGTACGATATTGCACACGGTCTTCTGAGTAACCCCCAGCGTTGCAGAAATTACTGGTACGATGGCCCTCCGAGGCCGTCGAACGCTGTGCCGCGATGAAGTGTTCGGAGTGATCGCACAATTCACTCTTCGTGAAAGCTGGACAACGTGACGGAACGTCGCAATCACCCTTGAAACGACGGCCTCGGAGGGCCATCGTACTCGATTTCAATGCAACTGTAGGGTGACCGCTCCGATACGAGGGGGGCTTCGAGATGCTTTCCGTTGGACGCTTCTTCGTCGTTTCTGGAGTCTTGCTTTTCGGTTCGCTGGCTGGCCCATGTTGGCCGGCCGCGGCTGCCGACGAGCCGTCGAGCTTCACGGAGTTACTCAAGGCGAAACCGAACGACCCATTCGTCAAACGTATGGCGCGACTTGAGGCGGAACTGCGCCCCGATCCCCGGGTGCCTGAAGCCGAGCAAATCCTGGAGAGGCTTCATGAGTACTCCGAGGAACACCTTCAGAGATTTCAAACCATCGCCACGGAGAATCATGCCCATGCGTTCGAGAAATGGAAGAAAGTCCAAGAGCTACTGTCTATCGAAAAACGAGTTGCCACCTTCTGGCCAGTGCGTATCGCTTCATTTACGTTG
>CAZUAH010000874.1:0-4490 GCA_964617665.1 uncultured Pirellulaceae bacterium
AATCCGAGCCGCTACTTCATGGCCACGCGCTCGCAGAGTGCGCCGCCGGAAGGGATACCCCAGAAGCTCCCACCACGCGGTCCGATGGCGAACAGGCCCAACCTCGCCGGTACAACGAGATTGACGCGGACATTCGCGACGCCCTGCGCGCGGAGGCTCTGGCCGAGACGGACCGGCAGCGGTCCGATGCGGTTCACAAGATCGTCGATATCTACCAGGAGTTGCGCAAGGATCCGCGTTTGGCGACAAGCGACACGCTGAAGAAGTACAAGGCGAAGCTGTGGAGCCGGATGACACGCGTCAAACGCGACCTGGAACGGAAAGTCGAACGCGAGGCTCGAACCGCGAAGCGCGACGACGATGACGAAGACTTGCTGGCGATCGAACAGGCGACTCGCAATCTGGCGACGCAAGTTAGCATGATGAACTATACCATGGGCGGCCCGTCTTACGTCTTGGAGCGGAGTGGCGGTGCCTTCGGCGGAGGTGCAGTGCGTGATCACTCGCAGGAGCTGATCGACCTCATTCAACGCACCATCAAACCCGATCACTGGGACGTCCACGGCGGTCCCGGTTCGATGTTCTACTACCGACCGTTGATGGCGCTGGTCGTGCGAGCCACATCCGAAGTGCACGGAAACGTGGGCGGTCTGATGCGAGCGATGCGTCAGGCCGGGCCGTGATGGAACCGCTGGGTGGCGATGGGAGAATGGCTGGGGCCGACTAGTGATTCTAGCGGTCGATCTCGCCCAGGACGATATCCAATGAACCGACGATCGCGGGGATATCGGCGATCAGGCATCCACGGCACAATTCCGACAGCACCGAGAGATTGCAGAAGCAACTGCTGCGTGCTCGAGCCCGCCACGGAATCGCAGTTCCCTCGCTGACCAGATAGAAGCCCATTTGTCCCTTCGGGCACTCCGTTTCCAGATAAGCTTCGCCCTTCGGAAGCTTCTCGTTGAACTTGGTCGGCGTTCCGCAATCGCCCTCAGCCGTGCTGTAGCGTTCCATTGCCTGCCGGACGATGTAAACCGACTGGACTACTTCCAGCATCCGCACATAGAAGCGGTGCCACGAGTCTCCCAGTACTGCATCTTTGGGAACTGGCGGATAGTCGTGGTCCTGGGGATAGTGGCCGTCCTTCTCGACGATGACTTCATACTCGTAGTCGTCGTACATTTCGGTATAGCACTTGTCCCCGTCACGACGCAAATCGTGATCCACGCCGCTGCCGCGCAACACCGGCCCGGTGCAGCCGTAGTCGATGGCCATCTCGGGTGGCAGCACCCCGATTCCCGCCGTCCGCTTGATGAAGATGGCGTTCGAGGTCAACATTGCGTGGTATTCCTCGATGATCGGCATGAATTGGTCCAGGAACTCCACACACTGCTCGATCCAACCGCGCGGCAAGTCGCCCGTGACGCCGCCGGGTGTGATGTAGCTGTATGTCAAACGAGCGCCGCAGACGTCCTCGAAAAGATTCAGAATCCTCTCGCGCTCGCGGAATGCATACAGGAACGGCGTGAACGCACCCAGGTCCAGACCGTAGGCCCCCATGGCCACAAGGTGACTGGCGATCCTGTTCAGTTCGGTAATGATGACGCGCAGGTGCTTTGCTTTCTCCGAAAGCTCCAGCCCTAGCATCTTCTCCACCAGTAATGCCAGGCCCAGATTCATGTTCATGGCAGCCAGGTAGTCCATCCGGTCCGTGTACGGAATCCATTGCCGAGGCGTGACATTCTCGCCGATTTTCTCTGCGCAGCGATGCAGATATCCGATGTGAGGCTCGACCTCCGATATTACTTCTCCGTCGGTTCTAAGTACCACACGCAATACGCCGTGCGTGCTGGGATGCTGGGGTCCCATGTTCACCAGCATCTCGTCCGTCCGAACGTCGAATTCAACGATTCTGGGATCGTCCAATTGCATTACCACTGTACGTCTCGCTTTCCGCTTGGCGACCCGGCTCGTTACCGTCCTCGGATTCCGTGGTATTCCAACGGCATTTCGTAGTCTTTGCGTAGTGGATGGCCTACCCAATCTTCCGGGCACAGGATGCGACGCAGGTCCGGATGGCCCACGAATCGCACTCCCGACAGGTCGAACGTTTCGCGTTCGTGCCAAAGGGCGGTTTTCCAGAGTCCACTGACCGAGGGGATTTCCGGCAGTTCGCCTTCCTGGTCGTCTTTCCATCGCGACGTCATTACTTTGACAACCACCTGATCCTTGCGAGTGATGCTTGACAGGTGGTAAACGACCTGCAAGTGAGGTTCCCACTTTGTTCTCTTGAGCTTTTTGGGATCCGTCTGCAAATAGTCGATGACGGTGATGCAGTTGCACATGTCGAACTGCAGATCAGGGTCCTCTTTCAAGTGTCGACAGACATCGACCAATGCATCAGCCGACACTTCGATCCAAGGATCGGTTGTCTCAAGATTGACCCCAGTGATGCCATCGGCGAACTTCGCTTTCAGCGTCTCGTGCAAACTTGCTACATCCATCGCACACTCTACCACGTTGTAATTACTGCGTTTCCCACGTTGAGAGGCCGCTCTGAAAGGGCTACGGCGACAGGGCCTGTTCGCCCATGAGGTTCGGCGTGCCAGGGCTTCCCTCGGCTTCACCGCGGGCTCGGTCGCGATCAACAGCGCGCACCCAGTCCAAGTCGCCCCGTTTCCACACATACGCGAAGCCGACCAACAGCACGGCAAAGAACACGCAGATGTCGATGATCGTCAGCCACGCCAACTGCTTGGAGCTTTCCTTGATGATGCCCGCTTTGATTACCTTCTCATCGGCAGCATCCACATCTACCTTGCCGCGCAAGGTAGCGGGAACGGTCGCCGGGACCGTTGGATTGCGGACGCCCAATTCGCGGTACAGAAGCTCGGCTTCCTTCGTCAGTGCCACTTCGCCATCGACTGTGCTCACGACCTCAAGGCGTTCGTCCGCCATGTTTGTCGTCTTGCCGAAAACCGTTGCCCAGGGGAAGAAGAACGCCACTTCTACATCAAAGATGATGAAAAGCAGGGCGACCACGTAGAACCGGAGATCATACTGGATGTACGACGATCCAATTGCGGGCTCGCCACACTCGTAGGTTTCTTGTTTTTCCGCACTGGGGTTCGACGCGCGTACAAAACGCCCAATCAGAAGGTTGGCGAATACGAATAGCAGCCCCACGATGGCAAATAGGGCCAGATAGGCCGCGACGCCCACAGAAGATGCAAAAGCCGGTGACATGGAAATTCTCTCACCCCAAAAGCCAAACGGCGCAGACTCGTTAATCACGGAAAACCCAGAGTTTACCACAAGTTGAACGTGATAGAAGCACGGGCTTGGAGATAATGGATCGGCGACCGAGACAATCGGGCAACCCTATCCGGCACCGCCCACTACGTCTTCGGCCCGCCATGTACCGGTTCGACGACCACTTTCGACTGGGCCACTGCGGTGGGATTCAGGGTCGCCCGGCCCCACGATACTTCGAGTGGAAGACGCGCGAAGTCCACGATACAGCCGTCGCGGCTGAAGCAGCTCAAGTCGTGCGTCGCACCCATGAAAATACAGTCCGTTGGGCACGTCTCGGTGCACATTGCGCAAAAAATGCACTTCGAGTAGTCGATGGCATAACCAGTGATACGGAAGCCCTTGCCTTCTGTCTTCCGTTCCTTGCCGATGTATATGCAATCGACTGGACACGCCCGGGCACAACGATCGCATGCGATACAGCTGGTCAGGTCGTATCGGTGGAAGCCGCGGTATCGTGCGCTGATGGGTACCGGCTTCTCCGGGTAGACATACTCGTCGGTGAAGGTACCGCGATCCTTCCTGTAGGTTATGATCATGTACCTTATCGTGACCCACATCCCCTTCGCTATGGTCGAAATCGCAACGCGTATGTTTCTAAGCCATTCTGACATCTGCTAGATATCCTAAATGTCCCTGTTTCCCGGAGTTATCGCGATTTTTCTACTCGGTCTTGCCCATTATATCTGAGCGCAATTCGATGACAACTAAGGCACATACAACGGCAAGAAGTGTCAAGTGTTAGCGAACATGACGATAGGTGCAGACGTACCGATGGTAACGCCTGTCCCCGCCATGTGTTAGGGGAAATTCGACTCGGTTGGTAGCCACGAACTTGAAACTGCCTTTTCGGTCGCGTAGAGTGGAGTTAGGGTGAAATCCCTTTCTTCCCACAGGTCGATAGCGCACGCACCGAAGGATTGGCGATTTGATCGAGTTCGCGGACCTGTAGGTTGGATTAACGTGCTCTGATCTGTGGATGGATCGAGCAATACTTCAAAGGAATGGCAATATGTTGGTGCTATCCCGCAAGAAGAACGAGAGTATTGTCATTAACAATGACATCACGATCGTCGTAGTCGAGATTCGCGGGGACAAAGTGCGATTGGGAGTCGAGGCTCCTAGAGAGGTGCCGGTTCACCGCCGTGAGGTCTACGAGGCCATCAAGCGAAATGAAT
>CAZUAH010000875.1:0-4473 GCA_964617665.1 uncultured Pirellulaceae bacterium
CCAGGTCTTTCAATGGCGGCTGGAAGCCACCACTACGTATTTGAAGACTGGCTCTCAGTTTTCCGGAACAGATTCCACGTCGCTGGATTCGCACCGACAGGAGTGATTCTGTGAGGAGGAATGGGTGATTCAAAGGAGGCAACGAGGCTATCCTACGCCTGCCAGACGACCTCAAACCCAGAGTTGCCAGACAATTCCAAACCACATGAACAACAAAACGGAAACGGCATTGGGTCGCCCACAACAGTGTTTCGATCTCCGTCAGTATATCAAGTCGAAGCGGTCTAGCATAAGCCGCTCCGTGTGCATCGCCTAGTTCAAGTAAGCCGCTGTCGCGGCGGGCTGGTGGAATGGATTTAGTTTAGCTGATCTCATTTGGCGCGTGCATCTTTCCTTGTTGGTTTGTTCCCCCCTCTCAACGATTCCACGGACTCGAGTATTTGAATCCTTCACACTCGCGCAACTTGACCGACCAGGGCCTTCCGAAACTTGCGGCCCTGGGAAATCTGAAAGTGCTCAAGATTTCGGCTGATGGGATTTCGGAGTCTGGAATTGAATTGCTGCGGAGCAAAATGCCGACTTGCACCATCAATGGTCGCATGGCATTCAAGGCGATCATGACGATTCCGCAGCCGTCTGCATTCGCTGCGCTTGTCAATGGACACGATGGCGAGTGCCCTTGCTGTCGGAGGCCGTTCGCGGACGCATCGTGAACGAGGTGAATCTGATCTGACAGGTTATCGGACAGAATCAAGTTGTGTCTTTGCGCGTGAACTGCCCAGATTCGGTGGTGTTCTCGGATTTTGCAGAGACTCAGCTCATCCAGGGGAGCGCTACGGCATTGCCGAGGACCCGCGAGCATGCGACGATCGGGGCCACGCGGTGACACTTGCGGGACGTGCAACGAGGACCGAGAATAGCGATTGGTTAGTAGAAGGCAGTACGATCTTGGCAACTCATTTGACCGTGCCATGGCAAGACGTTCGAGCAGGCAAAACAGCAGCTATCTGCGGCACTTGATTCAGCGGTCACTGGAAGACTGCCCAGGATTCGGTGTTCGCGTCGAAGTCGAGGGCAAGATCAATCGAATTCCTGAAGGTCTGTGGCATGACAACTACTGGTTTTGGCTCAAGGATCAGAATCTACCAGCAGGTCGAACTGAACGACCCTATATCCTCCGATTGCTTGAGCGGCGCTACGACTGGCAAGCTGGGCCGGAGCCCCGTGGTCGCTTGCTGCGGGAGGCGGAAACGTTGCAGGTGTTGAACACGGTCGATTTCCCTCATCCGACTCCGGAATTCATCTGCTTCGTGAAGGACGACGAAGCAGAACCTATCGGGATGATTGAGACCGTCGTGCCGGGCGTTTCTCTAGACGACTTCAAAGACCGGATAACGCTTGAACTGATAGGCCGTGTGGCCGCAGCCGTTCATCGAATGGCCATCGAACAGTTTCCCCATCTTCCAAGCAACGCTGATAGGCCCCAGCACGTAAGGGCACGTCTGAACAAACTAGATGCAGATTTGTTCGTTGAGTTTCCACTGGCAGACGAGGTCCGGCAGTGGATCCTGTCGCATCTTCCGTCTGGTGGGCAAACCTGTGTACTGCACAGCGACCTTCTGCCGCAGAACCTGCTTTGTGACTGGCAGACGTCTAGTCGCGAAAACGCGATGGTTGGTGTTGTCGATTGGGAGATGGTGCACGTTGGCGACCCAGCGTACGACCTAGCGATTGTCAGTCGCGGGAATCGAAAGGTCCTCGGCGTCAAGGAAGGCCTGAGGGTCCTTTTGGAAGCGTACTTGAAATTCGGGGGCAAGCCGATTTCACTGACCGACGTCCACGTTCATGAGCTGCTCTTGGTCCTGAATTGGCTGGAGGAATCATGGCGCGAGTACCAAAAACCAACCCCCAGCGGACACGGCCCTGGTTTCTACGAGAATCAGCTCGGGTCGCTGTATCGACGTGCGGCGAGTCGAATTTCCAAATAGCAGTAAGTCCCGTCCAGAGAACGGCCCTTGCGGGGGCGTTTTGCTACTCGGGTGGATGTGACCTCCGCGCGCAACTAAGACGGCGTGCAGTGTTGGCGAAGGCCAAAGCTTGCGGGCAACGCAGGCTATTTCTTGCTCTCCAACTCCCGCTTGGCTTCGGCCTGCTTCGATTTGAAATCCTCATCGTCCGGCCGTAGGCTTAATCCCCGCTCCAAAATGGGCAATGCCTTTTCAGGACGCCCGTTGTCCAGACAGGCCTGCGCGGTTCTTCTGAGCAGCCATACTTTTCCTGGGCTTATCTCAATGTCCAGCTCCATGAACCGAAGACCATCGTCTACGCGCCCGTCTTTGATCAGCTGATCCGCCAAGGCCATATTGGTGCCTCCCCAGGCTTTTCTCTTTCCCTTGGCCTTGAACCATTCGATCGCCGCTTCAACGCCCTCGCCTTTCACCACTTCATACATGCGTTGTTCCTGGGTGATATGGGCTTTGCCAGGCATTTTGTAAGGCTGCCCCGTCGCTATATGGATCAACTCGACGCTCAGCGCCACAACGGCATTCCACACATCAGTGGACCCGCCGTGGGGATCGCCTTGATTGCAGAGCACGATGACAAAGGCATCATCATCCACCAATCGGTTTTCCATCGCCCTGAACCCATTTGCGGCTCCTCCATGGTTGACCACCTTGGTTTGCCTCTTGGTTACGGGATGGGTACGGGTATAGATTTGCCATCCGTAGCCGTAAACACTGCGCGGCCTGCCGCCAGCCGCCTTGACTTCTGGCACATCTCTGTTCGGGGTGAACATGAGTTCCCGGTATCTCTTGTTCAGGAGTTGGTCGGTATACAGAGCCCGATCCCACAGAAACATATCTTCCACGGTGGAGTAGATAGCACCACCAACTCCTGGCGAAGACTCCATGTTCACGAAGTCTGCATTCTCGCATCCAAAAGGACCGTACCTGTACCCGCTGGCCCGTTTCTTCATCACATCACAGTGGCGTTCGTACCCGCTGTCCTTCATGCCCAACGGTTCAAAGATGCGCTCATGGATATTCTGCTCGTAGGTCTTGCGGGTGACCTTCTCGATAATCCTGCCCAGGATGGAGTACCCCGCATTGCAATAGGAGTAAATGGTGCCGGGCTCATTCGACAAATCTCCACTGCAGTGCAGCTTGATGAACTCGTCCTTACCAAACGACAGGCGAGAGGTGGTCCCTCTGTAATCAAAGCTGGCGGTATAATCTCTGATTCCTGATTGATGGGACAACAGGTGATGCAAAGTGATTCTGTCGCCAGTGTCTTTACGATAGTAATGCAGGTAATCTGGAATCTTGTCATCCAGTTTGACTTTGCCTTCCTGGAGCAGCTGCATCACGACCATGCTACAGAACTGCTTGCTTACAGACGCTAGACGGAACTTAGTACCAGTCGTATTGGGAATATCCCATTCCCGATTCGCCATCCCAAAGGCCTCTTTGTAAATGATCTCTCCATTGCAGGCGACGAGTACCGCCCCGGAGAACAAACCCGTGTCGGCCGTGGCCTGGCATAGCTCCTGCAAGGCTGCCGCCTTGTGCTCCCCGACTTCCTGGTACCCATTTGGAAGAGTGTATTCCTTTTCCTCTGAGTGAACGGACTGGCCGGACATCAAGCCCGCAAGAACCAATCCCTGTAGAACAGCCGTTGTTTTCATAGTGGCTCCTTGCCGTTGATCGACCGCGCCCGTGTTGTTACAGGCCGTCTTTCGCCGTCGTCATCGAGGAGGCGAAGGTGATCGAGCGGTCGTGCCGCCGATGGACCACAGCGTCAGCGTCTCTTGGTCCTTGACCAGGACTCCGCCTTGCAGCAGAACGGGATGGGCCCAGGTGGAGTCTTCTGCTACGCGATAGGACGCGACCGTCTGAAGCTGTTCGCCGGTGGCTGCGATGATCTTCAGTTCGCCGTTGTTCACGAGTGCCACGACGTGTCCGGGTATTGCTAGAAACGCCACGTTCTCCCCGGTTCGTCCGGGACCCTGCCAGAGGACTTCACCGGTCTTGATGTCGAGGCAGAACAGCCGACCCTTATCATAGTGGGAGAAGCCAAACAGCAGATCGCCGTGTACCACAGCCGAACTCATGTCAAGCGCCACTTCCTCCTGGTGCCATCGTTCCTTCATCGACCAGACACCGTCGTTCAACCGCGGCTCCAGGCTGTGAATGCCACGGTTCTCGCCACCCAACAGCACGCAACCGTCGTGAAATGCGGGTGTCGGCATGTTCTGGTTTGTATCGACGTGGGGGAAGGGATATTCCCACAGCAGGCGGCCTGAATTGCAGTCCACACCGACCAGGGCCCTATGGTTCCACTCGACAGCCTGACGGACTCCGCCTATCTCGACCAGAATCGGCGAAGAGTAGCACGGGCCATCTTTACCTTGACTCCAAACTTCCTTTCCACTTTCGACATCGAGGGCTATCAGGGCGCCGAGTTCATCTGTGC
>CAZUAH010000876.1:0-4471 GCA_964617665.1 uncultured Pirellulaceae bacterium
AGCTCTGGGATGAATTGCCTTTCCGCGCATCCCAATTGTCCACCTAAGGAGGGCTCGCATGAAGAGAACAGGACAGGCAGAAATCACCGTCGTGGCGGGCAGTAACGGGGCGTACTCAACGTATAGCGTTTCCAGGAAATCGCTGGCTCTCAAGAAGTTGGGCCCGACTGCGAGCAAGGCGAAAAAGCCTGCCACGCCGAGCGCAATCGAAAATCGTTGCCATCGCGGCCGCCAATGCAACACCACGACTGAACCGATGACCGAGAACTGAGCGATGGGGACAGCGTACACAGCTCCCTCGATAACCGTCCGCAACACGCCATTGCTAAGGTCTGCTGCTTCGATGATCCCGACGAGCAACAAGCACAAATGAGGCGAAAGGGCCAACCCACAGAGCCCGGCTGCCAACAAGCACCACCAGCCGATCCTGCCCTTGCCGTCTCCCTTTTGGCTTGTCGCACACTGTTCTCGCAGGCGTTGGATTTCCCTGTCTCGCGGCAAACAGCCGGGACATTCATGGACTTCCCGTAGCGCGTCTACTCCATCGTGTATGCGAGTTGCCACGGCTCCCTCCGTGAGTCGATGCCCGAAACCAGAAGATTCAGTCAACGCCGCCTCGTTTCTACGTCATGAACGGACTCGGAGTCAAGCACGACGGCGATTTCCGCGAATTACGACTCGATTCGGCCGACTACCTTTGGGGAGAAACTTTGGGAGCGGAACGTGGAAACAAGGTACAGTCGATCACCGGCGGCACGGATTCTTTTCCACGGCGTTCCTCCTTTTGTCGTTTCTTGCGCCCGTGGCCACACATATCCTGGGCGGTCCGACGAGCGTCCGATTTCTCGGAGTGACGGCGGACCAACTAGCGCGCGGAGTCACCCCCAGCGTAAGATGCGCCGACAGCTTTGCGCGCCCAGTATCCGTCTGAGTCACGAACAAGATCCGTTGCGCGCTCATGACACGCCCTCCTAGGTTAGCAACGCGTGTGGCGAAATCCGCGGATGTCATCACTTCGACGGCGTCCAGAGTGGGTGGTCAACGGTCTCGCGAATCTAATCGATCTTGCCTCGGCGTGCCCATCCGAAGCAGATTGGCGACTACCTGTTTCGTGCGGCGGCCGATTTCATTGTGCCAAGGTTCTTGGCACGATCACATCGACCCAGGTATCAGAATGCCTATCCCTAGCGCGCGTCGGTCGCCCCTGCAACTCCCGGAACGACCTAATTGCGTTTCCGAACTAGTTGAGTCGCTTCATGAAGGAAAACGCTGTCAACGACCGATGGCTGTGTGTTGCGCACACGGTAGTATTTGCCCCCGGTCACCTCTGCCATTCGTTTCGGAACTGCTACGTATCGGGGGCCGTGCAAATCGAGATGGACCACGGAAATGGTAATCCCCGCTTCGCGAAACTCCTGCAGAATCGCGTCGTTGACGACATCTGGATCGCCATTGGTGAGGACGATCATGTGTCGCCGTGTCACATCAACCTGACTCAATGCCTTGTGCGCCATGCGCAGAGCCGGATCGAACTGCGGAAAATCACCTGTACTAGAGCCAGCGATGGCTTTGAGAAGCTCCGCTCGCCGATCGCCGATCTTGACCACTCCCTCATCGCCACTCCATAACCATGACGGGGTTTCCTTCGAGTACTTCAGGATGCCGCAGTAGTCTTTCCACGACAGTTGACCGAGAGCCACCGATGCCGCAGACTGTTGGAGGTTATTGGCGTCTGCCAACTCCGCCGGGTGCATCAACATGACCAGGGCGACACTCTCCCAGTGACGAACGGCGGAGGACGCATCGGTTTCTAAAGCCGTTCCTTCACTTGAGTTCGCCTTAGCCTGCTGCTCCTGTTTCACCTCGCCGTGCGGATCTTGCTGCACGATCCTTACAACGTCACGCCCGCCACGTTGCAGCTTCACAGTGCCGTCGTCGATAGTGAATCCATCGAGTTCTCCGTCGATCACCACAACGTACTGACCAGCCGCGATGCGCACCGAGGCTCCTGTTCGCGTGACCGTCAGCTTCTTGACAACTTCTTCACCCCGCATGATCTTGACGGGCACGTCGTCGGCTTCGCATTCAATTCTTAGATTGCCCTTGTTCCGTTCGAGTATGATCACGATGCCGGCAAAGAACACCAACATCGCGAATGCTGCCGCAGCAATGAGTCTGGCGAACCGCGCGCCCCCAGTTCGAGTTGCAGGTCGAGATGTAACGGACTTCGGCAATGGAACTGCCGAAGGTTGCTGCGCGTGAGCCAAACATGTTTCGAACAATTCGGCGACCTCGGCAGCGGATTGATAACGGTCGGAAGCCGGCTTGGACATCAGCTTGGCGATGATCGCGCACAGCCACTGAGGAATGTCCGGATTGATCTCGCGGATAGCACGCGGTTCTTCATCCGTGATCCGCCGCAGTACGCCGTAGCTCGATTCCGCACGGAACGGCGGACGGCCAGTACACATGGCGTACATGACGCTGCCCAGGCTGAACAAATCGCTGCGCTGGTCAACGGACTCACCGCGAGCCTGCTCGGGAGACATGTACTGTGGCGTACCGGCGACCACACCGGTGCGGGTCATTGTGGCGTCGTCGACCGCCCGCGCAAGGCCAAAATCGGTGATCGCGACGCGTTCGACTCCCTGTTCCAGCAGGATATTCGCGGGCTTGATGTCGCGGTGGACGAGCCCTTGCGCATGCGCAGCGGCGAGTCCCGCCGCCGTCTGAGATGCGATCCGCAGAATCTCACTGATCGGCAACGGGCCTTCGGTGTCGAGCCGCTTCTGCAACGACGTTCCCCGCATGTAAGGCATTACCAGGTAGGGCAGAGACTCGCCGGTGGACACGCTATGGATCGCCATTACGTTGGGATGCATCACCGCGGCGGCCGCTTTGGCTTCACGGGCAAACCGCTTCCGAGCGGCACCGTTCGACGCCAGATGGGGAGCCATCACTTTGATCGCCACCGTTCGATCCAGCGACTTGTCCAGCGCCTTTAGCACGACGCCCATTCCACCCATGCCGACAACGCCCGACACTTCGTAGCCGCCGAGACGGCCTAGCATCCCCGGGTCATCGGTCGGGCCGAGGGCGTCGAGCACGTGCTGGACAGAAAGAGAGAGGTCGCACCCCGACGAGGAATCACGCATCCCGGAAAGAGGCTCCGATTCGCCGTCCTCATCGCGGAGATACCGGCTCGCCTTATCCCACAATTCATCGCCGGCGGTTTGAGCGCCCAGCGACGCGCGGCATGCCGGACATTCACTCAGGTGCTCTTCCAACGCAGCCTGTTCGGATTCGCTCAGTCGCCCGCCGAGAAATCCCGCGATTTGGCGAGGATCGCAGGGTCGAGTTCGCACGCTCACGTCTCTACCTCCCGTCTGTCGACTCGGCCGATTCCGAGTCCCAGTCGAATTGTTCGAGTTCCTCTTTCAGCCGCTGCATGACGCGGCTACGCGCGGTGTATATCGCGCCGATGCTCTTGCCAATGCGGGCGGCGACCTCCGCACACGACTGGCCTTCCACCATCGTCTCCCAAAACGCTGTCCACGTGGGTTCGGTGAACTCGTCGCGAATACGACGGGCGGCCCATCTAAACGCTTGTCGCTCCAGTTCAAGGCGGAATACTCCCTCCGACGCGCTATTCGGAGCGGGAACATTCTGCAGTGCCTCTCGAACACTCGTGCCGCCGCGAGCTGCATCGGGCAACATGCGACGGATAGCGTCAATCGCTGCGTTTCGCGCGACGGTCGCCAGCCAGCGTCGAAAGCTACCTCTCGCCTGTCCTGATTCCCAGCAGTTGGCCTGTCGTTCGACCTTCTGCAAAACCTCCTGAACCAGATTCTGGGCGTCCGCATCCTGCAACCCGTATCGTCGCCCAACCCGGTAGATCAAAGGCCGATAAATCGACGCAAACTCGTACCAGGCATCCCGATCCTGACGGTCCCGAATTCGCAGCAGCAAGCTCTGACGCGTTTCGGGGGCTTCGGGGGTCTCGGTCATTTCCAGCATTCCTAACAGTCTAACGCAGGAACCCGAAAAACCTGTCACGCGAGATCGTGGGGCATGAAATGACACGCCATCCCCGCGAATCTTTCAAGGGGAGTCCAAGGGCTAAGCCAATTCTGTCGGTACACATGCTGGTGTGGTGAAGACGCGATAGTTTTGGACGAGAATTGCACGTAATGACTTCGGATCGATCCATGACGGCCACCTACCGTTGGTCGCAACCGGCACCGCCACGGGAACGGGGGCATCGGGGTGGATTTCGTAGATGTCACCTGTGCCATTCGATGGCGTGTCCTGAGTGCGCAAGCGACGTTCTACTCATCGCACGTGTCGACAACACCGACGCATCGAACCTGCAGGAACCGTGCGAGCCAGAAAACAGTGAGATTCCGGCGCGCGCTGAGAACTCATCATTCCACCAATCTAGCGGGCATGGAACGCAGGACAAGATTCGGTC
>CAZUAH010000877.1:0-4469 GCA_964617665.1 uncultured Pirellulaceae bacterium
ACTTCCACGCCCTTCATCGCCTTCTGATACCGAGACATCCCCCATGCGCCCTTAACTAGCTTGGCCACAAATATCCAAAGCTCTTAGATATCCGTAGCCGGCGCTACTAGAACGTGTTTGGAAAAAGCGACTTCGATCAAGCCAAACGGCCGGATCGAAACGGCTCATTCTCCAATAGATGCCATCTACCTACGAACAACCAAATTGTCAAAGATCATCTCAGGTCTCGTAGAGACCCGACTGCCCAATGGGCAGAAGGCAGGTTCCAGTCAAGGGACATGCCTTGCGGCCATTAGGTTCACCAACATCAGCGATGTGTGGAGAAACGCAAACTTTAGTAGCCGCCAGCCGTATTGTCAACAGCCACGCCGGACGTTTTCCGCAAAATCGCCACTGCCTATGTGCCGACAAGCCACTTTAATCGGCAACCCTGTCCTCGGCCTTTAGCCCTTCGCAACTACTTATTATAGAACTCCCCGCGGTGATGGCAACCATGCAGACCGCACTTCGGTCGGTCCCGCTTAGTTCAGTAGGTCCCGCGTGCCGAGCGGGACCTGGAAAAGGACGAGGCCTGCAACAGCAGCTCCCGCTCGGCAAGCGGGACCTACCGGTCGGGAACCCTCCCCACGATAGTATGTGTCCGGGGTTGGTGACAAACTCCCATAAACGGTCTACAATTCGCCTACGTTCCGCGATCCTCAGCCCCGCCTTTCTCTCGGCTAGGTTGGCTGTTTCCGAGAGATCAAACGACATGTACCTGCGATCTCGCTGCTTCCGTCCGATCCTGGAGGGATATCCAATGTCCTGGCATACGATGGGTGTGTCCATTTTGTTATCCACAGTCCTGTTGTGTGCGGCTTCGCCCGGGGCCGATTCGCGATTCTCGCAGACGCACAGCCGTAGCGAGTACGTGCACTGGATCGACCTGTACGACGCCAACAACAAGAAGGTCAATCCGGCCGAAACAGACGAGACAAAGAAGGCAAGCTTGACGCCATACTCGCCGGCAAAGACGTGCGGTCGTTGTCACGACTACAAGTCGATCGCCAGCGGGCATCACTTCAACGCCATGCACAAAGACGTGCCTCGTGGACGGCGGGGCGAGCCTTGGATTTGGGAAGACTCACGATCGGGAACACAAATTCCACTGTCCTATCGGCGTTGGAAGGGCACTTATGATCCAAACGACTTGGGAATCTCGGGGCGAGAATTCGTGTTGAAGTTTGGACACCATTTGCCGGGCGGCGGGCCCGGCGAACCGCCGGAGGAGCCAGCCGATGAGGCACCGAAAGAACCCACGGAAGAAGCACCGGCTGAAGGCGAGGAATCCGCCGAGAAAGTCGAGGCCAACCGATGGAATCTGTCGGGCGAATTGGCCGTGGATTGTATGATGTGTCACGCGGGCGATAACTCCTACAGCCCGGAAACCTGGTGGGAGCAGATCCAAGACGAGAATTTCGCTTGGGCTCCGACCGCCGCATTGGGACTCGCTCACATCGATGGTGACGTAGAAGGCCTTCCGGACGACTTTGATCCTACGGCTGCCGACGAGAACTCCAGGGACAAACTGCCAACGACAACTTACGTTCCGTTGAGGGTGAACGGGGATGGTAAAGTCTTCTTCGATGTTGTCCGCCAGCCGCACAACAACGCCTGCTACTACTGCCATAGCAATCGATTAGTCGGCGAGGAGGTATCGCCCGAGTGGATGCACGACGAGGATGTGCACATTCGAGCTGGCATGTCGTGCACCGACTGTCACCGCAACGGCATCGAACATCACACGGTCCGCGGTTTCGAGGGCGAAGAGCATCCCAGCGGGCAATCCGTCGCCGCGTTGTCCTGCCGCGGCTGCCATATGGACGAAGGGCCGGAAAGTGGACGTTTCGGGGCTCCCAAACCACTGCACAAGGGTCTGCCGCCGATTCACTTCGACAAGCTGTCCTGCACGGCATGTCATTCCGGGCCGCAGCCGGGAGAACAGGCGTTCATGGTACAGACAGCCCTGGCTCACCAACTGGGATTGCCATCGCACCACGAGGGCGATCCGCCGCCCGGCATTGTGACGCCCATCTTCAAACGCGACGGGGAAGGAGGCGTGCTGTATCCTCATCGAATGATGTGGCCTGCTTTTTGGGGAGCGATGAAGGACGAGCAGATCACGCCTTTGAATCCCGAGGCGGTCTACGAGGCCACGCGGAAGACGTTGCGCGTCCGGCGTCCGCCTTTTGCCGAGGAAGTGATGGATGCGGACCTGAGTAGTTCGGAGAAGAAGGAACTCTTGGGCGAAGACCGCTACAAGGTTGATGAAGACGAGTTGACCGAAGACGAGAAGGCGAAGTTGGCGGACGCGATGGCCGAAACAGGTCGTAAGAACTGGCAGGAGAAATTGGTCGGTGCACTGAACGACCTGAAGGAAGGCGTCGAGGAAGGTGCTGTGCCGGTGTACGTATCCGGCGGCAAGGCGTATCGTCTGGCGGCAGATGGTACGGCGGAGGAATTCGAAAACGAAGCGACCGAACCGTATGCCTGGAAGTTGGCCCACGACGTACGGCCGGCGCGATGGTCGCTGGGCGCGAAGGGCTGCTTTGACTGTCACGCCGAAGGTGCGCCGATATTCGAGGGCAAATTCACCGCGATGGGCCCGGCACCGGACGAGGAGCCGGTCACAACAGCGATGTACGAAATCGCGGAATCGGAGTTCGACAAGACAAGACTCGACGCCTGGAACCAGTCCTTCCAAGGACGTACGGCCTTCAAGTGGTTGGGATTTGTGTCGAGCGGTGCGGTGGGGCTAATCCTGCTGACCTACTTGCTGCTCGGTTTCAACGGGCTGGCCGGGATGATACGGCGTAAGTAGGAAATGCCCAGGGTCGAGCACGAATGACCATTGACGCCTAATCTGCAAAGCGGGACACACACATGTTTGCCGAAATGAGCACAATAATCGAAGACGTGGCCGTGCATCCGGGCGAGGCGTTCGGAGATGTCCTCCCATACGCATTACTCGGGACGGTTGTGCTGATTGCCGTGCACCTGATTCTGTCGTTTCTTGGTAAACGCCCGGTTGCGGCCAAGTCGCGGTGGAACCTGTGGGAGAAACTCATATACCTGGCGACGATTGGAAGCACCGCCGTTTTGGGCGTGACCGCTTTCTTCGCGGTGATACGCTTCGGAGCACTGGAAGGTTGGGTTTTGTTTGCCCACATGTTCGGCGCCGGCGCGTTTGTCGTCGTTTTGCCAGTGTTGGCCATTACGTGGTGTGAGGCCAATCGTTTTGGATGCCGATGTGCCAGCGAGGAAGAAGAGACCCCCGCACCGCGGTTCTTCTGGGTGCCGAAGGTGATGTTCTGGCTCATCCTCACGAGCGGGCTTGCGGTCACCGGGACCATGCTATTGAGCATGCTGCCGTTGTTCGGCACCGACGGTCAGCACTGTCTGCTGGACATTCATCGTTACAGCGGTTTGGTGGTGGTTGTAGCGATCATCGTCCACTTTTACACCGTCATGCTGCAGCGTTTCAAGCTGCGGTGAGTTCCGACGGCGTCTCTACCGCGCAAACAGATCTGGCGCTGCCGTGTGCCCGCAGTAGATGCACCGAGGCCGTTTTTTCAAGAGCGGCTTGCCGCATTTCGGACACTTGACGGCCGCGGTGCGAGCCACTCGTCCATCCAGTTTTCCGTCGCGCATGTCGATTTGTGCCACCCGACGCTGCAGCTCCGCATCGTCATAGCCGTGCTGTTCCTTGAGGATCATCCAGAGTGCCTCGGTGATCATCAACAGCCGCTCGACATCGAATTGGATCTGCTCGGCCTTGGAACTCGCACGACGCGCTTCGCTGGATGCATTGCGGGCCGACTGCGAGGTGGCCGGATCGGTTACCGTGACCATTGGATAGAACATGAGCTTGGCTCCTCTTGGACCTACATGACTGGTTCCCAGTCGTTTCACCACTGTATTCGCGTGCCAGCCGGAGATATTTCCTGTCTGACGTCGGCTTGGTGGGTAAAAAGCGAGCGATTGCGATATCGAGACGATCGCGACGGCTATCGGGGAAGTTGGGCCCAGATGTCTTCCGCAAATACGAAGATCGCGAACAGCGCGCCGAGTCCCGCGACAATGGAAACGAACTCCATGCGGTAGAGCGATGCAAATGCGGACACGGCTGCAACCAGGACAATCGCCGTCCTCAAGCTGAACTGGATTCTGATTCGCCACTCCTGCGGGCGATTCGACGTGGACGCCATGGCCTGCGCTCGCATCTGTAACCGGAACGTGGTTCTTGCCGGTGCGGCCTTGAATCGAGCGAATCGAAGTTGAGTGGCCAACAATCCTTATGCCACATTTGCCTTGATATGTAAAGAATGACAGCGGCTTGCCGAGGTGTTGGCAGCGAGTGCCAGACGCGACTCAATCTAACGATCCGCCGAATGACGCACGGCTTCGTCCGTCTTGCCAGACGCGCGGCA
>CAZUAH010000878.1:0-4469 GCA_964617665.1 uncultured Pirellulaceae bacterium
AATATGTCCATCCCGGCACAGCCCGCACCAGCCCGCTGGTCTGGCACGTTTTTGGGCGAAACACGTCTCGTCTGTGGGATGGCAATGCTGCCAAGAGGACGATCAAAACAATCCCGCCCGGGGAGGTGGAACCGTTGACGGATGACGAGCGGCGGACATTTGTCGAGTGGATTGATATGGGGGCCATGTGGGACGGCATACCGGACGGGAAGTAGTCTCCGTATGGCCTTCGAGGCGAACAAGGCGAACTAGTAGGTAATCTGATACGTAATTTGGGTTAGCGCCTTGTCCGATATGTGCTCATTCAGGAACAGTTAACTGTGAAAGTCAAACCAACCTTTCGGCTCATGCGTCTTCGATGCATGAATCGTATTCTTGTTTCCGCTCTGCTACTTGCCATCTTGTGCTTGACCTCCGGCTTGCGTGCGGCCGAGCCGGCGTCACGTGTTTTCGCGGATGTCACCCACGATGCGGGCATCAACGCCAAACACGCGTTTGGCGACGACCGCCTGACTAACATCGTCGAAGGAACCGGAGCCGGCGCGATGTTCTTCGACTATGACGGCGACGGATGGCTCGACATCTATCTACTATGCGGTTGCTGGCTGCCGGAGGTGAACGATAATCGAGGCCGCAAGTATCGCGGCAAGCTCAAGAATCACTTGTACCGCAACAATCGCGACGGCACCTTCACAGACGTAACCGACCAGGCAGGCGTAGGTGAGGAGAGTTACGGCGTTGGCTGTTCCGCCGCCGACTTCGACAACGATGGCGACTTGGACCTGTACGTGTTGAACTACGGCAAGAACGTTCTCTATCGCAACGAAGGCAACGGCACCTTCATCGACATCTCTGAACAGTCTGGCTTGGACGACCCGAAGTGGAGTCTTTCGGCACCTTGGTTTGATTACGATGGCGACGGCGATTTGGACGTTTACGCGGTGAACTACCTGGAGTTTGACCCGGATTTCCGAGAGTACTATGCGCCGGATGGCTATCCCGGGCCGCGTAGCTACGGCGGGCAGCAAGACGCCTTGTACCGTAACAATGGCGATGGGACGTTCACCAACGTGACCGAGGCGGCGGGTCTGATCAATCCGGACGGACGCGGGATGAGCGGCACGGTGGCAGACCTGAATAACGACGGGCTGCTGGACCTGTACGTTACCAACGACGCCATGGAGAACTACTTCTACCGAAACTCGGGCGACGGCACTTTTGTGGAAGACGGCCTGATTATGGGATTGGCGTTCGGGGAAGGCGGTCAGAATGTCTCTTCGATGGGCCCGGCGGTTGGCGATGTGGATCGTGACGGCTGGTTGGATATCTACATTCCCGATATGGGATACGGCTGCCTGCTGTTGAACCGAGAGGATTACTTCGAGGATCGAACGGCTTCCTCGAAGCTGGCCGTCATTTGCGGCCAGTATGTTGGCTGGGGCGGGGTTCTGTTCGACTTCGACAATAACGGGTACTTGGACTTGTTCGTCGCCAACGGAGATGCACATCGCGAGTACGCGCAAGAGGACGTCTTGCTACGCAACGACGGCAAGGGCAATTACGCGGACATCGCGACCGCTTCGGGCGACTATTTCCGGCAGAAGTACGTGGGCCGCGGAACCACTTCGGGCGACTATGACAACGACGGCGATATCGACCTGCTGGTCGTCAATCTGAACGACACGCCCAGGTTGCTGCGAAACGACGGAGAGAACGGAAACAACTGGCTGACACTGGCAGTCAAACTGCCCGGCGGTAAGTCCGATGCGGTCGGTGCTCGTGTTACGGTGAAGACCGATACGATGACGCAGATCCACGATTTGATGCCAGTATCCGGTTACTTGTCGCAAGCTGATCCTCGGCCGCATTTCGGCTTGGGCGATGCAGAGAAGGCCCAGGTGGACATCCGCTGGCCGGACGGCCGGACTACGACGCTGAAAGACGTGTCGGCAAACCAGATTCTGATGGTGGAGCAAGATGCGAAGTAAACTGACTGGTTGTTCTTTGTTGATCTTGGCATGCTTGGTTTACGTCGGAGCATCGCTGGCGGGCGAAGCGTATGAAAACCCTGTCTACGTAGGCGCGGAGCAGTGCGCTAAGTGCCATCAAGGCGCGGACATGGGATACCAGCACTGCCTGTGGCTCGTGTCGGAACACTCTAAAGCCTACGCTTCGCTGGCGAAGCCGGAGGCCAAAGAAATTGCTCGGTTGAGCGGCATCCCGCAAGAACCTCAGGAAGCGGCTACATGCCTCGGTTGCCATGCCACGGGATCCCAGGCCGAGGAGTGGGAGAAGGACGACACATTCCATATCGAAGACGGCGTACAGTGCGAAAAATGCCACGGGCCCGGTAGCGACTACATGGACGAGTCCGTAATGATCAAGCCCAAAGCCGCTCGCGCCGCCGGCTTGAAAATGCCAACGATCGACGACTGTATGAAGTGCCACGAAGTGAAAGGCTCACACGTGGCAGTCCTTAAAAGCCCGAAGATTGACATCAAGAAGGCGTGGGAGGCGATCCAGCATCCGACGCCTGACGACTGGGCCTACACGGATCCATGCAAGTTGCCGGAACGCACCGATGCATCTCTGCCCAAGTACACCGGTTCGTTGGCGTGCGGCCAGTGTCACAAAGGCTCGGATATGGGCTATCAGTACAGTCGATGGCGCGACAGCGATCATGCTCGTGCGTATGCCGCGCTTGGATCGCCAGCCGCGGAGAAGATCGCCAAGGAGATGGGCGTGGACGAGAACCCGCTCACCAGCGCCGCCTGTCTGAAATGCCACTCGACCGCCTACCGCGACGCGGCGGGCGGTGCGGTGCGATCGTACTCGATGTTCGAAGGCGTCGGCTGCGAATCGTGTCACGGCGCCGGCAGCGACTATTCGCCCGAAGCCGTGATGCGCGACAAACGGGCTGCGGTGATGGCAGGCTTGAAGGAAGTAACTCGTGAGACTTGTCGGCGTTGCCATGAGAATGCTCACGGAAAGCCGTTTGACTACGAGCATGCGTTGGAGGAGATAGCTCATCCGACGAAACTGCCAGAACAGTCGACTGCCGTCCGATACAAGACGCCTCTGAACATGGCACTCAATCCGAATGGACGCGAACTGTACGTCGCCTGCGAAGCATCCGACACGGTGATAGTCGTCGATACGGCAACTATGGAGAAGGTGGCAGAAATCGCGGCGGGAGGACAGCCAACCGATGTAACCTTTCATCCCGAAGGCAAATGGGCCTACGTCAGCAACCGACTGGACGACACTGTTTCAGTGATCAGCGTCGCGGCGCGCAAAGTCATTCACACCATGCCCGTGGGTGACGAGCCGCATGGTGTGCTAACGGACCGGGCGGGCAAGATGCTTTACGTTTTGAACACTTCGACGGACAGCATCTCGGTCATCGACACCGGCTCGCTGGCCGAGGTCAAGCGGCTGGAAGCGAGTCGCAATCCCTGGTCGTTGGCACTATCGCCCGATGGTTCACGGATCCTCGTGACCAACGCGCTGTCGCGATACGTGCCGTACCGTACGCCTTCGGTGTCCGAGGTAACCGTGATCGAAACCGCCCGAGGGGTTGTGGAAGATCGCGTCGTGGCTCAAGGCGCGAACCTGGTGATGGGCGTGGATTGGCATCCCAGCGGCGACTTTGGCTTGGTCACATTGAACCGAACGAAGAACCTTGTCCCGATGACTCGGCTGTTGCAGGGTTGGACGATTACCAACGGTCTAGGAGTCATTTGGCGAGACGGTCGCGTTGATCAGGTGCTGTTGGACGAATCCAACCTGTGCTTCCCAGACCCGAGCGACATAGCCATCACGCCCGACGGCAGCTTGGCGCTGGTGACCAGTTCCGGTTCGAACCGCATTGCCGTGATCGATGTACCCAAACTGATATCCATGCTGGAGGCTGCCTCGGACCACGATCGCGAGCACGTGTTTCCCAATCATTTGGGCAAGCCGACGGAGTTCGTTATCAAGCACATCCCCACGCATCACAGCCCTCGCGGAGTACTAATCACGCCGGACGGCGGGTCAGCGTTCGTAGCCAATAGCCTAGATGACTCCCTGACGCTGATCGACATGGAAAAGCTGGATGCCGTCAAACGGATCGACCTGGGTGGTCCCAAGGAGATCACGACGACGCGTCGCGGCGAGCGTCTGTTTCACAGTGCGAATATCACGTTTCACCGACAGTTCTCGTGTCACTCGTGTCATCCGGACGGGCACATTGACGGGCTGACGTACGACATCGAACCAGACGGAATCGGTATGAGTCCCGTGGACAACCGCACGTTGCGAGGAATCTTGGATACAGCACCGTTCAAGTGGGAAGGCACCAACCCAAGTTTGCAGCGACAGTGCGGCCCGCGCTTGGCGGTGTTCTTTACGCGCATTCAGCCGTTTGATCCGGATGAACTTCACGCCTTGGAAACCTACATCTGCACCATCCCACGACCGCCGAACCG
>CAZUAH010000879.1:0-4448 GCA_964617665.1 uncultured Pirellulaceae bacterium
GTCGCCGCCTCGCCGTCGAATCGTAAAAGCTAGTCAGGGAACTAAACTGTTACTTCGAGAAACCCTGCCGGTTGAGGCCTTGTTTCCGGATACCTTGATGTTGAGACCGAGGTAAACCTACAATGCGTTACTGGGGCGTAAGGCAACCCGCAATAGATGTGATTCCAGTCGCGGACCTGTGAAAATCTGGGAGACGGACATCTCATCACTCCCACCACAATGTGTTGGCGGCTTCACCCCTGCGATTGCCCGCTTCCCCTTCGAATCGATTCAACTTGTCTAGACGGAAGAAGTTACATGTCCTCGAAGCAAAGTCTGTTTCGTAAGATCCCCTCGGTGGATGCTCTTCTTCAGGATGCGGGTTTGCAGAAGTTGTGTCAGGAGCTTCCTCGCAGGATTGTCGTGAATGCCGTTCGCGCCGCGGTGGAGCAGACACGGAAGCTTCTTGCAGCCGGAGAGCAAGAAGAAACCGACGAAGATGGCCTACGTCGCGAAATCCTCGACCGCGCTCACCAACGTGTCCAGTCGGCAGCGCGACGGCACTACGGCAAAGTCGTCAACGCGACAGGCATCATTTTGCACACGGCCTTGGGCCGGGCCGTGTTGCCCGCGGCTGCCATACGCGAAATCGAAGAGGAACTTACCGGTTACTCGTTAGTCCAGGCAGACATCGAGACAGGCCGCCGATCGCGACGCGATTCCAAGATCGACTGGCTTCTCCAACAATTGACCGGAGCCGAAGCGGGCACGGTGGTCAATAACAACGCCGCCGCCACTTCGATCGTGTTGAACACGGTGGCCGACGGAAAAGAGGTGATTGTCTCGCGCGGGCAACTGGTCGAAATAGGCGGCGCGTTTCGATTGCCTGACGTGATGGCGGCCAGTGGTGCGATCATGGTCGAAGTGGGCACGACCAACAAGACGCATCCCCGAGACTACGAAAACGCCATCACCGAAAACACGGCGGCCATCATTCGCGTTCATCCGAGCAATTACAAAATCTCCGGTTTCACTTCCGAAGTCGAATTGGACAAGATGGTCGAGATCGCCCACGCGCACAACCTGGTTCTGATCGACGACGTGGGTGCCGGGCCGCTGGTCGATTTCTCGCAATTTGGATTCGAACGTGAGCCCACCTTGCCGGAATCCGTCCGAACGGGCGCGGACCTGATCACCGCCAGTGCCGACAAACTGATCGGAGCATGCCAGGGTGGGATCATCCTCGGCCGGGCCGATCTGATAGAACGTGTGCGCAAGAATCCGTTTGCCCGAATCGTTCGCGTTGGGAAACTCACATATGCCGCGTTGGAAGCGACGCTCACTCTGTTCATGGACCAGGCGGTTGCCTTGCAGGAAGTCCCCACGCTGCGCATGCTTCGTCGAGACTTGCCGGAGTTGACCGAACAAGCAAACCGAATCGCAAGCAGCGTAAGCAAGCAGACCGAAGGTGCGGAGGTCGTGGCTGTCGAGGGTTTCTCGCAAATGGGCAGCGGTTCGCTGCCAACGCAGAATCTGCCAACGCGTCTTGTACAGGTCACTTCACAGACTCTGACACCGGACGAAATCGCAGCAAGACTTCGCAGCAACATGCCACCCGTCTTCGCACGGATTCATAGTGATCACGTGCTGATCGATCCACGGACGATCTTGGACGGCGAGGAACAAATCGTAATAGATGCCCTTGTCGACGCCCTGCGTCGGGAGAGTGAATCGACGAAGGGGCACGTGCCTCACGCTCTTTGCCAACCGCCCGCAAACGACAAATGACCAAGTAACTGACATGCCTTCCGAACAGATCAATCTGACGATAGGAACCGCCGGACACATCGACCACGGCAAGACCGCCTTGGTCAAAAACTTGACCGGCTGCGATACGGATCGGCTCAAGGCCGAAAAAGAGCGAGGCATGTCGATCGACTTGGGGTTTGCCCCTTGTACGATCGCCGATATGGAGGTGGGCATCGTCGACGTGCCGGGCCACGAGAACTTCATCAAGACCATGGTGGCCGGCGCGGTCGGCATGGACGCAGTTCTGCTGGTCGTGGCTGCAGACGACGGTGTAATGCCACAGACGCGGGAGCATTTGGACATCCTTACCCTGCTGGGCGTCGAGCACGGTCTGATTGCTCTCACAAAGGTGGACCGTGTCGATGCGGAGTCAATTGAACTGGCACAGGCCGAACTGGGGGATTACCTGCAAGGGACGTTCCTCGAAGGTGCTCCGGTACTTCCCGTCTCCAGCGTGACCGGCCAGGGTTTCGACGGTTTCTTCGAAGCCTTGGTGGCGCTGATGGAATCCGTCAAGCCAAGACCGCTTGACGGCGTGTTTCGTTTGCCGCTCGATCGTTCGTTTTCCGTCAAGGGCTATGGGACAGTCGTGTCCGGCATACCGGTCTGCGGTTCCGCCAACATCGACGACGAGGTCGAATTGCTACCGCAGGGAATCACCGGCCGCGTTCGCGGGATCGAGGTCTACGGCCGGACCAGCGATACGGTCAAGGCCGGACAGTGCGCCGCCCTGAACGTGCGCCAGCTCGACCAACGCACCATCAATCGCGGCGACACACTCACCGTGCCCGGTTACTTCACAGCAGGGCAATGGTTCGCATGTACGCTGAAGCTTCTGCCGCTCGAGAAAGTCGCGCTGAAAAACGGAACGAACGTCAAGCTTCATGTAGGCACCGCGGAAGTGGGCGCAGCGGTCTACGCGATGAAAGGCGAAGCGATACGGCCCGGCGAGGAATATCTGATCCAGATCCGGACGAACACACCGGTCGTCGCGGGCCCGGGCGATCGGTACATCATACGGACGCTTTCTCCGGTTCGGACCGTTGGGGGCGGTCTAATCATCGAAGGAATACCTGGAAAGCTGAAACGCAAGCGTGCTAACGTGCACGACGACTTGCAGGATCGGGCACGAGCCATCTTGGACGACGGCCGGTTCGTGGAATACTGCGTACGGACGGCTCGGTCACGGGCTGCCAGCGAAATGGATATCGCGGTCCGGACGAAGCTCCCGCATGATCGCGTTGAGGAATTGATTCAAGACTTGACAAACCGGAACAGGATCCTGGCCCTGAAGCCAGGACTGTACATGCATTGCGATGCGGCGGCAGACGCTCGCAAGCGCGTCCTAGAACTGGTCGGCGACTATCACAGTCAGTCACCGGAGAGCCTGGGAATCGCGCTTGAACAACTACGCGCCGAATCGCGTCTGGACAACGTCGTTCTGGACGGGATCATCGACTTGCTGAGAGCCGAAGGACAACTTGTTGATCAAAGCGGCCGCATCGCCGCCGCCGGTCACAATCCAAGTTTTCAAGATGATGAACAGAAACTGGTCGACACCATCGAATCACTTTACCGTGATTGTGCATTCAATCCACCATCGGCGGAGCAACTGGTCGAGAAGACCGATACGGATCCAAACACGGTAAAGAAAATTCTGAAGATCTTGCGCGAGCACAAGAAATTGGTGCAAGTGGACAAAGGCATGGTATTCCACTGCGAAGCCGTGGACCGAGCGCGCGAAATCCTGGTCGAGTATATCCAGAAAGAGGGCAAGCTGGAAAGCGTTCGCTTCAAGTACTTGCTGGATACGACTCGCAAGTTTGCGCTTCCGCTGCTGGACCATTTCGACCGAGTCGGTCTGCTCCGCCGGGACGGCAACACGCGCTATCTGAAGAAGCGCGTGCCCTAGCATCGTGCGATCAGGGATACCGCATTTCAAGTGTGGCCATCAAGCTCCGACGTGAGGTGAAACGTCGAATTTTGCGCCGATGCTGTACGGGCAGCGTGTCCAGTTGCATAATGCAGGCTCGACTCCTCAGCAAAAACAGCCGCTGAGAGCAAAACCCCCGGCCACATTTCAGGAGACGAGAGAATGCGCAAGATCTGTTTGCTCGCGTTTCTGCACAGTCTGATTTTGGCGACCTCTTCACACGGAGCTGATGAGACCGCCGCGCAACAGGCGCTTGAACGTGCCGCAGAGTTTCTACGGACCATCTCGACCAACGGAGGTTACGTCGGCATCTACTCGTTGGATTTGAAGAAACGCTACGGCGAGGCCGTTTACGAGAAGGCCGGAGCGACGCAGATCTGGGTGCAACCGCCGGGCACGCCCAGCGTGGGCGAGGTATTCCTCCGGGCCTATCGCATAACGGGCGA
This sequence comes from uncultured Pirellulaceae bacterium, assembly GCA_964617665.1. Taxonomy (GTDB): domain Bacteria; phylum Planctomycetota; class Planctomycetia; order Pirellulales; family Pirellulaceae; genus JADHUC01. The sequence goes on from CAZUAH010000879.1 coordinate 4,168, forward strand.
CAAAGAGTACCTGGACTTAGGCCGCAATGCCGGTCGTGCCTTGGCGTGGGGACAGCGCAAGCAAGGCGGCTGGGACCACCGCGTGGATGTCGCTCATCTCACACCGGATGCTGCGACGCCAGACCGCAAGAGCGGCCATTGCACTTTCGACGACGATATCACGCAAGGAGCGATCAAGTTCCTCATGCAACTCGACGAAGAATTGGACGAACCATGGCTCGACGATTCGGTCCGGCTTGCCCTGCAGTTCGTCATCGAGGCCCAATTCGACAGCGGTGGCT
>CAZUAH010000880.1:0-4438 GCA_964617665.1 uncultured Pirellulaceae bacterium
GAGCTTAGCCTCACAACCGCCTGCACCGCGCCAACGGAATTTTAGTGCGGTGGGGTCTTCCCATCCGGGGAAAGAGCGAAGAACGCTCCGCCTCCCAGTGCACGGGGTTCCTTTTCCGTTGCGATGTCTAGCACTCGTGTGCCCGCGCCTTCAATCCCAGCCAGAACGGACTTGCCGTCTCCCGAGAACGCCAACTCCCGAATCGTGTGCGGTGTTTGGAGCATGTCCTTGCGGAATGTCAATGTTGCCAGGCGGCGAGTGTTCTGGACGTTGCTGCCTCCATCGTGCGATTCTGTGGCTACATTGTCTTGATCGCCTTCCGGTTGTACTTGCAGGCTCCACAGCTTCGCTGTGCCGTCAGAACTTGCCGAGGCCACCATACGTCCGCCAGGCGAGAAGGCGACACCTCCGATTCGGTCTTTGTGGGCGTCGAAGACTGTCATGCCACCAGTGTGGAGATCCCAGAACGCCAGTTTGCTCGAACCGGTCGTTTCCAGCGGTTCACTGCCGGCGACGACAAATCTGCCACTTGGGGAAAACGCGATGGACCAGAATGATGTGCCGGGAACCGCCGCCACGCGTATCCTCTGACAATCAGCAGTCCGCCAGATGGTGATACCGTGGCCTGAGGCCGATGCGAAAGTCGCCCCATCAGGCGAAAACGCGAGGCCACGGGCATTCGGAGCATGTGGCGTTTCAGACCTCTGGCCACTCTCGACGTCCCACAGCGCAATCACATGCGATTGGGAAGTAGCCAGCGTCTTTCCATCCGGCGACAGAACCATCGACAATGCCCCAGCTCTTATACCACGCAAAACTCGCCGTTTCTGACCGTCGATGCTCCAAAGGATAACCGTCCCGTCTAGGTTAGACGTAGCCAGCGTCGTTCCGTCCTTGGAAACCGCGATCTGGGCAACCCTTGATGGATGCGGGAACTCCTGCACTTCTTGTCCCATCTCGATGTTCCATCGCTTGGCCGCATCGTTTATGCCTCCCGAGACTACGCTTTTCCCATCGGGAAGCATCGCAAGTGAGAGCGTGCCGCCGCCTCGCTTCTCGGTCTGCCACGATCTGGACAGTTGGCCCGTTTCCGTATCCCAGATTCGGATAGTGCAAGTAGTATCACTCGTGGCTAGAGCTTTGCCATTCAAAACGAATACGGCGTCGGTAGCGCATCCTGTGGCGCCAGCGGCATAGCCTTCGTGATGTAGCTCTGCGTGCAGGTTAACCTTCATCGCTCCGTTGGAATACGACGCGATGGACGGCGGGAGGGCGGCAAGTGTCCCTGTGTCCGCGACTTCTCGTGTCGGCGAATCAGCCTGTTCTCTTGGGAGCTGCCGCGTGATCCTGACCATCTTACGGCCTCGACGACTTACCGTGACGGTATCCGGATCTATTTGGAAACGGTCTTTGCTGTTGCCCAAGTCCAACTCGTACTGACCGGCGTTCACACGCACAGACCAGTCAGAATCGGCGTTCACAATGGCAACCTGCTTGCCGTCCTGGCTGACCGTCACTTCAACGTTGGGATCGTCGCTGTCGACCGTAATCCTTCCGTATCGGGAATTGATCGTCAGCAAAATGCCCAGCGTCACAAATCCCACCAGCGCCGCGGCAATGGAGATTGGCAGCCACGGCCGCCGCCCGGTTGTAGAAAGTGCAGGTACTTCCGCCGACTTCGCAACAGAAGGAGATTGCGTACCGACCTCGTGCGAGCGGATCGAACCGAACGTGTCCGCCCTCGGGCCTTCGGTGTCCTTCTTTGCCTCGGAACCGCGCCGTGCGGTCGCGATTAGTGCCCGCAGGTCGCTGTCGGCTGCCGGCGGCTCCAAGTCGGCCGCCAACTCGGACGGCGTCGAATAACGCTGGCCAGGTTCCTTTGCCAGGAGCCGATCCAGCACGTCGGCCAAAGCCTCGGGCACCTCCGGCCGGAGCCGACGAATCGGCTTCGGCGCCTTCTGCAAGTGGGCAATGATCTTCTTGCCCCGCGTATCGAATTTAGGACCGGCAAAAGGAGCATGGCCCGCCAGCAATTCGTACAACAGGCAACCGACGCTGTACAAGTCGGCGCGAATGTCTACGCTGTGGCTGTCTTCGCATTGCTCGGGCGACATGTAGTCAAACGTTCCCATGACCGTGCCGGCGCTGGTCAAGGCCGCTTCGCCCGTTTCGTTGTCCTGCAATACGCTCAGCCCCAGGTCGAGCAGTTTGGCCGCTCCCCGCTGGTCCAGCATGACGTTTGACGGCTTGATGTCCCGATGGACCCTCCCGTTCTCGTGGATGTATTGGAGGGCAACGGCCACTTGCCGAGTGACCTCGCAGGCATCCGGGGCCTTCAAGGTGCCATGCTTCTCGATCACCTGGTACAAGTCCAATCCCTCGACAAAATCCATCACCAGGTAATGATGTCCGTCGTCCTGACCGGCGTCCGCGGCGCGGACGATATTCTCATGATCCAGGCGCCCGATCGCTCTGATCTCCTGATCGAATCGTTCCAGGGCATGCGTGTCCCTGGTACGTTCTTCGGTCAAAACCTTGATGGCCATGATCCGCTCCAAGCGGTCGTGTCGGCCTTTGTACACAACGCCCATCCCACCGCGGCCAATCACCTCCAGCAGTTCGTATTGCCCGAGACGACCTGATGGTATCGATGCTTGTGAGGGAGGACTATCTGGCGACCCGTCGTCGTCAGCCAAGTCAAAGCGAAGCGCGGCAGCCACCTGGAGCACTCTCTGGTATTGCGGTTCGTCCAGATATGAACTGTCGCCTTCGTTGACGCGAAGAGCCGCAACCAACTCGTCGTCGGCCCTATCCAGTCGGTCTGCTAATTCCTGGCAGGCGGCGCATTGGGCCAAATGTGCCTCGACACGCTGGGATTCCGCATCGCCACAATGACCGTGCAGGTAGTCGGAAACTTCATTTTGGCTCGGACAGCGCTGGCCACTCATAGTTTTCCTCCCAATTCTCCTAGAGCCGCTCGTCGACCTGACGGCCACATGTGAGGCACATCCGTTGCCGGCCCATGAACCGCCTCCATATAGTAACAACGTTCGCCCGTGATGCGAAAATGTCGAAAAAAGTCGCCCGCCGCCCCCCGGAGCCAGACGGTTGCGGATTATGGCCGCGATGCGAACTCTCTGGCCTCCACTAAGTCGCTTGTCGTCAGAGACTTATGGCAATTCCCAAGAAACGGGCCCGCGAATGACGCGAATGTCGGCTTACAACCCCACTGAGCTTCGGCTCGCATCCAAATTGGGAAAGTGAGAAGGGCTTGCCGTGACACACTGGGCACCGTTGTTCATGGCTGACCCGAACCCTCCGCCATTCGCGCACCTTCGCGTCATTCGCGGGCAAGTCCTATCCAGAATACCACCGTTCGGAAAGATGTCGGATCTCGATTTCTTTTCCGGGTTCGGCTAGAGCCTCGTCCGCCAAGGGCCTTTTCCGCCCAGTGCCCCGAGTTTTCTAGCAGCTTTCAACTTCTCAACATTTTTCGCGTCACGGCCTTCCGTTGTTCTTTGCAGGCAGGTCGTGATTACCTGTCTGGCACGGGTGCAATGGCCTCGCGAACCCATCCGTAGGCTCCGTGTCGTCTTCAGACAGTCGTACCAGTTTCCATAGGTTTCACAAGGAGAGAATGATGGTTTCTTCAAGTCGAACTGCACGAAGAGTGGCGATGGTCTCAGCGCTGGGCGCATTTACGATTGCGTTTGGGGCTTGCACGACCGAAACAACCTCTGCTCAGGAGCCGTCCTGGCACGCTCCCTTCAACCAAGCGACGGCTGCCGGCAGAGCTTGGCCTTCGTCACCGGGAATCAGCTACCCGAGGGGTGGCTACGGGGGTGGCACACAAGGGACTCAGATCTGGCGGCGGAATCAGCAGACTGTGCGGCTCTACAATTCCTTGCCCCCCTACCCGTCTCGCAGGACCTACGCTACCCCAACGCCTCGTCGTGTGACTGTTGTGGCTCGACCCACTCGCTCGTGGTCATCGTCGTCGGGTCGCCCTTTCCGAGGCTTGTTTGCACGTCGCTGGCGATAACAACGACGTGAGTCGAGGACCCCATCCGACGAGCAAACAGTTGGCGCATCCGAGAGCGCTTGTGGGATGCGCGGAGCCGCCCCGGACGGGAAAACCTCGTCGGGAACTGCCCTGCGCATCCCACTCGCACTATCTCATTCCGCCTAGCAAACGGCCAGCAAAACCGGAGGATAGCACGGTGAGTAGTCCCCTCTTTCGACAAACGTGGCTCGCCAAAGTAACGAAACTCTATATTCCCCTTCTCGGGACAAGCCTGGTTGTGGGATGCGTCGCTGGTCTATTCCCAAAGGCGTCGCCCGTCGCCTTGATGTTGTGGGGCTTGGTGTCGACTGCATTCGTGCTGGTGGATGCGATTCTCCGCTCAAGCATCCTTTGGTGCCCGATACGGGCGGCCCT
>CAZUAH010000881.1:0-1419 GCA_964617665.1 uncultured Pirellulaceae bacterium
TGCATTCAGTGGCACACACCTAGCTCATCCGTTCTTGTCGATTCTGGACGCTTGGGTGACGCATCGGCCCGGTTTCACGAGTGAAGCACAGGCCCTCCAAGCCTGGCCTGAAACATGGGTGCGCTGATTCGGATTGTTCGCATTCGCTGTTTGCCTGTCTTTCTGACCGAGCCTCCGAGGCGAGGCAGGGCAGTCAGTGGTCGACGAGTCGCTCAGTCAAAGTCGCGATGCCTGTTTGGTAGATGTCCAACACTCGTTCGCGTTGCTGTTCGTCGGCAAAGACGGCTTGCTCCTGAATGGCGCGGATGGACTCGCGCATGTCGGCCATCAGTTCTTCAGACGAACGCCGACCGGACCGTACACGAGAAATGGTCGGTCAGGATGCACTCTCGGAGGTGTCGGCGGGGCCGAAGATGCGGACGGTCCCTTCGCAGACGAGTCCCAAGAACTTGCCGTTTGGGGACCAGGCGACGTTTCTGATTGAATCGAACTCGGTTTCTTTAATGGTCTGCACGCATCGGCTGTCGGCAAGACGCCAAATGTACGCCTCCGAGTCAATGCCACAGGTTGCCAGCAATTTGCCGTCGGGAGAATAGGCCAATTTCATGACGAGAAACCGATGCTCAAACGTTGCGACCAGCTTGCGATCGGCGATCGACCAGATCAGAGCCGCTGGGTGGTGGTTGACAGTCATCTCGCCCGTGGCCACGAATTTTCCATCGGGCGATATGGCCAGGCCGTACAAACGTGTATCACGCCGTTCACTGAGGTTAAAACTGCCCACTCTCTCCCCTGACAGTGCGTCCCACAAAAGTGCATCTTCACCGACCGAAACGACCCATTTTCCGTTGCAAGTCAGGCCAGCGGAGAGAGCGTAATCTGGGTATTCTCCCTTCGGATTCATCTCGGCGATTACTGCCCCTGTCTCTGCATTCAATACCTTGACTGTGGCATCATAACCAGATGTAAGAAGAGTTGTTCCGTCCGCAGAATAGCTGATCGAGACGATTCCGTTGGCATGTGGCTTCAGATCGCGCAATTGCTTCTTGGTATTGATGTTGAATACCGCGAGGCCGCCGTCGGTGGCACCTAGAGCGACGTCGCGGCCATTCGGCGAGATAGCCAACACGTGACAATCGACATCGAGGCCTGGCGGCGGATATACGCGAGCAAAGCTGTATTCAGGTACTTTCGCGCCCAGCTTCCAGATCTTTGGCGCATTACCGCCGGTCACAAATGTGTGGCTATCTGAAGAGAACGCCACCGTTCCAGCGCCGTGGAACGAATCATCAGCCTCGACGGACGTCAGCAATTCGAGCTGCTTGAATGGCTCACTCGGTTCAGATGATGATGCGGACAACGTCCCTGTCGTTTTCCCCGTTACTGTGCCTTTGGGATCAATCACTGTGCCGCGACGGG
>CAZUAH010000881.1:1519-4424 GCA_964617665.1 uncultured Pirellulaceae bacterium
AACCAGGCTTTGCCCACTTTTTGGAACTCAATTGGAAACTCACCTCGATCCGTCAATGCAACAGCCTTGGCCACATCTCCTTCAACGGACACACTGCCAACGCTTCGCAAGTCTGCGAGGCCGCCGTGATGTTCCTTTGCACTATTTTTATCCATCCACTCGGCGAGGTCTCCGACGAACCGGGGGATGTCATCAACTGGTCTGAACATCTCCAGCATTGACTCTGCATGCGTGGTGTCAGGCTTCGATTGCGACGGTGCACTGAGGTCCAAACCGTGGCGGTCCAGTAGTTCATTCAGACTCTGTTCTTTCTTCTCGTCAAAGACCGCTTCGAACTTCGCGCCCCCAATCAGACTAGCGGCCATCTTCGCCTGCGATTCCGCGGTAAGCATGGAAGCGAACGATTCCCAATCGTCCCTTTCTCCAGCGGCGATGGCCGCAGCAAATACGTCTTCAGGAGTCTCGTACGATTCGACGTCGGCGGTCGACGGTTCGTTTTCAGAAACTCCTCCGCTGCAACCGCAGAGGAACATGGCAGCAAGTAGGAAGAGCGCAAGAATAGGACGGCACGGCATGACAAAACTCCTCTGCGGTTGTGAGTTGCCTCCATCAAACGACGGAAACTTGCCACGTTGAACGAAGACCCGTCTGCAAAACGACTTTACGTTGGGTCGTCATGGAGCCCATTCCATGCTCCCGACCTTGCTTGAATCGACTGAATTGAGCCCATACCAGCAGATGCCAATGCGGTCGAGAATCGAAACATGAATTTGGTTCCGAGAGCAGAATTCGATCCGCCGACCTGTTTTCTTGTTTCGTTTTCGTCCCGTCGGGCCATCTAGTTGAGAAGGACCATCTCGCGGGCTGCCTTTCACAAAGCCAGACCTGTCCGAGTGATATCATGTCGAATGCGTGGACGAGGTAGATGCTGCTGAGAAATGGCTCGTCCCGCGGGAGTGGAACGTGCCTTCGCCTGAGTGATTGTGCCTTGGCTATCCATCCAATAACCTTGATGTTATAGCTTCGTACAAGTTCCTGCAACGCTTTGCATGAGGAACACTGACCATGTCGCCACCTGATTCGGCCGATCCCATCGACTGGGACGAAGAAATGCACATCCTGGACTGCCTCAAGCAACTTCCGCACTGGGCTTGTGTCGCCTTTGCAGCCCGGTGCGTGCGTCGCGTTTGGCATGCGATTCGGGAAGGCGATGCAGCCGCACCAATGCTTCCTCCCCATGCGATCGAAAGCGCGATTGCGTTGGCCGAGTCCTCGGCACGCACCGGGCAACCACAGCCAGGTGCGGAAGAGGCGGCGAAAGCGGCTATCATGGCCTGCGGCGGGACGCCGGACATGCTCCACGTCGCCGCAGCGGCAAGCCAGGCGGCGCTGGCCGTCGCCAAGGGGCTGGAAGGCTCCGAAGAAGAGGCATTTTTTTCTTTCAGCGAAACGGCGAAAGTGCTCCGTTTGCTGGAAGATACCGCGACGCTCCCCGGTTTGCGTGCGGACCTGGATACGCTGCTAACGAGATGCCGCAAAGAGAAGTGGAACAGCAAAACGCCTATCCCCGATGATCTCTTCGCGCCCGTCGACCAGCCTCTGCAGCAGACTCCAAAGGTACAACCCGAGGCAGGCGTCGTGACTGACAAACCGAGGCCCGACGGACTCGATCAGGACGAGGCTAAGACTTGGATCATTCGGGAAGATGTTGTCCAGTGGCAGCCTGGCGAAAGCATCGTTTTCATCACTCCACGGTTGCCTGCCCTTTGGGCGATCATCGGCGCCGTGGTTGTGGCCGCGATTGTGGCTGGCATTTTGCAGGTCTTGGTCTCGCCTGGACCCGTGGGGCTTGCTATTGGCTCAGCGGTATGCGGTCTGTTGACGTATCGGCTCGTCCGAGGAAAGAAGAAACTGCTTCTCTTCGACTGGCGTCAGCAAGTCATGATCGTGCGGTCGGGTCTACGCAAACGCGAGTACCCTTTCCTCGATATCCGTCGGTTGCGGGTAAAGGCTGTCGAAGAGCGTCCGGACGACGAAACAGAAGCCGTGAAGTATTCGGGTGTGCTGGAAATCGAAATACGCCACCAATCGCTTGCGATTCTGCACAGCCACTTTTCCGAGGAAGATGCGGCAGAGGCATGTGAGACGCTGGAGGAGATTGCCCAATGGCTGGCCGTCGCGCTCGATCGGCCGTACGAATCGGCTGCGATTGCCACGGATGGGGCCGAGGCCACGGACAAGCAACTGGCCGCACAGCAAGTGGCCTTGGGCCAGACGGCCTTGAAAAAGGCGAAGCACGAGGAGAAGCTGGGCGATCAGGACAGCGAGCACTATGTGAGCGAGGCACTCAAGCATTTTGGTGAAGCGAGCCGGTTGGATCCGACGAATATCGACTCGCTTCTCGAAGTTGCCGAACTCAGTTCATCCCGCGGCCACCGTTCCCAGGCGATCGCGGCATATAGCTTGGCCATTGATTCATCTCCCGATCGTGGTGACGTTTACTGTTCTCGGGCTTCTCTCTACGAGCTCGAAAACCAGTTCGACCGGGCCATTGCAGACTATAGCGAGGCCATTCGGCTGGATCCGGAAGAAGATTCGGTATACAGCAAACGCGGAATCGTCCATGTTAAGGCGGAATCGTACGCGGAGGCAGTTGTGGACTTCACAAAATGCCTTGAGCTGACCGATACTCCCCTCGATAGCACGGTTTGCGAAGAGTTTCGCCTGTCCGACCGTGCGTCGGTCTACGCCGAACGTGCCGACGCCTATCGAAGACAAGGAAACGTGGAACGTGCTCAGAGCGACATTCGCAAAGCACTCGAGCTGGAACCCGGAAACGCGTATGCCCAACTCGTGCAGGCCGATGTGCGGAAGGCCGCCGATACATGATCGGCACGAGAGCATG
>CAZUAH010000882.1:0-4416 GCA_964617665.1 uncultured Pirellulaceae bacterium
AAGCCGCGAGGATTGCCCCAAGGTGCTGGAGGCCGTGATCGACGCCTATCGCGATTTCCTCGGTGAAACCTACGAGAACGTCAACGAAGAGACCATCGAGTTGATCACCCAAGCCAAAGATGTGCTCGACCGGCAGATCGACGAGACGAAACGAGAGTACCAGAACTTTAAAGAGGAAGCCCCGCTGCTGTACCTGGGCGGCGAGGGACAGAACGTGCATGAAAGCCGCCTCAGCAAGATCGAAGACATGCGCTCGGGCATGGTGGTCGAGAACTGGCGGGCCCAAGCGCAGATCGAAGCCATCCAGGCGGCTCTGGACCGCGGTGGCGACCGCGAGGCGTTGAACCTGATGATCGGACACATCCGCGAGGCGGCTACCGCGGCGGGCGGCGGGCCCGTTGCTTCAATAGATGACCAAATGTGGCCCATGCTCATGGAAGAACAGTTGCTGCTGGACGACTACGGACCGGATCATCCCAAAGTCAAATCGCTCCGAAGACGCATGGAACTGACCCGCTCGCACCTGTTGGGCAAGACGCCCTCGACGGAGGAGGGGGAGAAGGAACAGAGGAACTTCTACGAGATCTACGTCGATTCTCTGGGCGAACAGATCAAGTTCAACGAGGAGCAGTTGACGGCGTTGGATCGGCTGTTCGACCAGGAGACCGAGGAGTCCAAGAAACTTGACAAGTCCCAGATTGAAGACAGCATCTTCCGGGGTTCGATCGAACGCAAGGAACGGATGTTCGACGCGGTCGTGGCGCGTCTGGAAGAAATCAACGTCTCGAAGGACCTTGGTAACATTAAGACAGAGGTGATCAATCCGCCCAGCGGGGGCCGGCAGATCGCTCCGGACATGAAGAAGAGCATGACGACGGCTGGGATCTTGGGTCTATTGGCCGGCCTCGGTCTGGCGTTCGTGGTCGATTCTCTGGACCGCCGTTTCCGCAGTCCTGATGACATCCGCGACGCTTTGGGACTGCCGGTCGTAGGACACATCCCCGTCATTCCCATCCGCAAGAAGGAGGCCAAAGCCAAGGATGAAGAGGAGGCGCCCGAGGGGACGCCCGACCCCGTTCTTCGCACGATTCATCATCCGCGCGGCAGTATTGCCGAAGCATATCGCGCGGTACGGACGGCGTTGTACTTCAGCACTCGCGGCGGCGGGCACAAAGTCATTCAAATCACCAGCCCGAACCCCGGCGATGGCAAGACGACACTGGCCGCCAATGTCGCGGTGTCGATCGCCAATTCGGGCAAGGACGTGCTGCTGCTCGACGCCGACTTCCGTCGTCCGCGTCAGCATAAGCTGTTCGGAATGGACGACTCCGTAGGTTTGAGCGAGGTCATCTCGGGGAACGTCGAACTTGCCGACGCTGTCCGGACGACGTCGGTCGAAGGACTAACGGTAATGGTCTGCGGACCGCGTCCGGACAATCCTGCCGAACTGCTGACATCGGCAAGCTTCCAGGATCTAATCGAAGTGCTACGGGAGAAATACGAGTTCGTGATCATCGATACGCCGCCGGTGCTTGCCGTGACCGATCCGCTGGCCGTGGCGCCGCGCGTGGACGGTGTGCTGCTGGTGATTCGTTTGGCCAAGAGCGCCCGCACGGTGACTCGCAGGGCACTCGAAGCATTGGATTCCCTGGGCGCCAATATCTTGGGTGTCGTCGTCAACGGAGTGGGCGGCGGCTCGCGATATGGTGGCTACGGATACTCGTCGTACAGGTACGGTCGCGGTTATGGCGGATACGGATACCGATACGGCGGCTACGGTCGTTACGGCTACGGATACGGCTACGGTCGTTACGGCTACGGATACGGCTACGGTCGTTACGGCTACGGCTACGGCGACAAAAACAAGAGCTACTACACCGAGGACGACGGCAAGACGAAGGCCAAGCCGAGCCCGACAGCAGAAGACCCAATCGGCTCGCCCGAAGATACGGCGTAGCGACGGTGCGCCGTTTGGCAAGTCTGATCTTCGGCTTCACCTTTCAGGATACCAGCCAGCGTGTTCCCATTGATTGACACACACTGTCATCTTCACCCCGGCTTGGACGACGGTCCGGCCGACTGGGACGAGGCGCTGGAGATGTGTCGCATCGCTTGGCGCGACGGCGTTCGAGCTGTCGCCGCCACTGCTCACCAAAGTCCGAGTTGGCCGGAAGCTACCCCCGAGCGGATTCGCCGTAGTACGCAGCAACTACAGAAACGGCTGGAGGCAGAGCGGATTCCGCTGGATGTCTATCCCAGTGCGGAGGTCATGGTCGATCCCGATCTGCCCGAAGCGTGGTGTCGAGGCGAGCTGTTGAGCGTGGCCGATACGGGCCGCTATCTGCTGATCGAGTTTCCGATCGGAGTTTTTGTCGACCTCCGCGAAATCGTGACCGAATTGGTCGAGTCGGGTGTGCGCCCGATTCTGGCTCATCCGGAACGTTGCTCCGAACTGCTACACGCTCCGGACACGGCCGCAGAACTGATTCGTCGCGGTTGTTTGATGCAGGTAGTGGCTGACAGCTTCACTGACCGATGTCCACACCTTCATGGGGACTTGCGTACCTGGCTCCGCAGAGGGTGGGTCCACTTGGTAGCCACCGACGGGCATTCCCCGCACGAACGGCCTCCGGAATTTGCCGAAGCCGTCGAGAAGATCACGCGCTGGAGCAGCCCCGCCGTTGCCGAGCGACTCTGCTGCAGCAATGGAATGGCCGTTCTGGAAGGTCTGCCTTTGGTGGTCCCGCATCCCCGTCCGCCCAAGCGAAAGTGGTTTTCGCTACGTGCTTGAGAGGTGAGACAACGTACTCGAACGAGTTGACTGATACACCGTGCTAACGCTACTGAAGATCTTCCTGGTCGCCCTTCTGGGCAGTCTACTGCTGACGCCGATGGTGCGCAGGATGGCCCAACGATTGGGCATGATGGACGAACCCGACAAGCATCGCAAGCTGCACAGCGGCCCAGTTCCGTTGGGCGGCGGGCTGGCGGTGGTCGGGGGCGGCTGCCTGGCCCTGGTTGTGGCATTTGCGTATTCGGCGCGCTGGCGAGAGCGGTTTTCGGAGGATTCGATTTTCTTGGGGGGCCTCCTGTTGGCCACCGCAGTGATTTGCGGTCTCGGTTTGCTCGACGACCGTTTTCGATTGCGCGGTCGTCAGAAGCTCGCGGGCCAAGTGCTTGCAGGCGTTATCGTACTTTCGACCGGCCTGCTGATCCAACAGGTCACGGTTTTCGATTGGCGAATCGAGCTGGGGATTTTGGCCGTCCCGTTCACGTTGTTCTGGATACTGGGAGCCACCAATGCCTTGAACCTGATCGACGGGGTGGATGGCTTGGCGACTAGCGTTGGGATCATCCTCAGTCTGGCAGTTTCCATCATGTCGCTGTTGGCGGGGCATCCGACAGATGCAGTCCTGGCAATGGCGATCGCGGGCAGCTTGGCTGGCTTCCTCGTGTACAACGCGCCGCCGGCCAGTATCTTCTTGGGTGACGCCGGCAGCATGTTTGTCGGCTTGGTGCTAGGGACTTTGGCTATCCGCAGTTCGCTGAAAGGCCCGGCCACAATCGCCTTGGCCGCTCCTGCCGCGTTATTGGCTATCCCGATTCTGGACGTGGTAATGGCCATCTTGCGACGCAAGCTGACCGGCCGCAGCATCTACAGCACGGATCGTGGTCATTTGCACCATCGACTGATTGGGCGCGGGTACGGGCCGGGCAAGACCGTCGCTATCATCGGACTGCTTTGCGGCCTGATGGCAGTGGCGGCTGTGTTCAGCGAGTATTCGCAAAACGACGTTCTGGCAGTCGCGGCAGTGATTGCGCTGGTTGCAGTCTTGGCTGTCTGCGGCCTTTTCGGCGATCGCGAGTTTGTCCTGCTGCTGCGCCGGCTGAAGCAACTTGCCGCCTCGTTGGTTCCGCGTAGGGGCAAGCGCGATCAGCGGGCGGGAGTGCTGCAGGCTCGACTTCAGGGCTCCGGGCAATGGGACGAATTGTGGGAGACGCTCACGGCCTTCGCCGAACGGTTCGACCTGATCGACATTCAGCTAAACGTACTCCTTCCGGCCCGGGGCGAAGAGTACCATGCCAGTTGGCATCGGAGGGAGCGCCCGGGGGAGGCCGAGATTTGGCGCTCGGACATACCGCTGATCGCCAACGACGTTGCAGTCGGCCGGCTTCGGATCACCGGCCAATGCTCCAACGGTAGCGTTTGTGCCTGGATGGGCGATTTGATCGCCGGCCTGAAGCCTTTCGAGACGCATATGCTGGAACTGATCGATGTAGAAGACGAGCCGGAGGAGGCTGAAGACCAACGTCCATCCGACCCGACTCGCCATCAGCCCGTCGTCGTCCCAGCATCGCGCGAGTCCGCATAACCCTTAACCGAGCTGCCCTGCAGCCTGCTTCTTCGGAGTTTCG
>CAZUAH010000883.1:0-4399 GCA_964617665.1 uncultured Pirellulaceae bacterium
GAATCGATTCGCCCGCTGGCCATGAACGTCCACTGGGCACTTCCATCAGATTCGTCGAGCGCGTGGATCGCGTACTGATCGACGGCTGCCACAAACACCATCCCACCCGCCGCAATCGGGGGAGTGATCCGCTTGCCCACGTCCGTCGTCCAGGCTTCCCGTACCTCGGCTTCCACCTGTGTCGAGGCGTAACCGCTCCGGGCCGCGTCACGCCGGTACATGGGCCAGTCTTGGTTAGGCTGGAGGCTGGAGACCGGAGACGGGAGGGCAGGTAGCCTGTCGTATGCAGGGCCCTTTTTAAGTCGCAACGCCGCATTCTCGTAGCTACCGTCGCCAGACGGTGGTTCTGAACCTCCAACCACGCTCTGGCGAGCGTAGCTACGACGTTCCTTACTCTTCGCGCCTTGCTCCGGTGCCAGTGCGCTGAAGCCTCGGACCATGGATTCCATGAAGCAAGCACAGGGGTGTGGCGTGGCGTAGGTCAGGCCGTTGGCCGGGAGAATGCCGTACAGACAGGCGCCTCGCACCCAGTGATGCGTTTCCCAGTGTTCGCCGCGAACGTCGACATACTCGATGCCGGTTGCCGAGGGCATGATGAATCTCTCCGTCGCCCGGGAGCGGTAGCAGCGCTGGTGGAACCAGGAGTTGTGTTCTACGTCCAGTGGGAACTCACGCTTGATCTCGCCGGTGCGGAGATCACGTCCCCTGTAGACCCCGCCCATCTTCTGAATCCTGGCGATTCCGGCGTCCCACACGAGCCCATCGACGATGTGGATATCATCAGGTGAACTGTGACCAGACGACGGGTGTGTCTCCTTCCAGAGTGTCTTGCCGGTTTCCGCAGCGAGCGCCAGCATGATGCCCTCGTCGAAATCGAAACCCTGACCGCAGATGACGACATCATTGTGGACCAGTAGCGACGGGGCCGTGGCCGTACCCAGCTTGTACTGCTTGAGTTCTAGATTCTCCGACGCCCAGACTTGCTCACCGGTCTCTCGGCTGATCGCCATGATCTTCTGGCCGTCGTGGAAGTAGAGTCGCTTGCCGTCAATCGCCAAGGTCAGCGTCATGACGGGGTATTCACGATCCCACAGTCGCTCGCCGCTTTCCCGGTCTATTGCGGACACCATTCGCTGACGATCGTCCCACTTGAACTGGCCCGTAGCGTTCCCCGCCGCGTTCCACACTTCGACGTTCGTCAGATTGAATGTCTGTTGCTCCGCGACGGCGTCGCTAGTGAGCAGGAAGATGGTACCTTCCGATACTCGAATCTCTTCGACGCCGTCGGTGCCTTCAAACGTGCGGGTGGTTTCACCGGTTGCCGCATCGAGTTCTGAAAGCGGAGCTCCGGCACCGAGAGGGATGTAGAGCCTGTCGTCCAGGGCAACCAACCGCCGCATGGCTTGAGTCGGGCCGGACTTCACGGGCCACCAGTGGGTGTGCCACGACGGCAGCGCTCGCTTCCACAGGACGATGCCATTGAATGCGTCGCGGCAGACCAGTGTCCACTTTTCCGGCAGGGCGGGGCTCAGGCGAGATCCCTCGTCCATAACGTAGAACAACTTGCCTTTCATCGAGACCATGGCGTTCAGGCTCGACGCAAACTCGTGCGACCGCGTCCACGTAGGCCCGCTCCGCCATTGGAGACGCTTGGGCGGGCCAACCGACCTGTCCCGGCTGACCGCATTATTCCCCGGCTCGTACATGTGCATGGGCCAGTCATCGATGTCAGAAGGAACAGGTTTTATGAACATCACAAAGCCGTTCCCGATGCGGGATACGGGATGCGGGATGCGAGTTCCTTCCGGGGCGATGACCCTTCCTCTCGGAGCCAATACTCTTTTCAGCTCCTCATCTCGTATCTCGTGCCGCGCATCTCGTATCACGATCAGGTTCACCAGGTTGTCTACATACGGAAGATGCGTCCCATCGAAGGCAACTGCCGACACCTTTCCATGGCACCCGTCCGCCAGGAGCATCTCGCGAACTTTCATCACTTCCTTCGCATCAGTGTCCAATATTTGAACAACGAATCCGCTCATGCTGAGTTGTTCGGGCAATGTTGAGGCATCACAGCCAACAACAACCGCAAGCCCGCCTTTGGGCTTTGATGCCTCGACAATCTCTTCGGCGGTATCCGCACTAGCTAGCCTCGTGCAAAGCAACACGGCTACGATGATTAGCAGGCATTTCAAAGCCGTAGCTGCCGTCGCCAGACGGTGGTGAAACTTCGAGAAATCCCACGCTCTGGCGAGCGTGGCTACAGGAGTAGCCGATTTTGAAACGCGTTCTAGCAGTTTCGTCATGCTCTACATCCAATCTTTCTTCTGTTGGTTCTTCTTCGTGTCGTTGATCTGTTTCTCGATTCGCTCCAGGCCGGGCCCACGCGCGGCTTCGATTTTCTTTCTCAGCGAAGCCATCTCTTCTGGATCATCGGTTCTCTCGATTTGCTTCTCGTATTTGGGAATCTCTTCTTTCAGAATTCGCCTCTTACGCGCCTCAAGTTCCGCGAATCGCGCCGCGTACATATCTTCGATGGTCTCAGCATCCACCCTCCGCAGGTAGTCCTGCATCAGCCGGTCCAACTCTCTGGCTTTCTCCGGCATTTTCTCAATGAGATCTTCCTTCTCGCCAAGGTCCTCAACCACGTTATGGAGCCGTGTTTCTCCGGTGTTCAGTTGACGCATGAACTTGTAATCGCCGAGCCGAATCACCGAAACGGGAACACCGGCGTAATAGGGATAATGAAAGATGAGGTAGGGCGTGGGCCGCTTGACCTCGCCTCGGTTTCCGCACATCAGCACCGATCGCCAGCTACCGCCATCGATGTTTCCCGGCAACGCCTCATCGCTGCCACACAAGTCATGAATTGTCGGAAGGATGTCCCACTGCGCCACCGGAATGTCGCACTGTGCATCTGCAAGAACACCGGGGCCGCGCACGACCGTCGGCACCCTGAGCCCGCCTTCGAACATCCTTGCCTTGCCGCCGGCCAACGCACCGTTGTCTGTAAAGCCGCCGCCGTTATCGGAGGTGAAAATGACGTACGTGTTGTCCGCGATGCCGGTCCTGTCAAGTGTGTCGAGGATGGAACCCAGACTGCTGTCCAGGTTGTCGATCATGGCGGCATACTGCAGGGCCCATGATCCGATCCTGTACGAGTCGGGAATGCTTGCGGGATCTTCATAATCGCGCTCCTTGCACAAACGGCCGCGGGGCAGTTTGCGGTATTTCTCGATCGTCTCTGCAAGCGCCGCATGATGCACGTGGACCGCGTAGTGGGAGACCATCAGAAGGAATGGACGGCCCGCCTCAACTTGGTCTGTAATGAACGTGTTGGCCTTACCTGTAAGACTAAAGATGCGTTTGGGGTCGTCGGCCGACAGAGGCTTCTTGTTCTTGGTGCTGAGCCAATCGCCATGAAAGTTCCCGTTTCCATGATTGCCTGGATCCTCTTCGTCCGTAATGTCGTAGCCGCTGTCTTCCATACGGCGTATGGCCATGCCTTTCCCGAAATGGGCCGTGATATAGCGGCTGTCGGCAGCCTTGATCACATGTGCCATCGAAAGCTCATCGGCACAGTCAATGCCGTGCATCTTCGCCAGCACGTCATGCACAGTCGTCTGTTGGAGCCTGGCGGTGGTCTTTCCGAATTGGATGCTGATTCGTGACGCGGTACAGGTCGGGGATGGCGAGTAGGCATTGGAGAAACGCATGCCCTCTCTCGCCAGACGTTCCAGGTTCGGCGTCTGATAGAAGTCACTGGCTGAATCCGCACGGTCCTTCATCATCCGTACTGACGTATCCGCCCAGCCTTGGTCATCGGTGTAGAAGATGACGAAGTTGGGTCTTTTCTTATCGGAACCCTCGTCGCCGGCAACGCACTGGGTGGCTATGACGACCGTGGCGAAGGACAAGAAGCAGAGCAAGATTGGAGTCGTAGAGCGGCAGGGCCGCAGCCAAAATCGAGCTATCGCTCGGTTGGGAATGGCCCGCTCCCGTTGGTCGCTAGAATCTCGCCAAGAAAACAAGGTTTGACGATGTTGCTTTATAGATCTCATTTTGTATTCCCTGGCAACAGCTTTCTGTGTTGTGGCCCGGTCTCCCGACCGGACCACCGCGTCGACCGAAGGTCTCCATTGCGTTCTGGAGACACGCAGTCGAGTACGTCCCGCGGTCAGGAGACCGCGGGACAACTGGCGGGACAATGGTCCCATACTACATTCACTCGTCAAACTCCACCTGGATCTCGTGGACGCCCATGCAAAAACCAACTTGGGGCAAGATGCGAATGCTGATGGCATCGCACTCCAGGGGCGCCGCGGGGCGGACGACGTTGAATTTGTCTCGTTCAAGGCCATAGTCGTCGGTGACATACTTCTTCATCCGTGTCCAGTCA
>CAZUAH010000884.1:0-4388 GCA_964617665.1 uncultured Pirellulaceae bacterium
GAGCAAGCAAGTTGCTCTGAACTCGCCGAACTTTCCAGATTCTACGCACATTACGTCTGTTTGTCACCGGTTCTCTGACATTTCTCTGACAAGAATGCCGCGGCGGACTTGTTTCGGCAGTTCCAGGAGACCAGCATTTTGCTCTTCCGCGAGTTCTTGAGACGAGGACGGGCAGTGCGGAGCTAGGCAGAATCCGTGGAATATCGGCGAACTCGTGAGTATACCGGTCGATGTGACCGACGCGACCCCGTCGGCTCGAATCGTCTTTTCTGTCCCGATATCCCCGAGGCGGATCTTGTCCAAATCGACCGATGCCAAGATGTCGCCCTCTCGTCAGAGAGAGATCGAGCAGCTAACCAACTTCGCCAGGTCCGTCGAGCCCAGCGTGCATGGTCATCACGGTCTCGACAGGATTCGACGAGTCGTGAAACCAAGACGTGCAACTCGGCAACCATTTCTATGCTCGCGAGGTGGAACCAGCCGTTTCCCGAAAGACGACGATTCCCCGGGCGTGCCGGCGCGTGGCAACACGTGAGCACGCGCCGTCCGACGCACTTGTCACCCTGCGTGCGACCCGTCTGATCGCCTGCTCAAGGGGAGTTCTTCGGGATCCTGAACTCAATTAGCACTTGACGCTGGGAACGGGGTGGCGTCATGCTACGCGGGTATACGTTGGAGAGTGAATTGGTTCTCGGTGGACGCCAAATGGGAATTCAACATCAGGACTCAATCAAAATCTCGTTCTTGGGAGGGGCCAGTTCGATTGGTGCTTCGTGCGCCCTGGTCCGCGTCGCCGGGACCGCCTTCGTTGTGGACTGTGGAGTACGATATTCCGGGTCGAGCCCGCTGCCAGACCTGTCGTTGCTGAGCGATGTGCGGGTGGACGCGATCCTGGTAACGCACGCACATATGGACCATTCCGGCGGGTTGCCGGTATTGGCCGAAGCCTGCCCTAGCGCGCCGGTGTTCGCCACGCCGCCGACGATCGATCTGGTCGGCATTCTGCTGCGCGACTCGTTGCGCCTGATGAACGCCCCCGATCGCGAAGCCGAGGTGCCGCTGTACACCGAACACCAAGTGGACCAGTTGCTACGGTCCATGGCGCCGGTCAAGTACCACCAGCCGATCCAGGTCGGCGAGATCGAAATCCAATGGCTGCCGGCGTCGCATATCGTGGGTGCGGCGATGATCTTGATGAAGACGCCGGCGGGCGTCATTCTGTTCACCGGCGACTACAGCGTCTCCGCTCAACAAACGGTGCCGGCCGTCGGGCGACCGGATTTTCAGGCCGATCTGGTGATCAGCGAATCGACCTACGGCGAACGATTGCACGAGGATCGCAATGCGGCCGAGGAGCGGTTGCTGGGGCAGGTTCGCGAAGTGGTTGAACGCGGAGGGCGGGTGCTCATTCCGGCCTTCGCCGTGGGACGGGCCCAGGAAGTTCTGCTGATTCTGAAGCGGGCACTGCGAAACGGGAACTTGCCGGACACGCCGGTGTTCGTCGACGGCATGGTACGCGCCGTATGCGACGTCTATCGGGGCCACGAGCCGTTTGTGTCGCGCAGTCTGGCGCATGAGATCCGCCGCATGCCGCATGCGTTCTATACGGACTCAATCCAGCCGGTGATGCGGCCGGAGGACCGCACACGCGTGCTCGACACGTCGCCTTGCATCATCGTGGCTTCCAGCGGGATGCTCTCCGGGGGTCCGTCTGCAGGTTACTGTCAGCAATTGGCCAAGAACGCCAACGACGCCATCCTGTTGACTGGCTATCAGGACGAGGAATCACCGGGCCGGGCGTTGTTGGACCTTTCGCGATCCGAAGGCCCGAAGGAGTTGCGGCTGGGCCAAGCTACAGTGCCGGTGGCCTGCCTGTTCGGAACGTACGGTCTGTCCGCCCACGCCGACCGCATGCAAATGGTCTCGTTGATCGAAGCCACCTCGCCGCGGACCGTCGCACTGGTCCACGGGGACAAAGGCGCCAAGCAGTCTTTGGCCCGCAGCCTGCAATGCCGCGATGTCCTCTGCGCGCGCGATGGCCTGACGATCGATCGCAGCTATTCGCTGCGCCGCGGCAGCGACCGGCGTCCGGCCGCACTGGTACCGAGCGCGGACGATCTGGATATCGACCGGGCTCGCAACCTGCTGGGACCGGCGGGGGCGGCGCCGTTGCGAGCCTCCGCGATCGCCCAAGCGTGGTTCGGACAAATCGTCGATCGGACGACGGCGGAGCAATTCGTCAGAGTGCTGGAATCGGTCGGTCTGGTCCGCCGTGACGATCATCGCCGCGACCGCCTGTGGGTCCTGGGCGTCCACGAAACCGGGTTATTTCCAGAAGAAGCGGAACTGGAAGAGCAACTGAAGCAGGCCAATCCCAAAGGCCGGCTGCTGGAGTTCTGTATGCGAATGCGGATCGATCCGCCCGTGACGGACATGCAACCGCATGGGGCGTTTTACGAAGCGAAGATGTCGTTGTGCCACGACGGGCGGACGCTCGAGAGCAGCTCATTTCGAGCGGCCGCGAAGAAGACGGCGGAACAGATGGCCGCTCAAGCCTTGCTGGAGATGGTCTCCCGAGGCGATGATGGACACGAGGCCATGCGCGTCACCGACGACGATACGACTCGTTTGCTGTCCAACAATCCCAAAGGAAAGCTGCTGGAATGGTGCGCCAGGTCGAAGATCTCACCGCCCCGTTTCGAACAGGATGCGTCTCCCGAGGGCTATCGCATCCGCGGAGTGCTGCTTTCAACAGATGACCAGGAAGAGATTGTGACGGAATGGTACGTGTCCCCCAAACTGAGAACCGCGGAACAGGCGGCGGCCGAGGCGCTTTTGCTGCAGTTGCCAAACGAGCCGGCCGTGGAAACGCAGCAGGCTGCAGCAACGATACAGGCACCGGTCGAACCCACACCCGAGCCGCCGAGCGGACGCAACCCGGCGATGGTCTTGAACGAACTCACGCAGGCTGGCCTCCTCCAAACGACCGGCTTCGAACTACTCGACCAGACCGGCCCCAGCCATCAACCGACGTTCACCGTAGTCGCTTGGGCGACGGTCCCGGACGGCCGAACCATTCGCACCGAGCCGGTCAACGCATTGTCGAAGAAGTCCGGACAACGCACTGCCGCCGACCGCCTGCTCGATCGGTTGGTCGATGAAGGAATTACACGACGGTGACGGCCTACGATCCTGTAGGGCTACAAGTAACAGCGCAACATCAAGACTCGCGTTTGTCCATCAATCACGTGGACAGTGACATGCATTAGGGCGGCAAGAAAACCGTTGCAGCCGACGTGCTACTCGTGTGGTTGTTCGAGCATTCGTGAAGATGGGAAGTTGCTTGATGATTTAAGCCGCCAAGAAGAAAACCGCGCGCGGCTGAACTCTACGTTCGGCCGGAGCAGTAGCAAACAACCGCCCTTTAAGGGATGCGGGCGGATCTCTGTTGCCAGCTAACGCGAGTTGGTCACATCGACCCACGCACTCGGCAGGTCATGCGCCCCGATGGCAACTGCCTTGAGGTTTTCGTCCACAGCGTGTCGGCTACGGAGAAGCAGCGTCGCACGGCCGGTACCGAGCGCTTGCAACGCTTCAGGCGCCGGGGTCGCTACAATGACTACGGCTGCGACCTGCTTCCTCGTCTCCTCCACCGAATATCAATTTCACTGGTTGCCCTCACCCCTTCTCCAATTCACCCGGGCCGACCATCGGCGGCAGACCGAAAGCCGGAGCTGACGGCTACCCGTTCGCGAAGGCGGTAGTGGCTGCTGCCAGGGTCGCCACTGCGACCAAAACAAAATGGCCCGCGACCCTGAAGTCTAGGTCGCAGGCCCACTTTGTCCATGTCAACTGTCGGTTTCGACGTTCTCGGCCCTCCGCTAATGAAATCGCCGCGTAAGCGGCATTCGGAATCGACGGGCCGGTAGCCGGGCGAACGCGACAGCAACCGTTGCCGCCATCGACCGGCGCGCGTCCCTTGCTCGGCACTAGGAACCGGCCCGCCATAATGAGGACGACTGCGAGCAGTCATGTTACGTTGCCTCACACCAACAAAAAATTGGCCCCGCGCGAGCTCCGTCCGCGCGGGGCCTCAAGTGAACCTTCCGGCTCACCTTCCAGTGGTCTCTGGGACACGAATGTGCGTGAGCTTTCTGAGCGGCGCTTTCCGCTCCGGTTCGCGGCGCTCGACTCGGCGTTCAGCGAGGTAGTCTTCCAGGTCGTCCTCACTGATGCGGATACTCCCTCCTCGTCCCTTGCCAATTCGATGGAAAGCGATCTGCTTCGCCGCGAGTAGCTCGTACACCAGCGATTCGCTTATCGCCAAACGTTCCGCAACATTCTTGACTGTCAGAAGCCCCATCGCCAAGCTCCGGGCGCCGTGCGCT
>CAZUAH010000885.1:0-4385 GCA_964617665.1 uncultured Pirellulaceae bacterium
GAATTACACGATTCGGCCAAGACAATCGGGAAATAGTTGATCCTCACTTTCCAAGTGAATAGGAGCGCACCTTCTGATCATCGTGATCGAGACACTCCACCAGGAGCCGTCTTGTTTTCTTTGAGGTTTCTGCGCGTCGCCGCAACTCCTGCGACGTCTGCCCACGCGTGTCGCGGTCACCCGACAGAAGGCGCTCCACCAAAGACCGATCATCCATTGCCTGCATTTCCATGATGCACTCCCAAGTCGATCCAACGAGAGGTGTGTTCGACGATCCCGTCTCCTTCGCCGCTCTTACAATAGATGCGCACCAAAAGCTTGCTTTTTTCGGTTGCGTCAAAAGAGGCGCAAGTCCTGATAAATGAACCACTTATGGCGCCTCGCCCCGCATGAAGCCTACAGCGGTTGGCTGCGTGCATCGGGTCATACTTCACCGGATAGCGCCTTGCCATTTTATCTCCACACCACGGCTATGCAATTCAGAGTGGCTGTATGATGAAATCCCCAACTATACGGAGCGACTTTCTCCGCCTACGGTCTGGAAGGTGGATGATGGTCACTTGCTCGTGTTCACGAAGCTATGCGTAGACTAGGCCTATCGCAGTAGCGTGTGTCTAGATATCGATGCACCGTGCGTTCGCTGACGCCCAGAGACGTGGCGATCTCTGGAACGATCAGGCCACGGCGCCGGAGTTCGTGGGCCCGTGTCGGATTGGCCTTTGTCGTTCCGGGCTTGCGGCCCTTGTAGACGCCGCAGGCTTTAGCAACGGCGATGCCGGCGGTTTGGCGTTCGCGGCGGTATTCAAGTTCGATCTCGGCCAGGCCGAACATGACGCTGGCGACCATGCGACCCACGGCGCCGGTCAAGTCGATCTGCTGCGTGACCACGACGACACGAATGCCGCGGTCGCACCAGTCGGCCAGCAAGTTGATCCCTTCCCGTTGCCGGCGCGAGATACGGTCCAGCTTCCAGACGACGACCGTTGTGATCTGGCCCCCGAAGATGGCGTGTTGCAGCCGGTTGAACTCGGGCCGCTGTAGCGTCTTGCCGGTTTCCTTGTCCTCGAACCAAACGACGGCATCTGCCGGGATGCTGCTGCCGCGAAGCCAGCGGCTGATCTCGGCCCGCTGGCTGTCGTTCTTCTGGCGGCTCGTCGAGACCCGGCAGTAGCAGCCAATCAGGCCGTCGCGATCTCCACATCGGGCTAGCCCTCGCTTCGCGGCGGCTGTCGCCTTGCCTGTGACCCTGGTTCGCGTCATACGACAAGAAGGGTATAGCCATTTCGTCAGGTTGTCACGCCGTTGTTTCGGCACGGAATTTGGCCGCGCGTACGGCTCCCGCCGCGGCCAACCCTATTTGTCAGGGCAGTCCTATGACCACACCACGAAACCGAGCGATTGGCAACTCGTTTCCGGTCGAAGACGCGGCGCAAGACGAATGGCCGGGCAGATCTGGCCGAAACCCAAGATCCGCTCAAGAGAGAGAAGGAGGTTTAGAGTGGCGCTGATTTGGGACATCGCTTTCGTCTTCAAAATGTCAGGCGAGGGCTGACAAGTCTCGTGAGGGTGGTGGCTACGCTGCGGTCCGAGAACCGCGTGAAGCCCCATCCCGGCCACTTCGCTCAGCGAGTCGGCTAGCGTTGTCACCGGTGACAGAACCCGTTTGTAAGGTGCAAATCAGCGACAAGGTGATATTTCTTCTGAGGGGCATTCCTCTGGCTGGCTCCGTCCAGCAGGCACCACAGCGGGCCGTCGTGGGAAGAAGAACCAGAAAAAAGAAAGCCCATCGCACGGGTGGCACGACGGGCTTTCAGTCAACGGTTCGGCACCAACTCGCAAGTCGAGCTATTTGCTCGATTGCTTGGTGTCCTTGGGCTTTTCTTGCCCTTTCGGAACCTGCGGCTTCGATTCGCCGTGGCCTTTCGGAGCGCCATTGGTCATGGCACACCTCCTTTCTTAGGGACCGAGGAAACAAAATAGTCAAACTTGGAATATTCTATGTTTGAATATTACACTCCGTGCGAACCCGCGGCAAGGGATGCCCCACGAAAAATGGAAAAATCGATTCATACCAACGAATACGCGGTCTTGCTGAGGCTGCTCCGGGAGGTCCGGAAGAAAGCAGGGATCACCCAGGTCAAGCTCGCGCGCGAACTTGGTGAAACGCAATCATCCATCAGCAAAATCGAGCGGGGGGACCGACGGCTGGATGTAATCGAACTCCGCGCGATTTGTCAGGTGATCGGAACGACGTTGCCGGAGTTCATCAGCGAGTTGGAAAGACGGCTCGCCAGCGCAAAGAAACGCGGGGAGTCATCGTGACGGACGTTTCCGGCAACGGAGTTCGTTTTGCCTGGGCCTGGACGCGATGGTATTGTGCTTCCGCTTTATGAAGGAAGTCTCGTCCAGCAACTTCGGGCTTCTGATCGCCTTCATCTTGCCCGGATTCACGGCATTGTGGGGCGCGAGCTTCATTTCCCCGTTGCTGCGATCGTGGCTCGGTGGCGCTGATGCGACCGGTCCCACGGTCGGCGGCTTCCTGTATGTTACCCTCGCCTCCGTCGCCGCCGGGCTCATAGTGAGCACTGTGCGATGGGCCATCATAGATAGCATTCACCATTGCACAGGCCTACCGCAACCGACGTGGGATTTTTCCCGGCTGCAAGAAAACGTCGCCGCGTACAAGGTGCTCCACGAGATTCACTACAAGTTCTATCAATTCAACAGCAATACTCTCGTCTCGCTCCTATTCGTTTACATTGCCAGACGCATTCACTTGGGCTTTTGGACCGCCGCATTGGGATGGTTCGATGTCGGCGTTTTGCTGCTCCTGGTGATCTTCTATGTCGGGTCGCGAGACACACTCCGCAATTTCTACGGTCGAGTCAACGACCTGCTCGGCAGTGAGCCGGCTGCGACCACGGGCCGAGAAG
Organism: uncultured Pirellulaceae bacterium; assembly: GCA_964617665.1. Classification (GTDB taxonomy): domain Bacteria; phylum Planctomycetota; class Planctomycetia; order Pirellulales; family Pirellulaceae; genus JADHUC01. The sequence goes on from CAZUAH010000885.1 coordinate 2,934, forward strand.
ATGGAACCCCAGGCACCCAACCAACGGCCAGTCTCGATGAGAGTTAGAGGCCAGCATAACCTCCCTGGTCAGAGATCGTCCAAGAGGTGGAGCAGTTGGTCGCTGGGCCGATATCGCACGTTTGGTGTCGGCATCTGTTCCAGCTTTGGCAGTACGTCATCTTTCATCGCCAGATTCGCTTCTACGGGAACAGATCGTGGGCCAGTGTGACTATTCCTCGTTCCTGAACAACTCGTAGAGAAGTTCAACAGCCTCGTGGATGAGTTGGGTGATCGGCTTCTTTGTGTCCATTCGAAGCAAATGGAGCTTGTGCATGTCGTCGGCAGTCAGCCTACTGGCAGGCCACTGGTAGCCATTGGACTCTATTGGTTTGCGCTGCGGCCGCTTGGGAGATTCACCGATTCGGTACACGGGTAGATTGTACGCCAGTCGCGGCGTCTTCCAAACAGAATCAGCTCAACGGCTCCAGCCCCTCCGCCTCCCGTGCCTCCTGACACTGTTCGTCTCCGGGCTGCATCGCCACGCAGACATTCGGTCTTGTGGGATAGATCGCACAGGTATTGTCCCCGCGAAGGAATTTGCAGTCTTTTCCGCCGCCGATGATCAAGCATCTACCTTCCTGCTCCAATTCTGCCATGAGAGTTTCGTAGGACATTCCGCGCGTGTGCCCGCTGATGTCAGCAACGGCAAGGTGTGGTTCACGGAGAACATCGAGATCGTAGGCTTCGACAAGGAGGTGGCCTTTGCAGCAGGCGCCGCACTGCTCACATTGCATGCCGACAGTGTATCAGAACAACTCCCTCTGCTCTGGAACAGAATCGAGTTTCTTCTGGCAGTCCAGGCATTCTCCAAGGTAGTTCCAGCTCAAGCCGCTGGGATCGGGTTGCAGCCGCGTGAAGCCGTGCCGGACAGCTTGAGCGAGGGAATCCACCTGCTCATCGCAATGGGCGCAGGTGACCGTCTCCTCGGACGGGAGATAGGGCTTGGGCAGGTCGTCGTATCGGGCGCGTGCCAGAATCTCTTGTCTGATCTCGTCCGATGAGTCGGCTATCGCTGACAGGTAGTCTTGGATGTTTCTCGTGAGATGCTGGATGTCCTCATGTGTCTCTGTGAGGACTTCACGGATAGCCCTGAGTTCCTGGACGAGGGGCTGGATGGCCTCTGGCAGTTGTTCGGGTTCCACGGTTGCATGGTAGCACATTGGCTCGCAGCTAACTCAACGTACTGGATTCTCTTCCTGTTCGCCAACCACATTTACTCCTTGAAGCCAACCTCCACCGACGACAGTTTCGCCGCGTGGCACGATTCAGGGGCCACGTTGGAAATGAGTGGCGGCCAAGCAGTACCGCGCACCCCCGCAGTTTGCATGGCGCCGGTGTTGGTCCTATGTTGGCCCTCGTGGAACGTGATTATCGATTCTCGGAAACAAGGAAGGGGCTCACCCGGAAATTC
>CAZUAH010000886.1:0-4376 GCA_964617665.1 uncultured Pirellulaceae bacterium
AGAAGCAAAACGTGCGCGACTATTTTGACAATGTCTACGATTTCAAGAACACTCCGGCGGATGGTCAATCGAGATGAGCGCGTTCCCGGAGCCCCGTCATTCGACCATTTCTCGGATCGAAGCGACGGCGGATCAACTAACGTGCGTCGGTCATTTCCTGCGACCTTTTTTCGTCGCCTTCTTTCTGGCCGGTGCGTCTGCCCCAACGCGCGACAGCTTCTTCGAAGCGGTGTCGCGTTTGGCCTGTGACTGGGCCAGTTCGTAGAATTCGTGGAGCTTCTGCTGCAACAGTTTCCTGTCCGGCAGGGCCGTCTGGTACTGGGCGACCAGCGCCGGCGACACGGCACGGCTCAGCGCGTATTCGACCACCTCGTGGTTCTTCGTGGCACAAAGCAGGACGCCAACGGACGGCCCTTCGTGCGATTTTCGGACATCCCTGTCGAGGGCCTCCAGATAGAACTCCAGCTTGCCCAGATGCTCCGGCTGAAACTCTTCAATCTTCAGTTCGAAGGCGACCAGGCAGTTGAGCGTCCGGTTGAAAAACAGCAGATCGAGAAAGAAATCCCGTCCGCCTACCTGTAACAGATAACTGCTGCCGACGAAACAGAAGTCACGGCCGAGTTCGATCAGGAACTGCTTGAGATGCTCGATCAACCCAGCGTGCAGATCGGCTTCCGAATGCCCGGACGGAAGCTGGAGGAATTCGACGAGATAGCTGTCTTTGAAGACGGCCGCAGCTTCGGGGTGAATTTCTCTCACCGCTGGTGAGAGATTTGGCGGAGAGAGCACGACACGCTCAAACAGGGCCCCGTTGAGTTGCCGTTCCAACTCACGGCTTGACCACTTCTGCTGCGCCGCCAGCCGGAGATAGAACTCGCGTTCTTCCGCCCGCCGACACTTGCCCAGGATCATCAGATTGTTGGTCCAGCTCAAATCTCTCAGCAGTGCTGAGAGATTTGGCTGGTCACGATATACTTCGTAAAACTGCCGCATCCGCCAGAGATTCTGCACGGAGAACCCGCGAGCGTCCGGTTTCTTTTGCCGAATGTGCTCGGCCAGAGCCTGAACTGTCCCCTTGCCCCATCCATCAGCCTCGATCTTGCGCACGATGAACTCGCCGATGTTCCAGTAGAGCTCGATCAGGGTCGTATTGACAGCCGCAACGGCGCGGGTCCGTGCTGCGTCGATCAATTCCAGAACGACATCGAAGTCCGCCTGCGCAGCCTCCACTGCAGCCGTCGATACGCCGAGAGCGGCCGACGTGCTAGAACGTCTCGCGGCTTTCGACTTGGGCGGCTTCTTTGCCGCTTTCCGCTTTGCTGGCTTCTTCTTCATGCTTTTGGGGCCTCCTCGTTCGAGAAGCTCCCGTGTTTCGTAGTTCGCCAATGCGACCTCGAAATCCGGCTCACGTTCAAACAGTCCGCGGACATTCAACATTACCAGACGTACCACTGCACTACAATCAAGGCGTGGTCCTACTTGGCCGGCCACGTGGGCGCAACGTGGATTCGAATTCCATAACGTGTCTTGACACTGTAAAAACTGCTCGCGAACTTGGACAACAAGCTGTACGCCTGTCGCAGTCTTCGGCCGCAATCAAGACACGCGGATTCTGAACAGAAGGAAACAGAGCACGCAGAGTCCGTACCCTTCTCCGTTCTCTCCGTTGCCGCCTGTTCAAAGCATTCTGCCCACGCCACGCTTCACGACGTGGAACACGATCCCTCCAGGAGCGACTCGGACAGTACACGGCGCGCCGACAGTTTCGCCAACGTGGCCAATTCCGCAACAATCGGACCGTCCCGTTTATATGCCCCTGCGGCCTTGCCAGATCTGTACGCCTTAACGAGAATTAACGGCGGGCAGATTTTTAAGCGCTGTAACGTCAGAACCCGTCGCCTAACGACATCCAATGTCCATTCAATACCCTGCGTTCCTCGAAAACAAGTTATCGACTAATCGTGAACTGCGGTCGGCTGTCGATGGAACGGTCGCCGACTTTGATCATTGGTTGAAGGACAGCAAGTTGCCGTTCTTTCCGGACTACACGGATCATGGCCCGGAACATCTCAGTCAAGTTCTGGCAACTGCCAGTGAGCTGCTTTCGGAGGAGGCAAGCTCGCTATTCACGGCCGGAGATGCGGCTGTTTTGATCCTCGCCACACTCTTGCATGACTCCGCTATGCACCTCAGCGAGGCAGGCTTCCAGGAATTGATTGTCGGGCATGCCCGGGATTCGAGAATACCTGCGTTTGATTCCGAGGCGTGGCCAGACAAGTGGCAGGATTTTCTGTTTGCGGCGAAAAGGTGGGATGATCAAGAACTAATCGAAGTATTCGGTGTATCACCTTCGGGACACCCACGGGCAACAGTCCGTGATCCCTTCAAGTACTACGACAATCTCGCCGACTCGGATCGTAAGCTTATCGGGGAGTTTATTCGTCGCGATCATCACCGCATGGCGCACGAATTCGCCGTCTTCGGAGTTCCGGGACCTACAGGTGACCCAATCAGCCCCGACACGCGTTTCGGTGACGAACTTTGCGACATCGCGGGCCTCGTGGCACGCAGCCACGGCATGCCCGTTCGGACGTGTGTTGATTATCTATCTCGAGAATACCATCGTCGCGAATTCCAAGGCGTTCACGGCGTGTTTCTGATGGCTCTTTTGCGGGTCGCGGACTATTTACAAATCCAGCCCGATCGGTCGTCGTCGCTCGTCTTTCGCTACAAGCACATACCGAGCCGGACTTCCGTGCAGGAGCACAAGGCCCATCAAGCGATCAAGAACATCACCCAAACGCACGATGACCCCGAGTCAATTGAGATCCAAGCCCATCCCGAAGATGTTGGTACTTTTCTTCGACTCTCGGAATGGTTGTCCGGAATTCAGGCCGAATTGGACGGCTCGTGGGCGGTTCTTGGCGAAGTCTATGGATCGCACAGGGGTCTCCGCAATCTGGGACTTGTCATCCGTCGCGTCCGATCGAATCTTCACGACGTGGAATCATTCGCGCGTCGTGTCGACTACGTTCCACAACGAGTCGAATTTGACGTAGCGCACGCCGAAATGTTGAAACTGTTGATACGCCCTTTGTACGGTAGTTGCCCAGAGATTGGAATTCGCGAGTTGGTTCAGAACGCTGTCGATGCTGTTCGCGAGCGCATCAAATTCCAGGAGCACCATCCGGAATTTGCCGACAACGACATGCTGGACCAACAGCCCGATGTGATGGTGTGGATAGACGACGACGATGACGAAGATGGTCATTGTTTGTTGACTGTGCGTGATCGTGGAATCGGTATGACTCCTGAAGTCATCCGCGACTTCTTTCTCAAAATCGGTGCCTCTTATCGGAAAAGTCAATCTTGGCAGCGAGAATTTGAAGCGGATCAGGAAGGCGATGAATCGCCTCAGGCCATCAAATCGCAGGTGCTGCGTTCTGGCCGTTTCGGAATTGGAGCTCTCGCGGTATTCTTGCTGGGGAAGCAAATCGAAGTCGAGACGCGGCACGTAAATGCTTCCAATGGCATCCGCTTCAAGACGACGCTTGATCGCCGCCCGATACAGTTGGACTACCGGTCCGGTCTTCCGGTCGGGACGACGGTCCGCGTGCGTATCCCGGTCGAGGTTTCGCGTCGACTGCGTGAAAGCGGATGGCGCGAGCCAGAAGACGCCAACTGGGATTGGTACTGCTTGCAGACGCCGTCCGTCCAACGCCTACGTGGTACTTCGAAACAAGAAGTACCCCAGAACTGGTCGCTTCCAGATGTCGACGGTCCGCTGCCCAGCGACTGGCGATCGACCAGCGTTACTGGTTTGCAGGCGATTCATTGGACATACTCTTCAAACCCCGAACTGGTCTGCAACGGTATACAGGTGATCGACTCGGAGGAGGGGCACGCCGTCAGGAGGAAACACACGTGGACGAGTTGGCAATCAAACCCGTTGTACGATTTTGGTGGTTATTGCCTGCGTGTTCCGAATCTTTCCGTATTTGATCCCGACGGTAGCCTTCCGCTGAACTTGCAGCGGACACAACTTGACCGTGATCAGTTTCGAGAAGCCCTGGAAGCGGTCTTATCGGATGTCATAAAGGACCTTCTCGCCTTTCTTCTTGTTCACGCCAAGACCATGCGAGATTTGGCTTCTCTTTTTGACTCACCGCTTTACCCAGGGCTATCTTCGGGGCGTGGTTATCAGACGTCCGCATGGCCATGGATTGCAACCGAAGACGGAATTTCTGTTGCAGATGGTTGGGTAATCCAACAATTGAACCCGACGCGTGTATTTCACATCGTTGCTGATGCCGAGTCGAACAGGGATATCGATTTGATGCGAGTTGCGGACATCAATTCATTCGATGCGGTGTTTC
>CAZUAH010000887.1:0-4368 GCA_964617665.1 uncultured Pirellulaceae bacterium
TGCCGTCGGGCAGATCGTCGGCCAGTTGCCTTACCCGCATCGACCGGCCCGGTTCAGCCAACACAAACACGCCACCGCCCGGTTGCGCCGTGTAGCCGTAGTACTGAGTGAGCTGATGCGCCATGACCGACGGAACCCGCTTGGCGAACACCAATGGGCCGACGTCGGCCAGCGGGTTCGCCAGCACAATCTCGCGTCGCAGCCGATGCACGCTCGTCCAAAGAGCTTCCCACTGGGCATCGGTCGCGTCCGCGTTCTCCTTCAGCGCCCGGTACTCCTCGCGCAGCGATTCCCACGTCTTCCGCCTATCGCCCAAGTCGACCGCGCCGCTGGCCAAGTCCGCCAGAAGTGCATCGCCACGAGCCAGTGCCACTTCGACTGCCTGGCCGTAACTGCGAGGTTCGTGCGGCGTGGCGATACCATCCTGCATGCGCCAGTCCCATTCGATCAAAGCCCGCTCGATCGCCGGCCGCATCGGCGGCGAGCAGCCAACGGCGTCGGGCCGCGGATAAGCACGCTGACGCGGGTTCATGGCCACGGCCGCCACGTTGTCGCCTTCGATGATCCGTGGGGCGTCGAGTTGAACCGCGGTCGCGCCGTTCGATGCAGAGATATCGATGACCAGGGTCGCTTTATCATCGTCCGACTCCAATCGGACCGCCACGTCGCAGCGGGGCACTGACTCCCGTAGTCGAACTCGTGAGAGTTCGGGGCCAGAAGTCTCACGACTTCTGCTACCGGAAGAATCAAACTGGCTGCGGTATACGTCGGCTGGCGCACCTTTGAGATGCTTCGTATCGACCGCCGGCTTGCCTTGCCGGACGACCGGTCCGACGACAATGCGAATCGTAATCCGCCGACCTTGTTCCAACGCAGCCACAGCCCGGCGCGGCGGATGGCCCATCAAGGCAAGCTGGGCGCCATCGTCTTCGGCGAACAGCCAAAAACCAGCCACCGAACCGTGCATCGGCATGACCGGCTCGCCGTCAAACGCGACCGTCGTTTCCCAACTCGGTTCCGCCGCACCGACAGAGGTCGCGACCACGAGAGCCAAACTCAACAGTATGCGATGTAGTGACATCATATCCTCCGCGTCTGTGTGATCATGTGTCTATTGTCCCTAGAAGATGCTGGCTCTGCCGGGCGCCCAGCAGCGCATGAGGGTCCTTAGTGAATCCTGTGGGTTGCCTCAGTTCGCGTACCGTGAGAGATCCACGGACTCCATCGTGGCCGACTTGTCTTTGCGCTCGCCCAGCCAGAGTCCATGACGGGCGTCTCGCGTGAAGGAACACGCCTTGCACGTTGCGTCAAACTCGAACCGGTCGACTTGTTCGTTCGTTGCCAAATCCTGCACGATGACTCCCATGGTGGAAACCACAATCACGATGCCCCCGTTGCCGCAGATCGCCATTCGCCGGGACCAGGGGAAATCAACGTGCAACACGCTCGATTCCCCGGATGGAATCTCCGTCTGAATCAGCTTTCGGTCCTCGTGACATGTATATAGCCTACTGCCGTCAAGCGACAGCATAACGACCAGGACAAACTCCTCTCTGCCAAAGGACTTGGCGAAGACCATTCGCTTGGCGGACACATCCCACACACTCACGTTGCTGCGTTCGTCGGTTGCGGCAACCAACGGGCCGTCGGCAGGCCAGCTCAGTTGCGCGGTACGACCGGCTGGTAATGTGGTGTACGAACCACTGCTGACGTCCCAGACGATCAGACCATGAGCGGAAGCTCCAGTCGCGAGCACCCCGTCTGACGAGAATCGGATGTCACTAGCGAATACTCTATGCTGCGATCGGCATATGGTATTGCCCGAGGCATCCCACAACACAGTGGCGTCGTTCTGCGCGGAAGAAACAAGACGGGTGCCATCGGGCGAAATCGCGATCGATCCGACTGCGCCGGAATGCGCCTGGAACTGCGCACGCACGGCCTGGGTCTGGGGGTCGAAGAGGTAGATGTTGCCATCCAAATCTCCGGCCGCGGCGAATCGGGCTTTGTCACTGAGCGCGACGCAACGAATTCTGCCGCTGGTCAGAGCCTTCGACAGCGACGAACCGGGAGTGGCTGGCTTCGCACCTGTCGTTGGGGCTCTCCGAACTGTTTGAGACCTTTGTGCGTAAGCGGCGGTGCGATGCCAGTCTACCATATCAAGGGGCGGTGGCGTGACCGAGGCGGTGACGCTGGCACGGTTGAAGGACAGTAACGCCTCGCGGTGACAGGCGGGAGCGCCATCCGAACTCGAACGGCACAATGCCAGGATTTCGATCAGGCGGTCGAAGTCGTAGGCGATGTGCAGCCGGCCCTGGTACCAATCACCGAACAACCGCCCCGTAAGGTCGGCTCGAATTCCGGACAATCCTGTCAGCGATTCGATCGCATACTCGCGGCATTCCATTTCGTGGTTTAGGTCAATCCGGGCCACCGCCTCCTGAACTCGGGCCTCGACCGTTTCGCGCTGTGTGATGTCCGGCCGTTGAGGCCGGGTGAAACCGGGGCCACCGTGAATGGTAACGGCAACGTACGAATTTGTCGGCAACCACGCGACATCGTCCTGCCACTCGTACTGTACCCACCAATTCTCATCCGACGGGCTCCGATTCAGTTCAAAACGATGGTGGGACTTTGGCGGTCGGAACCCGTAGCCGCCGTACAGGTGCACCTCGTCTGCCAGCCCTTGATCGGCCTGGCGTGATGCAGCGTCAGCGACGTTGGCTGCTCTCGGCTTCTTCGGACTTGGCTGCCGCGCATCGGTGCGAGCCTTGTGGCCACTGGCCTGTTGCGGCTGCTGGTCGGCCGCGTCTAGCGTTCGCCACGCCGAACGACAAGCCATCACGCAGCCGACCATCAGAAAGACAGTACCACCGACAACGTACACTCTTCGGGCACCGCGATCCCCGAACATGTCCCGCATGCCCTTCGCCTGTCTGGACTCGAACAAGAGCGACCATTCGAGCAGTGCGCCCAACAAGGTAAAGGACCCGCCGAGAAGGAAAACGACCATGCAGACCATGATCCCTACATCATCTTCGCCCAGAGCACCGGTTTTCAGCTCGTGGGTGGCGGCGTAGATCAGCGCGGCCCCACCCACGGCCAAAACGAGCAAGCAGCATAGCACGCCGATTGCCTTTCCTGCTCCACTCTGACCTACGTTACGCTTGTAGGACTCTCTTTTCGGCCCTCGCACGACGTAGTCCAACGGATTCGATAGCATGTGCTGGACATCCTGCTGAAACCGTTCGCTCCCTGGTGAAGGCCGCGAATGGGCCGCCGGCCGCGCGGTCTTCTCGAGTTGCGGGTACACGTGACCTGCCTGCACCGGCTCCAATTGCCCCTCACGCCAGATCTGGCAATCTCGATCGACGTGACCTTCGGTCACACCCGTGTCCATCTGTGCTTTGGTCATCGGACCAAACTGCCTGCCGTCTTTGCGAAGAACATACCAGACGGGCGGATCTTCCGGCGATTGACGGCGATCATCCGTGGGAGGTCCGTCGGCCTGAGCGGCGTCGGGCGGAACCTGAATCGGCCGCGAGCAGACGGGACACCGCAGAACCCGACCCGCACGACCCCGGTCAGCCAGGAACCGCTGTCCACATTCACATTGCACTGGGATTCCAGTCATACTTAGGATGAGCTCTTGATGAACGACCCAGCGATGCAGAGCCCATTCTACGCCGAGCGATTGCCCGACTGCAAGCAAATCGTCAGACCAAGAAATGAGGGTCGCCTCCAAGAGCAGCTCGCTGCGAATCCCTGCCCGATTCTCGGCCAGCAGCTTCGGCGTTCGCTGCGGACTCGCGAGTTGCCCCAGAGCCCGCTTGCTTCGCAGGGCACCTTTACCAGCTACGCGTCGGCCATTCCCTACAGGCGCCAAGGGCTCCTATAGGTTCTGTGTGTCAGGCGATTTGCCTCCTCGTCGCCGATGAACTCTTCCTTTATCGGATCCCACTTCAGGGGACGCTTGAGTGATTGGGCGATCTCGGAACTGTGGCACAGGAATTCTGTCTGGTATGCCGCGTCCTCGTTGCAGATGGGTCTTCCTCGCGTGCGTATGCACGTGCGCCACTCGCCGTGGTGGCCGCCTTGGTGCGGTGGTTTGAAGTTGGCGTACTCGTGCGCGAGATCCGGGGGATCGGTCCAGATGATGCGATTCACATCGACGACTAGTTTGCCCTCGGTCCCGATCAGTACAAACGGCCCTCCGTAATTGGCTCCGTGAGTCGGAAGGGGTTTTCGCACTTCATCGGGAATGGCAAGCCCCTCGAAACCGACCTGGAGAAAGATTCCGTCGGCGTATTTCCACGTGGTGATGCTCTTGTACTCCTTGCCGTCGGCCGGATGAATCTCGACCGGACT
>CAZUAH010000888.1:0-4365 GCA_964617665.1 uncultured Pirellulaceae bacterium
AACGAGAGACCTCGCCGAGCAACCGTGCGGAATTCCTCCATGTTGTAGACCAGTCCGCCGCCGGTTCCGCCCATGGTGTAAGCCGGCCGGATGACGCATGGCAGTCCGATTTCCTCGACCGCCTTCTCCGCCTCTTCCAGACTGTTGGCGACTTTGTTGCGAGGCATTTCGATGCCCAAGCGATCCATCGTGTCCTTAAACGCCTGGCGGTCCTCGCCGCGTGTGATCGCGTCGACCTGGACGCCGATGACCTGGACGCCGTGTTTGTCGAGCGTGCCCGAGTTGGCCAGTTCCGAAGAGAGGTTCAGGCCAGTCTGACCGCCCAAATTGGGCAATAAAGCATCCGGTTTCTCCTCCTCGACGATCTCGATCATGGTCGGAAGATTCAGCGGCTCGATGTAGGTCACATCAGCCATGCCGGGATCAGTCATGATGGTGGCCGGGTTGGAATTGACCAGCACGATCTCGTAACCCAGACTACGCAGCGCTTTGCATGCCTGGGTACCCGAGTAATCGAACTCACAAGCTTGGCCAATAACAATCGGCCCGGAACTGATGATCATCACCTTACTAATGTCGTCACGTCTTGGCACAGTTGGAGGCTCCTTTGCACTGGGGCTACGGTGTTGGCTATTGCTGGAGGGAGGTCCGTATCTCGGAGTGATCCCGAATTAGACGCATGCAATGATTGCTAGCATTTTTCTGGCGAAAGACTTTAGCAGATTGCCGCCTGCAAACAAGCAGTGCACAAGAGAAAGGGATAGGCAAATCCATGCCAACGGAAGCATGGGAAGAGAGCCAGAGACTGATACCGGAATCTGGCAGGCCCCGTGTTTGCGGCACAATTGCCGAGCAAAATAGCACTCAATTGGATTGCTAGACTTCGCCTGGATGGCCGTTCTCAGGTCCGGTGGTGGCCCCTCGCAACACGCCTACCGAGACTGAATGGCTGGCGTCCTGGTTCGGCCAGCATGTCGGTCATCCTCAGGCTTCTGGCCCCTTGTCGGCGATGCACTGGTCTTCGCGGACGACTTTGCGCGGGCCACCATCGAACCCGGTGGACCAATCCTGGGGTTCTTCGATGGTCTCCAATTGGTCGAGGGTGCCGAGTGCTTTGGCCCGGTCGTAGATCAGTTGCCAGCCGCATTCCTGCTCCGAATTGACTTCGCATTTCCCGGATTGAGATCCACCGCACGGGCCGTTGAACAGATGTTTGGCACAGCGGGTCACCGGGCAGATACCGGCGAAATCGCCCAGGCGGCAGTTTCCACAGCCGGAGCACTTTTCGGTCCAAACACCTTGCGATTCGAGGCCACCCATGAACTGCGTATTCAGACCCGGATAGATGGCTGTATTCGGAAAACGTTCGGCCAGCGTTTGGACTCCGACACCACAGCCGAGAGAACAGACCGCGTCGTAGTCGCCGACGCGCTGCGCCAAGATGTCGATGAATGCGTCCTCGCACTGGCGCTCGATAGTACACTCGTCGACCACGACATTACCGCGACCGATGAGCTTGAGGGACATGCGGAGCGCGGAGCCGAGAATGCCCGTCTCTCGCTCGCCCCCGCTTAGGCACACGGTCACACACGTCCCGCAACCGACCAGCAGCACGCGGTCGTGATCCTTGACCATGTCTCGTATTTCGCTTACGCTTTTCCGATCGGCAACGATCATTATTCTTCTCCTACCGGCATGGCGTCGCCCTGCCGAGTCATCTGTTCAGTATTCTGTTCCTCAGGCGAATCTTCCAGCCGCAGCGGGCTGGGTCCCAGTTTCGTCAGTCGCTGGGACATTTCGTTTGCTATTTCCGCGAACCGTTCGCCTTCGGTGGACGAAAGATTGAATATCTCCAGCCGCTCCGGCTCCAGCCCGATCTCGCCTAGCAACTGCTTGGCCCGCTCGACGCGGCGCCGGGCGCGGAGGTTGCCTTCCCGAAAATGACAATCTCCTTCCGGACAGCCGGCGACGAACACTCCGTCGACGCCGCGTTCGAAGGCCGCAAGGATGTAGTCGACTTCGACCTTCCCCGTACACGGCATGCGCAGCACTCGCACATTGTCCGGATACTCCAGACGCATCGAGCCGGCTGCATCGGCCGCAGCGTACGCGGAGGATTCGCAGCAAAATGCCAGGATCAACGGTTCTTGGTTGGTCATTCGTCTAGCATCCTTCGAGGAATCTGTCGTGTAGCTACGCTCGCCAGAGCGTGGAGGACCCACCGTCTGGCGACGGCAGCTACAGGCCAAATCATTGCTCGAACGCTCCTTACTCGTGTTGGGACGCATGCCATCGTGGCGGCGCGATGCCCACTTGTTCTGGATATGTCAGCACGACTTCCTTTTTCTCCGCGTCCTGTGCGAGGAGACTGTCGATGGCACCCAGGATTTGGTCATCGACGCAGTTTTGCAGAGTGATCGCCTTGGCCGGGCATTCCGCGCTGCACGTTCCACAGCCCATGCAGACTTCGCTCTGGACCTCGGACTTGTTGTGTTCACCCACTTGCGGGGCCATGAAGGGGCAGACGTGTACGCAGGTCATGCAGGAGATGCATTTGCGCGGATCAACCGAGGCCGTCATCCCGCCCACTGTTATTTCCTTGTGCGACAGAACCGAGGCCACGCGGGTCGCCACGGCGCTGGCCTGTGCGATGGACTTTGCCGCGTCGGACAAGTCGCACAGGAAAACGCCGTCTCTCACAGAATCGACCGGGCGAAGCTCCGGGTCGGCTTGGATAAAGAAACCATCGGCGTTCAGCGGCACGCGGAGCAGGCGGGCAAGTTCTTCCCGGTCCGCCCGTTGCGTCTGCCCAGCAGTCCCGGTTGCCACAACCACCACGCCGTGCTTGACCTCGTGCATCTGACTTCCACGGGTGATTGAGGTTGTGAAATGGCCGATTCGGCCGATCACTTTCGAAACGGCAGCTTCGAGATAGACTCTGATTCGCAAATGAGACTCGACTCGCTTGATAGTCTCTGCGAGCACCAACTCGCCGTCGACGCCGTCGATCTGTGGAGTGGGACCGCCCAGGCGGTTCGACTTCTCGACCAAACGGACCGGGAACCCCTGATCGGCCAGAGCCAACGCAGCCGTCATCCCGGCAATCCCGCCGCCGATAACCAGTGCCATCCTCTTTACCGGGACGGTCCGGTCGGGCACAGGCACGAGGTGGGCTGCGCGGCCGACGGCCATCCGGACTAGATCGAGCGATTTTTCAGTAGCCTGTTTCGGTCGATCGGCGTGCACGCGGGCACATTGGTCGCGAATGTTGGCTATTTCCAGTAGATGAGGATTCAAGCCCGCACAACGCAACGTGTCGCGGAAAATGGACTCGTGGGTATGTGGGCTGCAACCGGCAATCACCACTCGGTTCAGGCAATGCTCGGTAACGGCCTCTACAATTCGGTCCTGACCATTGCCGGCGCAGGCATGCACGTGGCTTTCCGCAAGAACGACGTTGAGCAGTTGCCGGCTTCGCTCGACCACAGCTTCTGCGTCCACAACCGACGAGATCTCGGTGCCACAATGGCAAACGAAAACGCCAACCCGCGGCGGTTCGTCCGTGATGTCGCGTTGGGGCGGATAGGCCCTCTTTCGCACCAGCGAACCTCGCGCCTCGGCCAACAGCGTCATCGCCCGTGCGGCGGCAGCGCCGGCCTGTATCACGGTGTCCGCAACGTCTTCCGATTCCTGAACCAGGAAAACGGGGCCGGACGTTTTGTCGGTGAGCTGGTCGCCTGATTGCACGTTTTCCACCGGGGCCGGAAAAGACTCCCGACCCCTTTTCGTCAGCAGCACGGCTCCGATCTCTAGCTCGACGATCTCCTCTCGCGGTTGACCGCGTGCCGCAGAACTGTCACCGTCCGTCGAACGCGGCTGTTGGCGGACCGTAGCCTTGAGATTCCCTGGATCTCCCTCCAGAGCAGTCACCGTCGACATCGTGAAGACATCGACATTCGGATCGCGCACGCATTCCACGAGCTTGGGGAACATCGTACACGCGGCGTTTTCGCCTGCGGGAGCAGTCCCGTCAGGTTGTGCTCCGTCGCCATGGATGCCGGGGCCTTCCTCGACCAGGTAGACGCGGAAGCCGGCGGCAGATAGGTCCAGCGACGCGTGAATCCCGGCAATTCCCGCTCCGCACACGAGTACCGCGCCGCAGGGGTCCCGCACATCGTTCCCCACCGAATTGGCCGAATTATCGCCAGTCGTCGATGTCACGCTAATCTCCCAATCCTTCCATTTCAGCTTCGACCTCGGGGTCTTTGAGAGGCGTCACCTTGCGATAGACCTCGCTGGGCTTACGCAAAACGCCATCGACGGTAAGCAGATCTCGCTCGACTTGAATTCCGAATAGCCGTTCGT
>CAZUAH010000889.1:0-4353 GCA_964617665.1 uncultured Pirellulaceae bacterium
AAATCCGAGCCGCTACTTCATGGCCACGCGCTCGCAGAGTGCGCCGCCGGACCGCCGGCATGCACAGCGTTCAAGTGATTGACTGCGAGTCGGGAAGACTGGTGGGCGAATTCGGAAGCTATGGCAATATGGACTGCCAGGGCGCGGGAAGCAAGTATCCGCACCCCGAGCTTCCTTTCGGATCGATCTCTGCGATCGCCGTCTGGAAGGACCGGCTGTTTGTTGTGGATGAGCTGAATCGACGTATTGTCAAATGCCGTATCACCTATGGACCGGCAGATGGGAAAAGGCCTCGTGTCCGGTGAGATGCGCGAGCCCGCCGGATGAATACGGGCCGTACAAGCGGAAATCATGCCGCACGCACAGGCTGGTGGAAGGAGGGCGCATGGTGGCGAACACAAGACGAGGGCTCTGCTGCTAGCCCCAGTGTGCGCTTTCCTCGTAGTTCCCCCTTGGCCTTACATTCAACCACACCACAAGCGAAGACCAGCCGACGACAAGCAGCATCGTGCCAATCGTCCATTTCGGTCGTAAGCGTCGGGTGTTCATCACTATTCCCTCGGAAGCCATTTTTACCACCTGACCGAAGCCGGGCCAATATCTTGTGCCTTCGGTGGATTCTTTTCTTTCTTTGGTGGGATGGAAAATGGTAGGATGGGGTTGCCAAGACTGGAGGCTCGCCATGCTTGAATACCCGTGCTGACGCTGTTGGTGATTGCCCCGTTTGCTGAGAGAGTCCAACAGGCTGAACGCCAGCGACAGGCGGTGTGGGCCCTTGGGCGTTCGGGTGGACTTGTGTACTACGTGGAGAACGTGGAGGACTCGGACGAGAAACTAGAGCCGTCACTGCCAGAGTGGCTAACTGACTTGTTCGGTTTAGACTTCTTCTAGGATCCCCTATCAGCGCATCTTCACAGCGAGTTCATTGGCGATCTGGAGTTAGCCCATCTCGACGTAATGCCAACCATAAGAGTCGTGTGTCTTTTGCGCTCGCAAGTCACGGATGTTGGACTCGAACATCTCAAGGGGCTGACAGACCTCAAGGCGCTGTATCTTGATGACACAGAAGTCACCAACGCCGGAGTGCGGCATCTCAGCGGACTGACCAGACTCGAAGCGCTGGGTCTCCAGGACACGCAAATCACAGATGCTGGTTTAGCGCATCTCAAGGGGCTGGAAGAACTCACTCACCTTTGGGTTGGCGGTACACAACTCACTGATGCTGGCTTGGAGCATCTCAAAGGGAAGTCGAACCTTGAGTCTCTTGGCCTCAACAATACGCAAATCACGGATGTCGGGCTGGAACGTATCAAGGGGCTGACAGACCTCGAAACGTTATACCTTAACGGCACACAAGTCTCCGATGAGGGACTTCAACATCTCAAGCGGCTGACGAAACTCAAAGTACTGTACCTCTCCAACACGAACGTCACCTCCCAAGGCATCGAGGAACTTCAAAAGGCCCTGCCGAATTGTTACATAGACTGGACACCACCAACCCCGAAGACCAACCGTGACCAACCCTAGCCCCACCAAACGCCGACGATTTAGATTCAGCCTTCGCACGTTGTTAATCGTGGTCGTGGTGTTGGGGGTGGGGTTGGGGTGGTCTTCATTTTCGATCCCCTCCAAAGCCACTCTCCACCGTACCACCTGACCGAAGCCGGGCCAATATCTTGTGCCTTCGGTGGATTCTTTTCTTTCGTTGTTGGGATGGGAAATGGTAGGATGAATTCTGATATGGACGAGTCCAAACCCAAACGCCGACGAGTCAGCCTTCGCACGTTGTTAATTCTGGTGTTGGTGTTGAGTGTGGGCTTGGGGTGGTTTGCCTACAGGATGCGGCAGGCTGAACGGCAGAGGAAGGCTGTGAAGTCGAAAGAGAGCCAAATTGTTGTCATAGCGGGGGTGGTGGCAGATGAAGAGGATGACCTTGCCACTGGCACGCCACCAGCGTCGATTATTACGGTCGATCCGGGCACGGGGGAATGGGATACCATCGGAAGGCTGGAAAGACGGACGCAGGCCATTCGAGTGTCTCCCGATAGACGAGCATTGGCGATTGTCGACGAAGAGGGCACTTGGATCTGGAACAAGAACGCCAACGGTGCGATGCTCGGATCAAACACGTATGGCGATCCCGTCTGGTCGCCCGATGGTAAGCAACTCCTTGTTTCAACTGGGGACTGGACCAGTGATGGGTGGCGCATTGAAACGTGGAAGATTAGGGCGGACGGCTCTCATCGTGTTAGGCTTGCTATTCCCGATACCCACAGGGTGCTGGATTGGTCAAGCGACGGAAAGTGGTTGCTGACGACGGTTTCACACCGGATGACCCCTCGTCGGGACGTGAAGGACAGACTCTATATCATGCGTGTGGATGGAAGTCAGCGACGCTGTCTAAACGCAGATGCGGAAGTTGGCCTAATGGGGGTATTTGCTCCCGACGGTGCGAGCATTGCATATAGAAGCCAAGACGATGAGTGGCATTGTCGCTTTGGAGTGATGGACCTGAGTGGGGCCAATAGACGCTTGATTGTCCAACACCGGCCCCTGCAAACGCCCGGTGCCTTCTGTTGGTCAGCAGACGGCAAGTATCTTGCACTGGCTGTGCAAAACTGGCAAAGGATGTCCGGTGGGGGGGCCAGTCAGTTGCACGACTGGCACATTGAGATCTATGATCTGGCAGGCAAACGTCACCGGACCCTCAAGCCCACAGGTACCCGACTCTACTATTTGGTCGATCTGGAGTGGCGTCAGTGTGCAACACAGTTTGTACCCACACTCCCCATGATTTTGCACCACCAGAACAGGAAACGGCCCAATAGAGACAAATTAAAGACCCATGACCACCCGTTCCAAACGCCGACGATTTCGATTCAGCCTTCGCACGTTGTTAATCGTCTTCGTGGTGTTGGGGGTGGGGGTGGGGTAGTTTGGATTGTGGGCGAGGCATTGTTGTTTCTTATAAAGGCTCTGTTCCTAGAAAGCCAAGGACTCTGCCCGCCGATAGCTACATCTGCATCATAGCAAGACAACAGTTCATTAGAAAAGTGATGCCGAAACAAGCGATATGGATTAGGAAAATAGCAGCTATGCCACCGGCTCGATCTTGCTTGGCGTTCTTCAACATGAAAGCACCCACCACGCAGGCAAATACGAGCCATGCGATTTGAAACAACGGATCGTATGCGATGCAGACGCCGATCCTGCCAAATGCAAAGGGTAAGGCAAGTACGGTACCGGCTGGAAGAAGAATCGCTGGCAGGCAACATACGAGAACGACGCAGCGCAGCCTTCGCTGCGAAGAGTCCGAGGTGTCCTGTTCTGGAGGGTCATGCCGATCTCGGACTAGATCGTTGAAGTCCATCTCAATGCCTCCAACGGATTAGGGTGTCGGCTGGATGGTTTCTTTATTCAGCATACCATATTCTGGACAAGGCACAGTAGAAGATCGGACGAACAGGGACTTGATACCGTAGGCTAGTTTGACACACTACAGTTTCCCGTGCATGTCGTACAAGCCGAATGCACTCGCGGCATACGACCCGACCGTCGTGGGACGCTGAAGGAATGGCCCTTTGGTAGCCGTGCCGTAGGGAAAGCCGCCGTCACAGTTCGCCTCCTGCCCATTCAGCCGAGAGCCGAAATGAAACGGCGTCGTGGTTCCCGCGCGGCACGCGAACTCCCATTCCGCTTCCGTGGGCAAACGGTAGACCCGACCAGCCGCCTTCTCCTCCGGTAGGGCGGAAAGCTGTTGGCAGAACGCCACGACATTTATGCAACGCTGGGGTCTATCGACAGTGGCGGTTCCAGCGACCGATCGGTCGAGCACGAAGAGGAAAGAACTGCCAGCATGGCAGTAAACGCGGCAACATGTCTTCCCATCATCTTCTCCTCCCGATTCGCCCTGCCCAACGATTGTATCAGAGATGCATCACCCATGCGCCAATCGCGTTTGCCTCTGCGCCGTTTCCGAGGGCAACGGAGGTGGATATCGAAAGTCGGCAATCACTCTGCGTCGACTACATCGTACACTCGAACGTAATCGACCAAGAATTGATCCGGCAGTTTCGCCTTCGAGATGTCCCCACCCCACTCGCCGATCTCGTCACTCAGCTTGATGTACAGCGGCACTTGGCAAACACCGCCCGCGTCCGTTCGCCAAGTCTCTTTGCCATCGATGTAGAAGATGTATTCGTCCCGTTTCCACCAAAGAGAGAAGGTGTGAAATCCGCCCATCACGCCGGGAGCCTCGGCCACCTTGCCCTTCGACTTGTGATGCTCTCCGTACCCGTCCCAGTGAAGGGCGTGCTGCACACGTGCGTCCAGCCATGGTTTCTCCATGATATC
>CAZUAH010000890.1:0-4346 GCA_964617665.1 uncultured Pirellulaceae bacterium
AGTCCGGTGACGTGGTGATTTTCATGGGCCACACCGAAGACATCGCCCGATTCCGTGAGGAATACGGCTTGTAGAAGTCGCCGGCCGGACAACTCCTCGGTGGCAATGCGTCGCCTCGTTTAACGGGGACACTGTTTGGTCCGCGTCTAGAGACCGAGCGAATCCTCAAGTTCTTTCGGAACCAACGACAGGCCCTCACCCAAAGCGACGATTCCAAAACGCCGCGCTGTCTCTCCGGCAACTTCGATGTGGATCTCGATCCGATCTGACGGCAGACAGTCGATTACGCGATCTGCCCACTCGACGAGCGTGATCCCATCAGACTCGAAGTACTCCTCTGAGCCCAACTGAAGGAACTCGTCATCGTCCTTCACGCGATACGCGTCCATGTGATACAGGGTTCGGCGGCCATAGTATTCTTGGCACAAGACGAATGTGGGACTGACCACCGTGCCGGGAGCAACGCCAAGCCCAAGTGCGATCGCCTGCACCAATCGTGTTTTGCCCGCCCCAAGCGTTCCTATCAGCGCGACGGTCGTTCCTTCAGACATCACATCGGCTAGTGCCGCACCTAAACGGCGAGTGTCGTCTTCATTTCGCGCTGTGAAAGAGAATCGGTTCATTTGTCTAAACCCGAACTATCGATCGTCGCTAACCGACAATCGGCCTGCACTCACCTAGCCCGTCAAGCATCGATCGATCGCTGTTAGGGTCTCGCCAATCGAGGCGTGAATCACGATGTCAGCAAGGCCATCCTGGTCTGTGGGATCACGGTTGACGATCACTAAACGCGCACCGTTACGCTTGGCCAATGGTGGCAGACCTGCTGCCGGATGCACGACCAGCGACGATCCCATAGCGAAGAACAGATCGGACTCCTCACTCAATTCGCTGGCTCGTACCAGGACATTGGGATCTAGGGCTTGGCCGAACGAAATGGTAGCGTGCTTCATAATCCCATCGCATTCGGGGCACGGAGGCACCTGGTCGGTTTCGAGGAACTGCCGCACCAAAGGCTCCGCGTCGTATCGTTTTCCGCATTCCAAGCAAGCGATGTAGCGCGCCGTGCCGTGCAATTCCACCACGTCCCGACTGCCTGCGTCTTGATGCAGCCCGTCGATATTCTGAGTAATCACTGCCCGCAAATGGCCTTCGTTCTCCCACTTGCCCAGAACTTGGTGGCCCGCATTCGGCTGGCTTGTTGCGAAATCCTGGTGCGACACGGACTTCTGCCGCCAGTATTCGTAGCGAGCTCCGGCCCTGGCCAGAAAATCGTCGTAGTAGACGGGTTGCGATTGGGACCAGATCCCACCCGGCGAACGGAAATCCGGTATTCCGCTCTCGGTGCTAATACCCGCCCCCGTGAAGGCGACGGCCGATGTAGCTTCCTCCAGCCAGCGAGCGACGGTTGCGTGTTGGTCCATAACACGGAAAGCTTGCCACGAACACCGGGCGTTTGTCAATGTCCCTGATTGAGGAAGGGTTTGAGGGTTAATCACGCATTCCCAGAAACCTCTCGTCGCTCTATACTCCGAGCGGAATGTCCGAGATCGACCAATACGATTACGAAGTGCCTCGCGAGTTGATCGCCCAGCAGCCGCTTGCGCAGCGCGGTGACGCCCGCTTGCTAGTGGTCCACCGCGAACGTGGATCGTTGCAGCACACGCATGTGCGCAATTTGCCCGAGTTCCTGGCCCCTGGCGATTGCCTCGTGCTGAATGACACGCGGGTGATTCCCGCACGTTTGGTTGGGTACCGCACAAAGACAGGCGGACGGTGGTCGGGGCTGTACTTGGAAACGGATGAGGCGGGCAATTGGCGGCTCATATCCAAAACACGCGGCCGGCTGTCGCCGGGCGAGACGATCACGCTGGAAGATCGCGAGGGGCGAGCCTCTTGCCGGCTGATGCTGCTGACAAAGCTGGAGGAAGGTGCTTGGGCGGCCCGGCCAGAATCGGACGAGCCCACCTTGGGCCTGCTGGAACGTATCGGACGAGTGCCGCTGCCGCCTTACATCCGCGACGGCGAAATGACTGACGCGGACTGGCAGAGGTACCAAACGGTCTATGCGGAGAATCCAGGCGCGGTTGCGGCACCTACTGCTGGTTTGCATCTGACGAGTGATCTGATCGGACGTCTGGAGAGCGAAGGGATCGAGGTTTGCCGGGTTACTCTGCACGTGGGGCTGGGCACCTTTCGCCCCGTTTCAGCCGAGCGTTTGAACGATCACAACATGCACTCCGAGTGGGGACGGATCGACTCGGACGCGGCCGACCTCCTGACACGCCGGCGGGCGGCTGGTGGGCGTATCGTCGCAGTGGGCACGACGGTCGTGCGAACGCTCGAAACCGCTGGCGCCGGCGGGACCTTGCATGCGTGGGAGGGGCAAACAGAGCTTTTCATACGACCGCCGTATCAATTCAAGGCCGTCGATGCGCTGATGACCAATTTCCACTGGCCGAAAAGTACCCTGCTCGTGCTGGTGCGCACATTCGGAGGCGACAAGTTGATGAAACGCGCGTACGAGGAAGCGATTGAAGAGAGCTATCGTCTCTTCAGTTACGGAGACGCAATGCTGATCTCGTAGGGCACGTACAAACCTCTGTACCGTCGTGCCCTCGGTCAGTCACGCACGGACTTCACATCCCCGCGATCACCGCATGTGAGTGCGACACGCACTAGGCCAAGAAATACAGAGAGCCGAGCCAGATCTCACCGGCTCGGCTCGACTATTCAATCGCGTACAACTGTCCTGCGGCTACCTCAACAAAGTCCGATTGTAGGTAGCGTGCCTGACACGACGCCCGGCGGATGCCTTCTTTGCGGGTGTCGGTTCGGCTTCGGGTTTCGGTGGAGCCAGTTGTTGGTCCATCCCTTCCTCGACCTCTATGAATTCCGGAGTGGTCTCTACGTAGGAACCACATCCATCGTCACAGCCCGCGGCGGCAAAACGATAGCCCCACAGGTGGCGCAATCCGCTGAGCGGCCTGCAGCGTGGAGCGCAGTACGCGTCGCCCGTCCAATTACCGTAATCGTCGCACGGATCGCAGGAGGCAGGCGGATCGCTGGTCCACTCGCCCCAGTAGACATCGCCGCACCCAGATCCGCACGTGAGGGCGCTCTTTATGCAACTGCCCAGGTGACTTCCAGAGCAGCATCCGGCAGTACCACATGAGTCGCCGCAACCGCCCTCGCACGAACCGCATGCCGCGACGTCCCCACACATCTGGGGTTGCATGCAGCAACAGCCATTGGCAAGCATGAGAACGGCTGCCGTAATGCAGACGGGTGCAATACGCTTCAACATGGTCTATTTCCTTTCAGATTCCCATCACCAACACAGATCCATCAGCGGAACGTCTGGAACAGATATCGGCCGCAAAACCGGCAAAATCAAGAAAATCGCTACAACCGGAATATTTTCTCACGAAAGACCGCTTCCACGCAGTCTCCATCGCTGGTTCTCCGTGAATACGAATCCAGCTATATTGCATACACAACAGGCAGAAAATGCGACCTGCTAGCTAAGGGCGGGCTCTCAAGCATGGCCATTTCGAATACGAAACACACATTTCTCCCAGCCCGGGACCAGATCACACATCGACGTTGTGACATGTCTCGACTGACGGCAACCTTCATTGGTGTTGGATTGGCCGTTTCGTGCATGCTCGTCTCTGGTTGTGGCGGTCCGACGGATTCGCGTCTGGTGGGCGTCTGGGAGAACAGACAGGGCTTCACCAAGAGTACTCGGATCAAGTTTGCTGCCGACGGCTCGATGATCGTGGCCACCAAGACCGAGGGACAAGGATCGGAGCAGATGAAAGGCTCCTGGTACGTCGTCACGCCAAGTAGCGGCGAGCGAATCACGATCAAGGTCTCGCTGAAAGGAGAATCGCGAGAGAGGTCCGTGAAGTTCCTGGAGGGGGATCTGATCGAAATGTCCGCGGGGGCAAAAGGAGGAGTGCGGCGGTTCACTCGCGTCCCTGATAAATAGCGATCCCACATCCTCCGAACATCAGACGTGATCGCTACTGACCTGCAATGGTGTAACGTTTGACCACGCGCGTCAAATCGCCTCTGCTTTCGGTCACAGGGTGACATCCAGGCACCGGGCCGATCAAAGCGCCGGCCGTCCATGTCCGCCGAGCCTGCGGCTTCTTGTTCTTCTTTTTCCCCAACGCACAACGTGTTGCCGCTTCCCGATGTTCTCTCCCACTCGCCGCTACCGCGGCATCGCCCGCGCCGGGCTGCGCTATCGCGGGCATGCGAAGAAGCGAAAAAAGACTCCCGCCCCAATAGCGTTCGGCACGATAATCGCTGTCCGTCGTTCTGTCGTCTCGGACGTG
>CAZUAH010000891.1:0-4328 GCA_964617665.1 uncultured Pirellulaceae bacterium
ATCAGGTCCAACGTCTCTTGAGACGACATGGCCGTCCTCCTCGTAAGGCACGCTTCAGTCGTGAATTGGGCGCAAAGTCTCCGAAGAAACCGGAGAGATTTCATCCACGCCCCTGGTCGGCGACAGTTCATAACCCCAGCCCAACAGGAGCTAAGGAGCGAATCCCGCCAAATATCTCATTGGTCGTAAGTCATTGTGCGTTCCCCGGTTCTCGTGAACAAGGGAATGGGAGTTTCGGGAATTCTGTCAATCCGCGCGCCTATCAACGACACCGAAAGTGCCTTTCGTTTGGTGAGGTCCTTCTGCGCAATTTCCCGCAGTGACTGCATCACGCGGAAAGTGTACGGGATGTCAATAGTCAGCAAGTTGTCTCAGACTTCCGATACCCCTTTGGACATCCGGTTAAGTCTTGTTCGATTAGGCAGTTACGCGAAGACTTGGACGGTTTGACTGGCGGTGTCGGTAGAAAATCAGAACTTTGTGACAGGGTTTCGAAATTAGGGCGTAGCCCGTTGACAGAGACGTACAGTGCGGTTGCAGGAGCTTCGCGAAATGCTATCTGGAGCTGTATCCCCGAATGTCTGCGGCAGGGGGAAAATTGATCTAGGTCAAGGCGTATCCGAAGGTTGTCGGCATAGAAACCGTTATGGTCAACGGAGACCGAGCATGCGCCGAACGCACAGGCATCCGTTCAGTCTGCAGACGTTGGCAGGAAGTAGTACTTCAACCATTTCTTAAAGATAGTGGAGGTTGCGATGTATCAGTACAAGGTCACGTTCATTGGCGCAGCCTGGAGTACACTACTCCTCACGGCCAGCCTTGCCGGCACGGCGTTTGGTCAATCCGAGATTACGAAAGGCGACACGGTCCGCGTGACTGGCGAAGATGTGCCGCTCAAGGTCTCACAGACTACAGTGACACGGGTTCAACGTGGACAGCAGTTGACGGTTGGTGCAGTCAAAGACGATTGGCTTTGGGTTAGCGTCAAGAAGAGCGGCATCGCCTACTCAGGCTGGGTTCACAGCTCTCAGGTGTCCCCCGATACTCGACCGGTCGTGCCCGACGTGAAACCAGGCGACAAAGTCGCGATCATCAACGATGGTACACCGCTCGCAAGAGACAGCGAGGTTCTTACAGAACTGTCGAAAGGCCAAACGCTAACCGCCCTGAGAGTCGACCGTGGCCGGATCTGGACTCAGTTCCTCGCTCCGATGGAGTTGAAAGGACACAAGGGGGTTGTTGTGGGTGTGGCCTTCAGCCCGGATGGGCAGCTAATTGCCAGTGGTGGCGGCATCTACGACGAGCTTGGGCAAGTCAAGGTTTGGGCAGCGGATACAGGGAAGAAACTGTGGGAATCCTCGGATCATGAATCCGTCGTATGCGATGTCGCGTTCAGCCCAGACGGCCAGCGGATGGCAACTGGAAGCCGCGACAAGACCGTGAAGGTATGGGATGTTAAGACACAGAAAGTACTCTTAACCTTAGAACACTCAATGTACGTTAGTGGTGTCAGCTATTCGCCAGATGGCAAGCTGCTGGCGGTCAAGTTGCGAGGATATCACGGCGATCCCCAAAAACGACTGTACGGCACTCGCACCTTGACTGTGTGGGATGTGACCACCGGCAGGGAACGGATTACCATCGAAGTGCCAAGCGGTACGGCCGTGTCGTTTTCTCCGAGTGGTCAGTTGATCGCGGTTGCAGGGCAACAAGTTCACATCCTTGATCTCGAAACTGGCAAACGGAAACGGATGCTCTTGCACGCCGCTGAAGCCTGGGACGTGGCATTTAGCCCAGACGGCAAGAGGATTGCAAGTGCTGGATGGGACCGAAAGGTGAAAATGTGGGAGGTAGAAACTGGCTCAGAACTGTTCACTATTCCTCTATCTGCGTATGGCGTCTCCGTCGCATACAGTCCGAATGGCGACCTGATCGCAAGCGGCCAGTACCATGGCAAAGTCCACCTCTGGAATGCATCGAATGGCGAGTTGGTAACCGAAATCCAGGCACACAGCGAACCGGTGAGGTGCGTAGCATTCAGCCCCGACGGTAAGCGACTGGCGAGTTGCAGCAACGATTCGGGGGTCACCATTTGGAACATCGGCGACGGGAAAGGCGTGGAAGGTTGGGTATCGGCGAGTGATGTCATGAAGTTGTCCGAATAGTTACGGGGGTTGTCTACAGACGCTGGTTGCCTTCAATCGTGCCTCAAAGATGACGGAGCTTCCGATGATTCGATACAAAGCCACGTGTTTTGGAATAGTGTGGTGTACGCTTCTCTTCGCCCCCACCGGCTCAGCTTTCGGTCAATCCGAAATTGCGAAAGGCGATACTATCAGGGTCGTGGACGAAAACGTACCGCTAAAGATCTCAGAAACTATCGTAACGCGGCTCAAGCATGGACAAGAACTGACGGTTGGAGCAGTCAATGGAAACTGGCTCTGGGTAAGCATCGATATAGGCGGTGTTGTTTTCTCAGGTTGGGTCCATGATTCTCAGGTCGCCCCGAAGTGGGAACTTCCACGTGTGGCCCCCCTGCGGGCCATCGCCCCCTTCGATGCCGACCAAGCAAAGCGGCATCAGCAAGCGTGGGCTGAGTATCTTGGTGTGCAGGCTGAACTCTCCAATAGTATCGGTATGAAACTGACACTAATACCTCCAGGCGAGTTTATGATGGGCGCGACGGAGGAAGAAATCGAGGAACTGAGCAAGTCCACAGATTTCAGCGGCCTAAGCGTTAGCCAGTACTTGCAGAAACTCCGCGACGAAGGGCCGCAGCACAAGGTCGTGCTGACAAAGCCTTTCTACATGGGAGTCTACGAGGTTACGCAAGAAGACTGTGAACGGGTCGTGGGAGAGAACCCGAGCGAGTTTTCCCGGACAGGGAGCAGCTGTGACCATGTTTCTGACCAAGACACAAGTTTTTTTCCTGTCGAATGCGTGTCATGGGATGACGCGGTGGAGTTTTGTAGCAAGCTCTCGGAGCAACCGAGGGAGAAGGCGGCTGGCCGCGTCTACCGCCTGCCCACCGAAGCGGAATGGGAATACGCATGTCGGGCAGGCACACAGACGCAGTGGTCGTTCGGCAACGACAAGCCGAGACTCGTTCAACACGGGTGGTTCGCAGTAAACTCAGGCGATCGGACGCACAAAGTTGGCGAACTCCGTGCAAATCCCTTCGGGCTGTACGACATGCACGGGAACGTAATGGAATGGTGCAAGGATTGGCACGCAACGGGCTACTACTCCTCATCGTCCGAAAGTGATCCCCAGGGACCTTCACAAACTTTGCACCGAGTGTATAGAGGCGGCGCTTGGTGTTTTAGACCCTGGAGTTGTCGTTCGGTTTCCCGTGGAGGTCGAGAGCCGTCGTATTCGCACCGCGCCCGGGGCTTCCGTGTAGCCCTAGAGCAACCAGACAAATAGAACAACCTCGTCGCGGTACCCAGCCGCACCATGAGGCCACGCAACAGAATACTTGGTCAACCAGTGGATCTTACTGAAGGGATCGAAAAATGAAACGGCTCTTGACGCTTCTTGTGATCTGTGTGGCAGCTACTCCAAAATCGGCGAGGACGGAGCCCCGGAGTTTCGCGTCCGTGCTAGACGAGGCAAGTGAGTTTGGACCCGGCGTC
Source organism: uncultured Pirellulaceae bacterium (assembly GCA_964617665.1). Classification (GTDB taxonomy): domain Bacteria; phylum Planctomycetota; class Planctomycetia; order Pirellulales; family Pirellulaceae; genus JADHUC01. The sequence continues at coordinate 3,636 of CAZUAH010000891.1, forward strand.
GTTGAGCAGTTTCGAGACAGGGGTCGCGGTGGGGACGAGAATCCTTTGTCCACTATAGTTGACCTTGGTGGCTCACCGAACATTCTCCGGGTGACGACGTCTATTCGGAACGCCGCAGGAGTTTGGTACAGTCATGAAACCGGAGCAACTTTCAATCCATCGACCCAAGGTTCCATCAACAGTATCGACTTCGTCGTTGAAATGCGCGACCCGAACCTGGGAAACGATACGACCGGCATCATTCCCTCGCTGATTCAAGGTGAAGGTCTGTATATGCCTCCGGAACTCGTGTCCGTTCGGGGACGATTTCGACCCTTCGATAGGGCAAACACATTTTCTAAATTCAGTGCGATTAGGTTTGTAGAATCGGATTTCGCGCAAGTGCAGAGAGGCGGCGAGGGAGATTCTCCTACGATTCCCGGGAGTCATCCTGACTTTTCAACAGAGGGAGGCAAGATCGTGTTTGTTCTGTTGACGTGCAGTAGTACGGGTGGGGCCACTCTAAAGCGTGTTACTGATTTTCAAAACTTGGATATCGTCGTCGACTATAACCCAATCCCGGAACCTCCCGCCGTCGCTGAGCTCGAATTCTCTTCTGTCACCTTCGTGCCATCTTATGGGCGGCGAAAGATCTGTCGCCGTGGACGAGTACGTCACATGTGCCACAAACGGTCTTGCGGCTTCTGGAAGCCG
>CAZUAH010000892.1:0-4314 GCA_964617665.1 uncultured Pirellulaceae bacterium
GCCCAATCTATCCGTCTCCTCCCTGAGCCGGATAGATTGCAATACGTTTTTTTTAGATGCCCAGACGCTGCAAAGGACTGAACGATTCGCGTCTTAATCTCATCCACGGTTCACGACTTCCGCGACCTACGGTCAGCGCTGAAACTCTGGCTTGAGGAATACGGGTACGATGTCCTACTTTCGGAATTCAATGATTTTCCTCAGATTCCCGACAGGAATTCATACGATTCCTGCATTCAAGCGATCAATCGAAGTGACTACTTTGTACTGCTGATCGGCCACCGCACGGGCGGTTGGGTCAACCGCGAAGATCGCATCAGCATCACCCGCGCTGAGTATCAGTACGCGTATCAGCGGGCTCAACAAGGCGAATTAAACCTAATTACCCTCGTCCGCAGAGAACTGTGGGATGTCCGCGAAGACCGGAACGCTCTCGCTCGCGTACTCCGTGACGCCGACTTCCTCGATCGCGAACTTTCCGATGAAGAACAAAGCCGAATCGCCCACCATTCGAGCAGATTCACAAATGATGCGGAATTTGCCTTTGACTTCCTGCGCGAAGTTGGACGGGTTGAAGAGATGAGGTCCGCTGTTGACGGGGATGCCGAGTTTCCCGCGTCGAACTGGATTTATCAATTCGCGACCTTCCGCGACATCATTGACGCCCTGCGAACTGTATTGGATCTTTCCGGAAACCTTCGCCAAAAGACAATTCGTGTCAATCTAATGCACGAACTTGAGGTGTTGCTGTCCCATCTTTTGTCGCGTCGAGACGATGACCTTTTTCCCGTCACTCGGTACTCCTCACATGCCCGTCGCCGGGTCACCGGTGGGTTCGGCGATTCGTCAACCTACACGGGAAACCACATGATTTGGCTGGGGATGTTTGTTGTTTTTCACGGCAACGTCGGCAAACGAATTAAGACGGCCGCCCTGCAAGACGCAATCCAATCAGGCGAGTTTCTGGAATTCGATCGCACTGCCGGGCGCCACACAGTTGGCCCGCTACAGAACGCACTCTTTGAATTGAACACGCAGGTCGAACGATTATGCAGTGTGTATTCACCTGAGTTGTTCACAATGGCAAACGAACTGCTTGCGAATACTCAATATCGTGACAATCGCGACCAAGAGTTTTCGGTCCCGAATGAGCAACTGGTCATGGTGTTCGCGATACATGATCTGATCGAGAACGTGATCAACTTGGCACGTGCGATCTACCGGTCACTTCATCAGAATGTGAATACAATCGACCACGTTGACGTTCATCCGACTTCACCGTTTGAGCGCGAAGCAGAAAACCTCGCACGTGAATCCGTAACGCAAGAGCATGTGCGCAGATGGCTTACTGAAACCTAAACTGAAGGGCATCTAACAAAGCGGTGAACCGGAGTTGGCTTGCCTTCGGATTCTCAGCGTAGTTTCCTTCATTTACAATCCTTGGTGTGCCAACGTCACTCGCGTTGGTCCGCCAACCCGGTTACCTCGGACGTTATTCGCTCGAATATATTTGAAGGTTTTCTGAAACAGAATCTCATGGCGAATCGTCTTATCTGAGGACTGCATAGTTTAAAACAACAAATCAGGAGAAAACATGAAGAAGATCGCCATTGTCTTAGCTGTATTTGCGGTACTGTCAACTTCTGTGGCTCTGGCAAAACGCGGCGCCCCCGCCAAAGTCAATTCGGTGAGATTGGGAGGTACTGAGTATCGAGCACCGCGGGACCAGATAGGATGTATCGAAGCGTTGGACACCCTAAGCGGCAGACTGATCTGGCGGCGTCAGATTTATGTCGTGAAATACAACACGAATCTTGAGCGTGATGTTCAGGATGTCTTTGTAAAGGCCATGAAGATCAAAGATTCGACTCTCGTCGTCGTGAATGAACGAAAGTCCGAATACATACTCGACCTGAAGACTCTTGAAGTGGCAGTCGTCAAGGGGACACTGGTGGAGAACAAGGGGTCACGAGTGAAGAAGACGGAAGATTAGCGATTCGCGAACAACCTCATGCAATCGTACGCCTTCGGCGTTCGTCGAGAAAATGAAGATCGCCTTGATCACAATATTGCTGTTTTGCACGGGCTGCTTCCACGGCGATGCGGCGATACCAATTGTGTGTTCGACCCAACTCCCTGGCACACGGTTTTCGGTCTATCTGCACGGACCGCACAACGGCGGCTACGTATACAGCATCGAAACGTCGCAGGGGGATTGCGGTGTTCGTGACCTCGGCGCCGTAACGATAGACGAAACGGTACCCCCACGACTCGATGACCTCGGCGACGGCGTTTTTCGCGTGACTTGGGGCAAATCACCGAGCACAGCATTTACGACGATTGACACAAAACAACTCTTGTTCGTCAACGATAGCAACAAATCAAATGCCGTAAACGTACCGTTTGAAAAACCGGGTTACTTGCGATACCGATGACGCGATTGACAATCCAATGAACGATCGGTACGCGTTGGTTAGCGCACCGATTCGTTAACCGATCGGGTGGATGATCTTTCGCCCCCTTAATGTCGACGAACAATCGGATGCAGGCGAGCCGGGTTACGCCTGCTCAAATGGATCGCGGACGTTCGGTGAGGAGATAACTGAAATGAGAATGATCGCAATCATCATGATTATCGCCGCTTCGATGATGACCGGGTGCCAAAGCGATTCTGTGGGTGGACCGTCGACCAAGGCCAAAGCTGCGGCTGAACTTGCAGCTCAACGCGAGAAATACGAATTGAGCAAATTTGAGAAACCTGAGATCAAACGTGACACCATGAACGGAAAAGCTGGCTGGATGTTCTACTACGAAGGAAAAGAAAAGCTCCCCGGCAACCATTTCATGGTTTGGATTGACTCAGAGACAGGAAAACCATTGGTATTGCACGGAGAATAGAATCACCGAACCAAATCGGGAGTAGGGGTAGGGAAGTCCGGTTGAGCCGGACTCCCCTCCCTCCGAACCGTGCATGCGGTTCTCCCGCACACGGCTCTCCAGTTAGCGGTTGCCCGGTGATAGGGATTGAACGTAACGGGTGTGGGCATCTCCCAACTTCGAAACCCCAGATCCGTGAAGTAGGCATTGGGCCAACGTAATGTTCTCGGCAAACGTTTGGGATTGCGCCGGTGACGTTTGAGCAACTGTCGGCGCAGACGTCGACGGATCATCCCATCGCAAGCATCGAAGACATTCCAGTTGCTGTGACGAAAATACGCAAACCAGCCGGTCGTCACGTCATTGATCTCCGCAATCGTTTGTGTCATCGACTGCCCCGATTTACGCGGGGTCAACTGTCGGATTCGATCGACCATCTTACGGCGACTCTTCGCTCGCGGGAAACGGAATTTCCAGCGGAACCAATACCCCAGAAAGTCGAAACTCGCCTCACGACTATCAACAACTCGCGTCTTCTCAGGATGAAGCGTCAAGCCAGCAGATGCTACAAAACACTTCACCTCCTCAAGTGCCGCTGCGGCTTCGTCCTGACTACGACACAGGATCACGAAGTCATCGGCGTAACGAACCATCTCGTAGCCAAGTTCGGCCATCCGATGATCCAATTCACTCAAATACAGATTCGACAACAAAGGGGAAAGAACCGCTCCCTGTGGAACGCCCGTTTCGGGCGTCCACGCAGATAGTTCTTCCAAGATCGATTGATCCAGAAACGAATGGATCAAAGCCAGCAGTCGACGATCCGAAATCTTCGCCTGCACAAGTTGCATCAGGCGATCTTTGGGTATCGTGTCAAAATAGCTTTGAAGATCAGCGTCAACGACAAACACCTTGCCCTCTTCAAGCTGTTGTTCGACAACTCGCAATGCGTCATGGCAACTGCGTCCGTGGCGAAAGCCGAAACTTCGCTCGCGTCGGGTTTGGTTCCCGACGGTCGTCACTACTATGGAGGCTCTGACTTCTGCCAACCGCCTTTAACGAATCATCGACGACCATCGTTTCGCTCTCGCATTCGGCCTGGTCGTTGGCCGAAGGAGCCAGGAACATTGAGTGAGCGACGTGGACTTGTTGGCCATTGCTGAAGTACTTCGCGCTACCAATATCGCTTTTCTCACTCCGGACGAGCAGCAAGAACGCAGACGCTTTGGCTCCGGGCAGCCGTGATGTGAGTACGCGATCTTCAGCAATCTGCGACTTGGCACGCTGGTAAACGTCCATCGGACGCGTTGCGCGGTCTCGCCCGATTGGGTCGTCCCGATCACGTTCCAAGGGGTTTCCTCCGGCTGCGCCGCGATGCTATCATGAAGGTCGACATTCAAAGGAGGGTACGCGATGTCAGAAACGGCATCCCAACTG
>CAZUAH010000893.1:0-4307 GCA_964617665.1 uncultured Pirellulaceae bacterium
GACCAGAATCGCTAAATTCTCAAGGATTCTGGGACTCTACCGTCAAAAACTGTCACCGAATTCCGCTCCGCGGAAATCGGCGTTCAAGACGTTCGTCAACGCGATGGTCAAAATTCCGGTGCAAGTGGTGCGTCAAGGTCGACGCGTCGTGCGTCCAGCCAGAGCGGCTCCTTGTCTCCCGCAACTCACTTGATCCGCTTGAATGGTCGTGGGACCTGGAAGACGTTCTGGCAGGCCCTGTCCCTCAGCAGCTTGATGCTTGGGACGAAGAAGAAAGCAACCGGCCTCGTTTGGCCGGCGCCTTGGATGAACTGTGAACCAACGAACGCGGCATGCGGTCGCGTCGGCCATGTGCCGTCGCGCCATGTCCGAGAAAACGATTGGAGGTACCTCACGACGACGACAGTGACAGCCGACCGTTTCATGCGGCAGCAAGGCCTTATCCCTCATGACCGTCTGCAAGCGATCCAGGCCACCGTCATCGGCCTGGGTGCCATCGGTCGGCAAGTCGCCCTGCAATTGGCCGCGATTGGCTGCCAGAAGGTCCAACTCATCGACTTTGATGAGGTAGACCACACGAACCGCACGACTCAGGGCTACGCCCACCGGGTCGTGGGCACTCTGAAGGTCCGGGCTGCACGAACGCAGATGATCGAGATTGAGCCAGAAATGCACATCGAGGTTGTGGAAGACCACTACCGGGCCAAATACCCGGTTGGTGACGCCGTCTTCTGCTGCGTGGATTCCATCTCGGCCCGTGGCGCTATCTGGCGATCGGCTGGCCCTCGCTGTCAGTTCTGGGCCGATGGCCGCATGTTGGTCGAAACGATCCGCGTTCCGGCTGTGGCCGACGCCGTCGGTCGCGGGCGCTACCCGGAGACGCTCTTCGCTCAGTCGGAGGCCCAGCGAGGAAGCTGTGCGTCGCCCAGTACGATCTACGCGGCCGGAATCGCCGCAGGACTGATGGTCCATCAACTGGCTCGTTGGCTACGCGATCTGCCCACCGACTTCGACACCACGGTGAATTTACTGGCCGGTGAATACACGGTCGGTTGATGTCTCCAACGGACTCAAGCCATATGCAAGGATCCTGCCGCGAGCCGTAGAAGGTGCGCCCTAATCGGAACTTGGAGATGTTCTCCGGGCAGTAACGACGACTCTGGCACGCCTTTGTCTCCAATCTGTGCCAAAGGTCTCGGCCGAAGTCTCAAGACAGATGACCTAACCCGCCTCGGCCTCCATTCTCGTACGGAGGCCTTTTCACTTTTCCATCCCTTCACCAGCAGAGGAAAGGCTAATGACCCAAGCCGAAATCAATCGCGAAGTCGCCGCCAAGACGGGCGAAGACCGTCACACTATTGCTCACACGGGCTTCGTGCAGCTGACGTATGGTCCGGTCGAGCGCGATCACGAGCCGCTGGTCGTCGACTGGGACGCATCCCGAGAGGTTTTGCATCCTTAAATCCGTTGGGGAAAAAAGGGCTGGGCCGTCCCCTGAGGGCAGGTCTTTTTTCTTAGCTATCAGACGGTGGTACTCGCTCTTCCATCTACTCGTAGCGCTGCATGAAGTTGGGTACCCGCCAGTACTGGTAACGCAGTCAGTCGCAATCAGAGCCCCCAAGCCAATGCGGCGACAATGCCGCAAACCCTTGCGAATCTTCATCTTACGTGCTGTGACGGCGAAGTTGGAATAGCGGCGGGTGCCGGTCGACACACGACCTGATTCCTCCTTCCCGGTAGCAAGGCTGCAGCGAACACCGTGCCGAGGACATCGTGCCCCGCTAGGCTCCGAAGGCAATCGACAAGTGCGATTCAGTGAGACGCCGGGCTCACACACCAAGGATTCCAATTGCGGTGCATGCAATGCAGGCGTCTCAGGATAGAGACACTTCTCAGCGACCCACAGTGCATATTTCGTTCAACCCGGAAGGTTTGCCGTTCCGATACATCAGTAGGAAACGCGCGATTCGAAATAGTCTACCCTGAGACGTCTGCTGCTCGACAGAGGCACAGGGACAAGATACCCACTATTGAAATGGCCCAACTGAGTTCGGGTGCCGGAATGCACTTGCCAGCGTCCCCCGCAGCTCGCTCGGTTCCCCGGCTGCCCCCTAACAACCGAAAGGTACGCGCAATGTGGCGAAAAGCAGCCCTATTCGCGATCCTTATATCAGGCATTGTGCTGTCGACCTGCATTTGGGAGAAAAAAGGGCCCGCCGACCAGCGCCGTGATCAAGATGGCCGGCCCACCCTCCAAATCTCCGACGCCCCACGCAGTCACGCGCCTCGTCGGCCCCAGAGAATTGACTTCCGGAGCCCGGATCGCCAGCATGAGCCTCACGTGATAGCCGTGAGTACAAGGGCCGCGTGCCGACCGGCAGTAGCGTTGGCGTCGGACGAGGTCCCTGACGCCTCGGATGCTCGAACCAAATTGCCTGCGACGCCACAAGACGCGATCCAGCCCAAAGAAAGGACGCACCCTCTCAATGAACTGCGCCCGGCGCAGTCGACGGCGAGTGATCGGGGCGGTACAGCGATCGGCCCGAACCAACAGACAGTGAATCTGCGGCGAGCCGCCGGACCATCCGCGACATCCAGGCCCGCCACGCTAACGCTCTCGGATGGCGGACCTACTGCATCCAAATTGCGACGGGAACATGGTGCGAAACCGACCCGCGAAGCCGAGTCCGCCGGCAGATCCGCGAAAGTGCATCTGGACGACGAATTGCAGCCACGGGAATCTGAACGCCCCGTCGCCGCGACCGTACAGATTGGCGGCACGGAAGATGGAATTCCGGTTTTCAAGATCGGCTCGTTCCGCCGCCGAACGGCCCGCCAGTGGACGAACGAGAGGAGCGATCGGGTCCGTACAGCGATCGGCCCGAACCAACAGACAGCGAATCCGCTACGGGCCGCCGGACCATCCGCGACATCCAGGCCCGCCACGCTGGCGCTCTCGGATGGCGGACCTACTGCATCCAAATTGCGACGGGGATATCATGCGGAACCGACCCGCGAAGCCGAGTCCGCCGACAGATCCGCGAAAGTGCATCTGGACGATGAACTGCAGCCACGAGAATCTGAACGCCCCGTCGCCGCGACCGCACAGGTTGGCGGCACGGAAGATGGGATTCCGGTTTTCAAGATCGGCTCATCCAGCCGCCGAACGGCCCACTTGCGGACGAAAAGAATAGATCTCGCTGACGGATCGGATCCGGGGGAGAGGAAAGCTGCAAACGCTGCGACATCGGACACCTTGCGGCCGGAGGCCAACCCGTTGCGTAGCACGGCGAGAAGTAAGACATACCTCCGTCCGCACTTAGCACGTCCGCAGTCGCCGCCATCCACGTATCATTCTGATCAACCACTGGTCACGCCCTCGATGACGCTCCCGGCCGAATACCGCAGAAGCGGATGGGGACCTCGGACGGATCAGGTGACCAAACTCGCGACAGTGGACAAGGCGGATATGCTGGCCCAAGACGCACTGCTGCAGCCACAATCCACGATCGTGAGCAAAGTCGGCACAATCTTGAGCCCCCCCGAACGAAACACGAAGAAGATCGCCCTTGCCTTGAATGTCACCTCTCACGGTCTGGAGGAGCCTTGCCTTCATCGCAAGGCTTCTTTGCCGCACGAGAGTGTCCTATCGGATGAGGAAGATGCTTCCCCATGCCTGCCGAGGGCGACTCGGCAGAACAGACTACCCTCGACGTCGGCGGTCGCGCACGTGAACGCGCTGCGTACCCGTCTGGCCGTAGCGTCGGTCAGCGAACGACCACAGATCACGACACCCAGGCCACTACCCAGGGAGGCGGCCAGAGCCGAAATCAAGGTTCTTTCAGGTTCGAGTCCGTCGCTGCGGCTCGCAGTTCGCGAAAGCCGCATGGTTCGTTCGCCAGAGAACATAGTGCGTGTAGCAACAGCGAATGCCGAAGTTTGCGACGTGGTTCAACTGAACGCTCGAGAGGTGGCCATCGTCGGCAAAAGCCGGGGTACAACGAAAATTGAATTCTGGCACGAAGGAATCGCGCGAGCCAGTCATACCGTGACGGTCGGCTCGGTTCAAGCCACTGGGAATCCCAAAGGTGAGCGCACCGAGAGACTCCTCAAGCTGATTTCTTATCTCTTCCCGGGCAGCCGCGTTGAGTTGACTTCAGAGGAAGACCGTCTGATAGTCCGTGGACAGGCCAGCAGCCGACACCAGGCAATCGACATCTTGTCCACGATCCGGCGCTCGCAGTTGGTCCCCGTGGTGGACGAACTGGTAGTACAGGATGATTGAGAATTAGCGATACAATTTGTAC
>CAZUAH010000894.1:0-4304 GCA_964617665.1 uncultured Pirellulaceae bacterium
CATCAGCTACAACGGCGGCGGAGGGATTGTGGTCCGTGGCGGCGGCGTGTGCAATTTGCAGGTCAGTGGCTGCGACATCGAGGCCAACATGGATCCCGATGGCGAGCCCACCGCGAACGTACTGGTCGACGGAGGCGGCGTTACCGCCGAAGTGACCATTGTCGGCTGTACCATCCAGCATACGCATAGCGCACCCGATTCGGCCAACATCCGTTTCATCGGGCTCGACAGCCGCGATCGGACGTGGGGCAACCTGACGATATCCGGCAACGTGATCAGCGACACGCAGATCGGTGTGGACATTCAGAAAGCTCGTGGTGTTAGCATCGTCGGCAACACCTTTTGGAAAGGCTACCAGTACGACCTTCGTATCGAAGACAGCCGCAACATAGTTGTTGGACCCAACGTGTTTGACCGGAATCCCAACTACTGGGATCCAGAGGGCGGCAACAATGCCCTCTTGATACGCAACTGCCGAGACGCCACGCTCAACGGCCTTCACATAAGCGGCGTTGCGGGGACCGAAGCGGGATTGGTCCTAGAGAACTGCCACCGGGTCAACGTTACGGGTTGCACGATCCTGGATTGTGCCGGCGGCGGCCTTCTACTGAAAAACGTGACCGGCAGCCGCGTCAGCGACTGCCTGATTCGTAATGACCTACCCGACAACACGGAGTGGCTGCCGGTCGAGATAGTCGGCGGACAGGGCAATATGGTTGTCGACAATCTGCTGGACGGACGCTTCGAGGCAGACCCTCGCACGACGTATGCACGCGGTAACATCAACCAAGCCGACCACTTCACTGCTACACCTGAGGAGTGACCGCTTGAGTGGCCTACGGATGCCGTTGACCCTGCCATTTCCTACCGCAATCTCGGTGCTAGCATCTATGCTATTTGCCAGTCCAACCGGCGCTCATTACGTTCTTCCTAATCCACTTAACTTTCCCACTCGTCATAACCGATACAACCGATAGGGTGCCGAAGGTCCGGGCGCGGATGCTGCGTGGACCAAAGAGTGGCTCCCGGTGGCCGTTTGGTGCAAGAAGATACAGTAAGTGTGAGGTAGCGGTTCATGGGCAGCCGAGTGCGAATTCTGCTGCTGTTCATCTGCGTTGCGGGTGCTGCGACGACCGTTCGCGCGCAGACTCCGCCGGCGTTTCCGGCTGCTTATCCAGACCCCATGGCAGCGCCTGGCGTGACGCCACACGAGTACGCTGGGGCCACTCGGCCGTTTCCGCCGGTTCAAGGTCAGGAGGCACCGCCGCCGTACGGCGGATACCCGACACATCCTCATCCCCAGCCTGTTGCGGAAATGGATGCTCCGGTCGAAGTGCAGACCTGCTGGGAAGATCCAACGATTGGGCCCACATTTCGCGTGTTCGAGCCCAAAGCACGGGTGTACTTCGACACGGGTTGGGAGGCGCCCGATAAGCTGAATATCTTCCATGACGGCTCGTTGGTACCGTCAATCAACTTCCTGGAACTGTTCTGGCGACAACGCTGGCCGGACCGTGTGGGCCATCGCGATTGGCGATGGGGCCCAAGTCTCGGCGCGGGTATTAGCTCGCAAGCCGGAAACAGTACCGATGGCACGCTTAGAGCATCGGGCGCTCCCGTGCTTCTGCTGTCGGCGGGCCTACAAACCGAGTTTCCTCTCAGCACGTGGCAACTTAGCCAGTTCCGTCAAAGCGGATACTTCAATCCAGAAGTGGAGCGTGAGCTGCTTGCAGCGGCCCCGACTGCAGGCATCGAGTTTGGTTACGCCCTAGGCGTTTCGAGCGACGAAAGCCTTGACTACAGCGCAGATGGTGCAATCTACGTGGGCGTGTCGTTGAACATTCTGCGATGAATCGAGAGGAAACCGGATGAGGCCTGGCTCATTTGTCTGACCGTCCGTTCTCCACGACATCTCTCGACACCAGCTTCAGAATCTCGGGGACCAGCAAGTCCGCAACGAGCTTGTGTCCCAAATCGTTCGGGTGCATTCCGTCGAGCAGCAGTTCATCGACCGATTGGCCGTCCACGCGGTCGTAATCCTGGAAGGCCTGGAAAAGGTCGATCAGTGTCAATTCTTCCTCTCGGGCAATCTTGCGCATGATCTCGCAGTATTCTGCCAACGGGGCACTGAAGCCGTTGGGATCGTTCGCGTCGTAGGGCGGCTTGCCGTAGAGCTGCTTGAGCTTGGCCGTCCATCGAAACGGGGTCGGCGTCATCAGGATGACCTTCGCACCCTGCGTCTTGAGGGTCTTGCAGAAAAACGACAGGTTATCGGCGTACTCCTCGCGCGAAACGCGAGGCTCCGTAGCTGGCGGATCCTTCCAGACGTCGATCGCTGAATCGTTTGCACCCAGCATGATGATGACAACATCGGGATGATGGGCCAGCACATCGCGATCGAAGCGACTGCGGGCGTGCCGGGTAGTACTGCTTCCTACGCCGGAGTTGACGACCCACGCGGATATGCCGTGGTCGGGCAACGCTTCCGCCACGCGTTGAGAGTACACCTTCTTGATCGAACCGCGAAACGCCGTGGTCGAATCTCCGAACGCGACGATTTTCACCGGTGCGGGGAGCGTGGTGAAATCGGTCTCGCGAAGGCTCAGACGCAACGGCGGCCTGCCCGGCGGCCAGCGATTCATCACCCAGAGTTCGCCGGGACGTCGTTCAAACACGTGGGGATACGAGAGTTGCTGACCTTTGTCTCGAGCGAGAACGATCGGATCGGTCCACGTCCTACCGTCGTTTTTCATAAACGCAACGGACAACTCCTGTCGTCCCATCTTGTCGGAGTTCCACACAAGCGCCAAACGGCCGCTAACTAGCCGAATCAAGTAGCCAGGTGCACTACAAGCCGGGATCGAACTCGGCTGGATCGTGCGCCAGGAAAGTCCCTGGTCCTCGGAGTACGCCTCCCAGAACCGTCCCCAGACGGTACGGATCAACATCAACAACCGGCCGTCGAGCATCTCCGCCACCGTCCCTTCCATGGCCCCGCCATGGTGGCCGGCGCCGCCCAGGTCGATGATATTGCTGTGCTTCCACGTCTTGCCGTCGTCGTCGGAAACGTAGGTGCACATTGCATGACGGCCGGGACCACGCAGCAATCGCTGGACCGGCACGACGAGCCGCCCGCTAGTGGTTTCGATCATGTTGACCAGCGCACCGCAATACCCGTCGAAGATCTTCTGGCGATCTTCCCAGGTCTTGCCGTCGTCCTGGCTTCGAATCGACCACACGTGCAGCCGAACGTCGTCGTGCGGCTCGCCTTTGGCGTCGTCCCATCCCCACTTGTACGTCGAAAGATCCATGTAGACCAGGACTAGCACGCCGTTACGAGTCCTGACAAGCACACTAGCATCGGACGGGATACCCGGTTCCGGGCCGTCGTAGATCGTCTGCGGCTCAGCCCAGGTTTTGCCCTCGTCTTTGCTGATTCGGGTTGCGCCGAATCGTTTCTCTTTGTCAAAGATGGGATTGCCGCCTTCGATGGTCAGCAGACTACCATCGCCAAGCTGCACGATTTGCCCCTGCAACGCCTTGGCCATCGGCAACACTTCGCAGCGCGGCTCGATCCATCGCCCGTCTTGTGCGAGATTCACTGCTGCAGAGAAGAAAACGACTGCGGCAATCGCTGCCATCAATGAATTCATCCGGGTCATGGTCGTCGTTCCCCTTTGCTACAGACGATCTGAATTCGCGATCGTGTGTGAAGCCGTCAAACGATCTCGGTGCGGCTCTGCCGCGCCAAGTTGATGTTGTACGAGCCCCCGCGTGTCACGGCTTCGTCGTTGTGAACAGTTGTTTCTGTCCGGCGATCCACTCCGACACGATCTCCTCACGCGGCCGCGTGTCGCCGTCCTTGCGTTCCATCCAACGCGTGTCCATGCCCATGACAACCTGACGAGCCAACTGCTCCCGTTCGCGTTGACCGTCTGTTAATGCGCCGGTGACGGACGGCAAGATCGGCAGTAGATCCCAACGGGCGATCCCGAAGTCGACACTCCAGTTGAGCACCCAGGCATACTGGCGAATGAATGTCTCTTCGTCTTCGGCTTCTCGGTCTCCAGGCACGGCCACGACTACCAGGTGAGGCCTCTGTTTGCGGATTCCCTTGCTCCACTGCTCGATTGCGGCCAGCGATTGATCTTGAACGGGCCAAGTTGTGACACGAATTTTGGCGTCCGGATATAGGCTACGCAGTGCATCGGGAACAATCCGATCAAAGGGCGGCATGGCAATGACATTCACGGGCTGGTTCTCGCTCAACCGTTTCAGCGTGAATTGAAGCGAGTCGGCTGGAG
>CAZUAH010000895.1:0-4296 GCA_964617665.1 uncultured Pirellulaceae bacterium
TCTTTTGCCTGGGCTTTCACCCCTCACCCAGCCTCTCCCCTCAAGGGGAGAGGAGTTCTGAGCTGTCCTTCCGCAAGCCGCTGGGCCAACTGCCGAGCCCATTGGATCTCCTGCCTCGCCCTGGCAAGCGTCGGCCGATTGTCGGCCTGAAACAACCAGTCGCGGCACAGTGCGGCGTCGGCCGCATCGGGAGTTCGCGTTGACGTCTTGGGCGTAACCGGGTTCTCCACGATCACCGGCATATGCCGGCGCTGGACGATCTTCTTCGGCTTAGGCTTCCTCGGTTTGGGAGCGTCTTCGTCCCTTAACTCGATGGCGTATTTCGTGGCCAGATACTGTTGTGTTCGCTTCTGCTCGTCCGGATTCAGCACGCGATCGTAAACGAGCAGTTCGGCGATTTCGCCATCGAGGAACTGCGTGGCCGGCAGATTCTGAGGCGAGGCGCCGATCAACAGATTCCGCTTGTTCGCCCGGAGCGGCCCCGCAACTTCCTGCACCGTTCTGCAGCCGTTCACCGCACAGCGCATACGCTGCCCGTCGCAGCTTATCTCAACCAAAGCGAATCGGTCGCGAATGGAAGCATCGAGTTGGACGTAACCGTTTTGCGCAGCGCCGGCGCCGCCAACGCCCAGATGCGGCCAGGGAAAACTGCTTCCGCCCGCCACAGCAATGCCATAGCCGGTCCAGGGCCCGTCAAATCGGTTCTTGCCGAAGAGCCACATTGCGTGCGGACTGGCGTTCACTCTGGCAACCACGAACCCCGTCAATCGTTCGATATCGAGACACGATCGGGCCTCGATCTGAAGATGCTGCTGCCGCGGCGTCGCGAAACGAACGCGATCGAACGGCACGTCGGCATCCCGCTTAACGTATCCGGGTCGTTGCTCGGCAACAGGTTGCACCGTATGGTTGCCGTGCGCGCTCTTGTCGGCCCATCGGGCCAGCGACGCACCATCAGCGACTACGCTCCCGTCCCCACCACTTCCGGTGACATCTTGGGCATCCAGCCATAGAACCAAGCGAGAATCGACGACCGGTTCGTTCGCCACCGACAAATCGGCGGTAACAAAACACGCTATCAACATCGCTGCCACGCGATACATTTCCGTCCGACGACCAGATCTCGGAGGTGTGAAACAGGAGACTGTTTTCCGTATTCTCATTATCCTACTCGTTCGCGGAATTGCTGCGGCGTGCAGTGGTAATGCTCGTTGAACACCGTCGCGAAATAGCGAGCGGTGGTAAAGCCGATCTGCTTGGATACTTCTCGGATTGTGAATGTGTTCTCCTCACGCAACAGATAAACCGCCCGTTGCAACCGGCAATGCTGGAGGTACTCGGATGGCGACATGTTCACGATCTCTTTGCAGTAATGGGCAAAACGTGTTTCGCCCAAACTACAGCTCTTCGCCATCAGCTTGACGGTCCACGGTTGGCGCAGCTTGACGGGATCGGCCTTTAGCTGTTCCAAAAAGGTCGCAATCGACCGTTGCACGCTGCTCAATGCCCGGTCGAGCGGTATGGCCTGTTCCCTGAACAGGTTCAGCAGCCGCAGCAGTAGCTGATTGATTTCGATGGCCACCGACGAGTAGATCGTCTCAATATCTTCTCGTCCGGCCAGTTCGCCGATCGCCCGAAACGAATCGATGATCTCGCGATTGGCCGGCCAAATCGGTTGCTCGTTGTGGCGGAGAAAATCCGTCAGATCGGCCAGATCATTCTTGCTCAGTACGACCCAACGGGGCCATTGCCACGGCTGGTGCGGCTGGCGTCCCTCGACATCGATGACCAGCCAGTGGAGCTTCGAGGCAGAGATGTTCGGATCGCCAAACTTATGACGCTGCCACGGCCGGGCAATCACCAGGGACGAGGGTTGCATGGTGTGCCACGTGTCGTTCAATCCATAAGCAAGTTGGCCCGACTCCAAAGCGGCCAGCTTGATTCCTTCGTTCCGATGCCACGGAAGTCCCCAGTTCTGATCCTGCTTGGCGTCCCAGTAACCCAGGTGCTTCACAGCGGCGATCTCATCGTCGGGAATCGGCTTGCCGTGGTAGTAATCGCGAGCGAGGGCCTGAATCTGAATCGTCCCCCTTCTTGAGGCGGCGACAATCGGCTCGCAGGCCTCCGCATAATAGACCCGATCGAGATCGGCAAGTGAGAATTTCTGGAGCGTCATGGATATCGCTCTACCTGGCTGAACACGGACCAACGGACATAGAAGTTGTATAGCCAGTGGCCGCGAGGCAAGCAAGCAAATCAGCATCCAAAATCACGCACTGCGGGATTTTGGATACCTTTCTTGCCACTCGACGCCGGAGATGCTAGACGTCCGTGCGACACGCACTAGTCTTCGATCATGCCGCAGTCACGGAGCCAGGCGGCGAAACTGGTTGGCCAGAGGGCCGTGGATTCTCCTCGACCGTCGCCCAAACTAAAGCCATGCCCGCCCGTGCTGAAGACGTGCAGTTCTGCATTGACTCCGGCCTTCAGTAACGCTGCGTAGAAATCGACGCATTTGTCGGCCGGAGTCAGTTTGTCAACACGAGCATTCACGATGAACATCGGGCAAATGCGAAGCGTGGCTGACTCGCGTGCCGAACGACTCTCGATGAGCTGGCCCGCGTCGTCGGGAATCCCAGGATAGAACAAACCGGCGAAATCCGGCATTCCGCTGATCCTGTCTGCTGAGCCAGTGGGCTCAGCGTGCAGCGCACAGCTTATCGCGAGATGGCCGCCGGCCGAGAATCCGCAGATGCCGATCTTGTGGGGCTGCAAGCCAAGTTCATCAGCCTGTTTCCTGAGAATGCGAATTGCCTGTCTGCCATCGGCTCGTACTGCTCGCTGGTAGTTCTGCCACATCTCTCTCGAAGTGATCTCGGCCGGGCGTGTGCGGTACTTCAGCACGAGTGAAGTGACATTGTGATCCTTCAGCCAGAGGGCCAGATCGTGACCTTCGCGGTCGATCCAGATATCGCGAAAGCCTCCACCAGGACAAATCACCAAGCCAACTCCATTCGGCTTCTCGGGACGATGAATGCTGTAGCCGGGCGACGAGACGCTGCTGAACGCGCGATTCTGTCCAGATGGAGATCCGGGCTGCGCCTTGTGCGACCGAACCTGCTCTTCAGCCTCAAGTGGAATCGGACGCTCCGGCGATCCATTCTCCCACAGTGGCAATTCCGGCGGCAGCCCCGCAGCCTGCAAAGAAGCTCCGAAAGCAAGGGTGACGATCAACGCGGTAAGAACCGTCGACGACTTTCGCATGTTACTAATTCTCCACTGCGTCCGGCCGAAAATGTGCTGCATTCACCTTCGGCAACCACTTCTTCAAGTCCTTTTTGATTCTCGAACACTCCGGGGCACCTGCCAAGTTCTCCCACTGATTCGGGTCGTTTGGCATGTCGTAGAGCTCTTCTCCGCCATCGCTGTAGCGGATGTAGTGATACCGCTCCGAACGAATCGCGTGATTCGTTCCGTGCCAATGTGGCGAGTGCGTGATGATGGCCGGGAAGGGCCAATCCGCTTTAGGATTCCGTACCAGTGGTGCCAGGCTACGGCCGTCGAGGTCATCGCGCTCAGGCAGGCCGCACAGTTCGATCAGAGTCGGATAGAGATCGACCAAGCTGACGGGACGTTTGCAGCGACCAGAAAAAAGGCCAGAAAAAAGGGGGCAGGCACCTTTTGTGCGAAGCACCCTACGGGCCGTTCCGGCAAAAGGTGCCTGTCCCCTTTTTTCTGGAGCGTAGATTATCAGCGGCGTGCGAGTCGTTTGTTCCCACAGTGCCGACTTGGCGAACTTCTTCTGTCCAATGTCGTAGCCATGATCACCCCAGAGCACAACGATCGTGTTGTCGCGGTGTTTGCTGTTTTCGAGCGCGTTTAGAACGTGTCCGACGCAGGCATCGGCAAAGGAGCCAGAAGCCAGACGCCCCTGTACGGCATTCTTCCACTGGCCATGCTCCTTGATGATATTGAATGCCTCTCCCGCCATTCGCAGACCGACGGGCGGAATGTCATCCAGATCATTGTCCTTCCGTGCAGGCAACTGGATCGATTCCAGCGGGTGCATATCAAAGTACTTCTGCGGAACATACCAGGGTAAATGCGGATGATAGATCCCGCAGGCGAGGAAGAACGGTTTGTCGTGTTCCTGCTGGAGGAACTGCGCAGCCTTATCAGCCGTCTTCCAGTCGTTGGTTTGCTCTGTCGTTTGCTCAATGGGCCCCCAGTCAATTAGCCTTGCGAGGATCTTGTTGCTGAACAGATCGTGCATGCCGTGCCGATACCTGTTGGCCT
>CAZUAH010000896.1:0-4292 GCA_964617665.1 uncultured Pirellulaceae bacterium
TCGCCGAATATCCGGCTCGTCATCGAGAATCCAACAGCATTTTGGTGCCGAGGGGCTGAAGTGTATCAGAACTCGCGAACGGCTTCCCAATGTGGACATCGAGATTGCCCATCGCACGTCCACGCTGTGCATCCTTGGCAATCTTTCGTATATGCTCGGGCGAAAACTGAAATGGGACGGACGCCGGCAGCAGATCATCGGCGACGAACATGCCAACCGGTTGCTCGGCAAACCGCAGCGGCACCCGTACCATCTATGACTGGCGGAGATAGCTGACAGTTTCTTTGAGACTCCTCACTGATCCCGACAACCCCGCCGGTCCCGTGCCGGTGGTTAACCGGTTTGAATGCTGCATGGCGACCTGCACGCCAACAGACAAAGGAACCAGCGGATGACAGACCACGCTGATAGCGGCCGCTTGGCGGCAGGTCGACCTTGAACGGGTGACTGGTAAGGATCTGACATTCCTCGGTGTACCTCAGCCCAACGGATTTTCTGGCTGTCATCCAGCCGCATAGGCTGCGTTTGATTTTCATGCTACCAGAATTGGACCCGAAATACGTTCTCGTCACACCGGCGGGCCGTGTGTGCGATCACTTGTTGGTGTTGAGCCGCGCTCCTTGCGGGCTTTCATCAGATGTTACGTCGCCGTTGAGTATTGGATCCGGTGACCACGGCAAGCAGGACGGCAAGTAGTAATCCGGCTACAGCCCCAATGGCGCACGCAATTAGGGAAAAGAACCAGTGCGCTTGCATTTGCGCGTGAACGCGTACGTCCCACACTCCGGATTGAATCATAGGTGGCAACGAAAAGAGGAAGAATATGAACAGCGGACCTATGATCGCACCGAGGAGTGCACCCCACTTCGCGTGTCGCAGTAGTCTCGGCGAATTGCGAAGGAGCGCAGATGAAATGCCCATCAGGGTCGCTCCGGCGGCAAGACCGACAACACATGAAATGGCCAGTACTATCGCTTGCGAAGCCAGTGCTCGATGCAACAGTTCGTCATTCCCGACGCCCGCAATCCCGCTTGCCAAGAAACCAAGTAGCGGCAAGAACACCGGGATCGCCAGGAAGGCCATCGTCAGAACGGCGGCAAGGCAGCACCCGGCCCCGCTTCCGCTGAGAGTGGTCTTCAGCGTTTGACTCGTGTCCGGATAGTCCGGCTGGTGCGGAGCATTCACTGTGCTGGCCATGACCGTGACAGGTCGCCCACACGACCGGCATGGCCCGGTCCGGCCAACTTGATCAGCTTCGATGAATGTGACGGCACGGCAGTGTGGACAGGTGAACCGGACGTTCATAGCAACCTAGCCCAGTGGTTCTTGGTACGTGACCAATGGGGACTAATGCCCGGAAGCAGTTTCTACGACGGTACCATCGCAAACAAGCATGGAATCCATATCGCATGCGATGTATGCGAACGCTTCGCGCCAAAGCGATGATCTGTCACACCAGACACGATCCACGAGCGTCCAATCGCGTTCGGTCAACATCAACGCTCAGTCGAACGCCAGAAAGCCAACGCGTCGGTTGCCGCATTGGCTTTCGATCTGGTGGAATGAGGGGACCTCGGCCGAGAAATGAGATCGAGGTCCACGGGGGCTTCGGGGCGGGTTGCCAACCGGCGGGCCGGTCCGGAGACTCAACCCACAAACTTCGGGACGTGACGAGGGAAGGTATCTTCCGGCGCCACGTCCGTGTCAGTCGGTTAGCTCCAACTTGAAGTCGCCGCCTCCGGCTGTGACCTCGTACTCCAGGTCGGTAGTTTCGGTCGAAGCGTATTTGGCGGGCAACGCATCAGTGGTCGCGGAAGGTTTCGCGGAACCTTCGTCCTCGATTACCATCTCCACTTCTGCCCCGTCGTCCGATGCGGTAGCTCCGCCTTGGGTCTTGACAACGGTGGCCTTGTACTTGCCCGGCACTGCTCCGTCTGCACCCCATGTGGTCCGGAGAGTGAAAGTGCCATGTGCGTCGGTTACGCCGATCGACGCATCCCCGCTACCCGAGGCTGGTGCGAAGGTAACTGTGGCCCCATCTACTCCGCTGCCGTTGTACGTCACCATGCCCGTGACGGGCGCTGTATCGGGGTGGTCCCCACCACCACCGCCCGAGCAACCAACAACACACGCCAGCAAAGCGAAGCAAGCACCACCACGAAGGATCAGTCGAAGCATTTCAATCCCCCTGCAAAAGATGAACTTAATCCTCAAGCTCTCCCCACCAGAGCGCGTGTGGGTATAGCGAAGCGTTCGGTGAATCTGTCCAGAAATCCAATGGCACCAGTTCCTAGAGAGCCTGATGCCCATGATCTGGGAGGGAGGCACTCCTCTGGAGCCAATCTTCTCATTTTCTCTGCATTTCGGCTCGGCGGGAGCCTCGCCCTCCCGTTTTTGGCAATACCTGCCTAGAACTGCTCGGGCGGTTCCGTGCCGTCCATCGAACCCAATGCACCCCAGACTCCGTACGGGCTTCGCCGCTGCCCTAAGTTGTCTGCTTCCGGAGAAGACAGGTTTCCGGTATTGATGTTCTCATCAACGAAACGGGTTGCACCGTCGGCTAGCACCGCGCAGACACCACCGGGATGATTGCTGTTAGGGGGAAAGATGCCCCAATAGCACCATTGACTCTCGCCGCACGCACATGACGGGCCGTTCGGAGGAATGACCGTCGTCACGCCACCCACATGTCCGTGACCCTCGCCCCAGTACCGACCTCGATAGCCCCAGACTGGGTTGCCGGAGAAACTGCTCTGATCGTTTGGATTGATCCGGCCATAGCAGACCATCGGATTTTGGGCCAGCCCGGTCACGGCTGCAGCCGTTCCGCCCTTGACTCGTCTGGCACGACCGCCAACGGCACCGACCAAAGCCTCAGAGACTGCCAGCGTGTTGCTGGTGCCATCAATGATGTCCCGAGTACCCATGTGGTTTATGCGACCGAACACGCCGCGCGGGCTGGTGTCATAGAAGTTGCCCGAGATCTTGTCGCCGAAGCTGAAATGATAGTTGGTGTACCCTTGGGTCGTGGGCCCCTTGGTGTGCGCCGGACCGTCTGACGGACAGAGCAAGCCGGGAACCTGCTGTTGCAACGGTGGGTAACCGCGGCCGTTGCCGGTGTAAGCATATGGACCCCAGGGAGGAAAGGTTCGAGCAGAGGTGACCACAGGATTCGCAAACTCGTCGTACAGTGGAGCTTGTTCCATGTAAGGCAACAGCCCAATCCAACCGGTCATGTACCTGTAGTTACAATCGTAGTGCTGTCCCCACGGGCAAGCCGTCCCGGTGGCATGCGCGGGGAACACTCCGAACGTGTCGTGATAGCCGTGAAGGGCGATGCCGATCTGCTTCAGGTTGTTGATACACTCGGTGCGCCGGGCAGCCTCCCGTGCAGCTTGAATCGCTGGAAGCAGCAACGCAACAAGAATTCCGATGATCGCAATGACCACCAATAATTCCACAAGGGTAAAACCGAACCGTTTCTTCTGCTTCATAACGTCCTCCTCAATAGATTGGATGACTGTATTGAAAAACCGAAAGGCTCAAATTTCATTCAAAGGCCAACGAGTGACGAGGAAAGATGTCCCTTACCCTATTGTTTGAGGGGTCGATTATATTGTTCTATCAGACCAGATGCAAGCAAAACTGTAGAGAATGATGGTGGAGAAAGTGCTACCCTATTGTTAGAGGGGTCGATTATATTGTTCTATCAGACCAGATGCAAGCAAAACTGTAGAGAATGATGGTGGAGAAAGTGCTCTCGCCAATATCCTATTTACGCATCTTGCTTTACGCAATCAATACGCGAAGTGTTCATTCCTTCTTCGCTTTTTCTGCTAGCGGTCTCTGAGCTCGGCGGATTCGAGGGTCACCTACCTCTCGATGCCCGTACGCGCCAGGACGCCTTGGTGGTAGTAGTGCTTCACTTCCAGCATCTCCGTAACCAAGTCGGCGCGGTCGATCACATAGCGGTGGGCCCAGCGGCCTGTGATAACCAACTCGACTGACGCTGGCCGAACGTCGACCAGGTTCAACAAGTCGTCCAATGGAATCAACCCTAAGGCCACTGCAATGTTGGCTTCGTCCAACACAACCAAACGATGGTCGCCGGATAGGACAACCTCTCGGCATTCGGCCAAACCCAATTGGGCCGAGTCCACATCAGCCCGCTCTGGTTGGCGACCGACGAAGCACGTTCGCCCGAACTGCCGAACGGCAACTCGATCCGAAAACCGCTTGAGCGCGGTCAGTTCACTGCACTTCGCGCCTTTGGCGAATTGGCCGATGAACAC
>CAZUAH010000897.1:0-4283 GCA_964617665.1 uncultured Pirellulaceae bacterium
ATCCGAGCCGCTACTTCATGGCCACGCGCTCGCAGAGTGCGCCGCCGGACGCCTCTTCATGATTGAGCGGATCGAACAATCGAATAATCTCGCCATCCACACCAAGCGCACGCGGTATCCAGATGTGTTCGCCAAATGCCTTCGTCACACGTTCGGCGATACTCGTTTTTCCATTGCCAGGAAACCCATACAGAAACATGCCGCGCCCCGAGTTGACCGCTGGTCCTAGCCGGGCAAGCATCCTGGAAGGAATCAAGAGGTCTGCGAAGGCTCGCCCCAACTCCTCGTGGGTCGGGTACTGCTTGGTGAGCGTCTGGGCTTGGACGCTAGCGATGTAGTCCGTCAAGGGGACAGGCGCCGAACCGAAGTACGTGCAGTGCTCGGCCAAACGCTTTGCACGTTCCCGGCCGATGTCCGTCAACTGATAGAGGTAGTCATTCATCGGTGCCGAGTCTCGGTAGACCAGCAGCCGGTCGTCTTTCATCTGCCGCATCGACTGTTCGACCAGCATAAAGGGTAGTCTCAGACGGTCCGCCACGTCGCGCCCGACCATATCGCTTCGAGCCAACAGCAGTTTCAGAATCAGCGTTTCGATTTGGCTTTCGGTCATACCTGACGCACGCAACGTTGTTGGCTCGCGAGGCACGAAAGCATCTTCAATCTTTGGATCTTCACTGACCTGCTTCGGTGCGGCCTTGGCCGTGGGACGCGAGCCAGTAGCATCTGCCACCATTCGGTTCACACGGTTGACAAGGACGTCCAGGTTGGCTTCTTGACCGGGAGTTTGGTCGGTCGAAGGCGATTGAGACATGGTGTCTGGCTTCGAGAAAATGTGGTAAGGGTAGGTACAACAACGGCATGAAAAATCTAGGTCGAGAGTGGGGGAGGGTCAAATGGCACCATCCTTCATTTGACGCCTGAGAAAAACCAACGATGCGTCGTTCCTCAGAGTTGGTCTGGTGGGGTGCCAGTTAAGGATGGAAATGCTGACATTCCCTCTGCGTTGAGCGCGAGGGAGTCCGTCAGAGTACCCCAGCCGACAAAACCGATACTACCGACAAATCCGCGACTACTGCTGTGGCGCGTTGCTTGTATCGGGCGTGGTGCTCAATTGAGATAGCACCTGGAGGACTCCGTTCAAGTGTGCTAGACGAGGGCCGTAGCGGTCGACGAACTCGTTCATGGTGAACTCGCCGTCTAGCAGGCAGTCTTCGTTGTCGGTGACGTCGTCCGTCAGATTGTGGAGGAATTCGTTCTGAACTCGGCTGAGCGTTTCGGCTGCCGATCGGCAACGCCGGGCCAGACCGGGGTTAGCTTCTTTCCACTGCCCCAATTCTGATGCTCGCTGCTTCTGTGCCGCATTATTCTGCTGCACCAGTTCTTCCAGCAATGTATTTTGCCGTTCCTGTCCAATTACGAGTTGCTCAAGCAGGTTGACGATGACCTCACCCGCGTTACCCTCAGTCTCACCGCCCCGCGAACCGGTCTCGGGCGTGACGTCGATGTGAAACAACGAAGCAAGCTGATGTGGGTCGATCGACATGGGTATGAACTCCTCTACGACCGGATGGCCGAATAGACTCCTGTCACCGCTGCAAATCACCGCATCCTAGCGATCAGGTGCCGACACAACGTTGTGCGTCAGTGTGTTGGCCACTCCATGCCAAGAACCAGTATAGGCAGCCCTACAGTGGTTTGTCGAGTCGCTGGCAAATTTCGTATCTTGACTTTGGTGCTAGCGGGTCGTCGAAGTGACCTTACAGGCAACATGGCCGCTAAAGTCGCAGGCGCGATTCGCCCGATTCATCTTGAGCCACTACGCGCTTTTGTTGTGACAACCTGATATCGAATCACTAGTGGCAAACTTGGCGTTTGAAGGGAGAACCAACCAACACGATGCCAGCTAGCACCAACAAACCTCAACCGGCAATAGGCTTTCTTACCGTATGCGACCACGAGGTGCAGGGGCTGTTTGGCGGATACTTGGTATTGAACCCGGCGGCGCGTCCGCTCGAATTCTACTGCACGGCACCAGTACGACCCAATCACGCCCAGGAAATACTCTACGGCCCGACGCTGAAACCATATTTGTACGGCGAGCAGATTGGCAGGGCTTTGCTAGACAAAGCCAAGACGCGGCCGATTGTGGTGTTCACGGATGTCGAACACGTGTTGGCCGTTCGTCAGTATTCGACATCGCCGGTTGCTCATGTCATCGAGCCAGAATCGACGATTGATGAACCGACCGGAAACGTTTCGCACTTGCGTCTGGACGACGCGCATCAAGTTCCTCCCCGTTGCGTCTCGGCGAACCTGCATTGCTTTTCACTCGGCGAACATCGGCTTGCGGTCCCGGTAGCGCATGAAAGCGACGCACGCGAGATCGCCACGCGATGGCAGCCCTACGCAACGGCATTCGATCTGAGCGAGCCTTTCGACCGCATTCGAGACGCGATTGACGAGGCGCGCGCCAGCGCCAAATGAAGGCGGTCGGCCACGAGAGCACGATCGGTCGGGCGTCGAGCCCGAGAGACACGGATGGGCGAAGAACGGAGTACGCAGGCTGTGGAACGAAATATCGATCAGTCATCAACGGGGCGGGAGGCCAGTGCACACCGGTTCTCGTCGGTGCCCGTGTTATCGAGCGAAACCGACGCCGCCCACGACGACGTGCCGCCCACGCTTCACGCAATCCCACACGAACCTCGTCAGGCTTTCACTCCTTCGATTCTAGCTGCGGTCGCCGACGGCGACCTTGAAGTGCCCGTCAGCGTCTTTCCAACTGGCTGGGGAGCCTCGTTAAACAGACCGCCGAAGATATCCGTGCGTCGCGCTGTCGCCGAGTTCCCTGAGCCGCGTGTGATTCCAGTCCGGCTGCAGACGCCACCGATCAAGGCATTGGGGTTTACTTTTCCCGAGTCGCCTGCGTGGATGCAGAAGGTACACGAGGGGCCGAAGGGGGCACGGGATCGGCCTGTCGCCGGGCAAAAGAAACCGTCGCCGAAGAAGCCTACGCGTATCGCTCCTCCGAACGATATCATCAAGCTGCAGGATCGACTGTACTACGTCTTGCAGCCGTCATTGGAATCGTTGGTTTCATCCAACTCACTGGAGTTCCCTTTCGAACCGTTTCCATATCAACTCGAAGGAATCGCGTTTCTGTATCCTCGCTATTCGGCGATTCTGGCGGACGAAATGGGCTTGGGAAAAACCATGCAGGCCATCGTAACGATTCGTCTGTTGCTGTGCTCGGCCGAAGTGCGCAGCGTGTTGATGGTTTGCCCCAAACCGTTGGTCACAAATTGGCAGCGCGAGTTCGCGATGTGGGCGCCTGATGTGCCTGTTGCGATAGTCGAAGGCGATCGCGCACGTCGCGAGTGGCAGTGGCGCGACGTGCAAGTGCCGGTGAAGATCGCCAACTACGAACTGCTGTTGCGCGACCGAGACATCATCGCCGACCGTAGTCTGAAATTCGATTTGGCTGTGCTGGACGAGGCTCAGCGAATCAAGAACCGTTCCAGCGCGACCAGCCAAGCCGTGCGGTCGATTTCTCGGTCCCGCAGTTGGGCCCTGACCGGAACGCCGGTGGAGAACGGTCCCGACGATTTGGTTGGCATCTTCGATTTTTTGTCGCGTGGGTACCTTTCTCCGGGAATGAGGCCGCGGCAGATGGCCAAAGCCACGCGAGACTACATTATTCGTCGTACGAAAGACCGGGTCCTTGGCGACATGCCACCAAAGTTGTTCCGTGACGCCGAGTTGGCCCTAACGCCCGAGCAGCAAGCCACCTATGACATGGCCGAAAGCGATGGCGTACTGCGTCTGGAGGACATGGGTCCGGAGATCACGATCCAGCACGTGTTCGAGTTAGTCTTGCGTTTGAAGCAAATCTGCAATTTCGATCCCGCCACCGGCGCCAGTGCCAAATTCGAGCGACTGGAGGCCGATATGGAGGAGATCGCGGCCAGCGGCCGGAAGGCAATCGTGTTCAGCCAGTGGGTACACACGCTGACCAAGCTGCGCGACCGCTTTCGCCGTTTCGGTCCGCTGGAATATCATGGAAAGGTGCCGACCAAGCAACGCGACGGGGTAATCGAGCAATTCAAAAACGACTCATCGAAACACTTGATTCTAATGACATACGGAGCGGGCAGCGTAGGGTTGAATCTACAGTTCTGCCGTTATGTCTTCCTATTCGATCGCTGGTGGAACCCCGCCGTCGAAGACCAAGCGATCAATCGAGCCCACCGTATCGGCGTAGTGGGATCGGTGACCGTGACCCG
>CAZUAH010000898.1:0-4265 GCA_964617665.1 uncultured Pirellulaceae bacterium
CGTTCGGTTTTCCAAGGACGGCTGGTCTATTCTTGCGGGATTTGCGAGACTTGCGCTTTGTAACCATTCCAACTATCTCCATTGATGGGAAGTAAGAGAAATACTCTTCCCACAATGTGCAGTTGGAATGGTTCTAAGAGTTCTTTCTTAGAAGGGACTACATACCAGGGGACAGGCGCATTTATTCCTTGATTACTCCTTCTTTGGACGGCTGCGTGGCCGGAGTGTGGATTCAAGACCAAGTGTGACTGCCGCCCGCTTCACCCAATCATCGCTGCCGTGGCTTCAACCCTTTGGCGTGAGCACGAGCGATGCCTCCATTGCCGACGACGCCAACTCGCGGCCGATCATTCGGCGAGCGACGTTCCTCGGATCACGCAACGGAAGTGAAGCAGCCGGTCAAGCAACCCGTCGCTAATCCACTGAACGTCGTCAGTGCATTTCTTCGTGTGAGTTTTCGATTCATCGCAATCTCATTCTCTTTCGTTTGGGTACTTGAAGTTTCGTTTCGGCTACTGCTTTGCCCGAGTTGTCTTGAAAGTCGCTCGGTCAACGCATGGCGGGCATCTTGATTTCCTCGATCAGCCACTTGGTGAAGCCAAGTTTGGAGTGAGGATCTGTTTCGGGTCCGCAGGGACGCATGCGGCCTGACCCGTGAGGGAATATATTGAGGTAGTAGTGCATCCTCGGGTGGTGCTTTGGCAGGCCTTCCTTCCAGAACTTGATCAGCCAGTCCCGCTCTACGAAGTCAGAGTATTTCTCTTTGTCATCTTTCCAGATAATGGGGCCGTAGTAGAAGATATATTCCTTTCCCTGCTCGAGCGTCCATTTCGCTCCCTGGATAATCTTCTCCGGTTTTCCCCAGCCCGTTTCGCGTGGCCAGTGGCGGTTGAACTGGTGAGCCTCATAGGCAATGCCTTCTACCTTGTCCATGATTGGCTGGAACCGCTTGTCGGTTGCGAAGAAATCGGGATGCTGCACCATCTGGATCAGGCTATAGTTGTCTTTCTTCAGGATCCCCTGCTTGTGGGCCTTTTTGAACATTGCGCGGATGTCGTCGATATCCTTCTCGAAAAGGATGCGTGTGTCCTCCTTGAACGGCCCTGGCTTCGCATCCTTGTATCCTCGGTTTATGACGAGGTCATATTCGCGGCAGATCAGGATGTGCTCGACGATGCCGCCCTTTTCTTCCCAGCTCTTTATCTTCTTGACGAGCTGGTTCTTCCTTGGGTCGAGATCATCAAACTTGGCGGCTGACCCCCAATAATGCTCGAAGAACATTCGCTTCGTCTTGAAGTCGCCATCGAGCCAACCCTTTACCGTATCGATATGCTCTGCGACGAAGGGGTATTGCCCTTTCTGCTCCTCATATGTGGGCGTACCTTGCCAGCTTCCGCCATGGTTCGATTTCCAATCCCTCTGCGTACGGGGTAGGGGACGAAGGCCGACGAGGCCATGCGTTCGGGTTTCCTCTGCGGATACAGCAGGGCTGATGACACAGGTCAGTAGCAGGCCAAGGAGTGTTGTCGTAACTTTCAGACTCGGAGCAATGTGCATGATTTCTTACCTCTCGTGTATTTGTTTAGGGCTGCCTGAAGTAGCCACGCTCGCCAGAGTGTGTTCATCATCTGGCGACGGTGGCTACCGGGTAACTGGGCTAGGTTGAGGTCCATCAGTTGCTTCTGTTCTTCTTTTCCAGCTTGATGAAGTCGATCTCTACCGTGACCGCGCTCTTGGCTGGCTCGGGCATGACCATGCCGATGCGTCCGCTTGGGGTCCATTGGCTCCAGGCCGAGGACTGAGTCACGTCGATCACGTATTCATGCCACTCACCATCGGCGTGGACGTCGAACGGGATGTCCTTTCCCTGCCATTGATCGTGGCGCAGTAGCGCCTTGGCGGGGCCGCAACCGGCGCCGTCTTCAGCGGTGACTCTCATGCGCACTCGCATCGTGGAGAACACCGTGGTTGCCATGGCGCCATCCCGATAAAGCAGCGGTGTCGGATGCGCCAGGCCGGGGCTGAGACGGGCTTTGAAGACCCCGTCTTGGATCACCGGTTCCGAGATCCTCGTTTCGTTGTTGCGCGTCAGGAGCTTACCGTCGAGGCGGTCACGCTTGAAGTCGAAGAGCATGCTGAGCGGCGGGTATTTCGCGGGCGAGCCTAGCTGATCAGGGACGGGGATCAGGTAGTCGGGGTTCTGCTCCACGACCTCCTGCTGCCAGCGGACGAACGCGGTTTGCATGGTCGCGAGCTTCTCGGGGTACTCGCCTGCAAGGTCTTTCGCTTCAGAGACGTCGTCTGCCAGGTTGAATAGCTCATCGGTATGTTCGGCCGAACGCTTGTTGCCTCCCGCGTGTTTGTAGGTCCGCAGCAGTTTCCAGTCGCCGGAGCGGTACGCTTCCTGCCGCAGAAAATTGAAGTTCGAGCTCCAGTCGCGCCGCCGCCAACCCAGCACGCGATCAGGAATTGGTTTGGCCTCGCCCTGCAAGATGGGCAGCAGGTCGATCCCGTCTAGCTTGCGGCCCGGGGGCACGTGTTTCAAGGCATCGCCCGCGGCAAGCATGGTCACCGAGGCATCCATCATGATCGACGCTTGCGCACTCACCGTCCCCGGTGGTATCACGCCCGGCCACTGCATGAGACACGGCACACGGATCCCGCCTTCCTCGAGCCACTGCTTCTTCAACGGCCAGCAGTTCCCGGAACGCATCCCGCCATTGTCGCTGGTGAACATGACCAGCGTGTTGTCCGTCAGACCTCGCTTCTCCAACGCTTGGAAGATCTTTGCAATGCGTGAATCCAGGTACTCGACCATCTTGACGAACGCCTCTCTCGCCGCCGGGGTCTCAGCCTTTGGTTGCTCGTCGAAGGCCAGTGACGGATCGGCGGGATCCTGTAGCGGGCTGTGTGGGACTGCGAACGGCAGGTAGAGGAAGAAGGGCTTGGCGGCGTTCGCGTCAATGAACTCGAGTGCCTTGTCCGTCCAGATGTCGGTCAGGTACTTGCCGCGCAGTGTGGTCACGCGCTTGCCGCCGGTCCCGAAGAGCATCTCGCGCCCTTGGCAGTCCTTATTCTTGTTCTGGTGTTGGAAGTAGCCGGTGTTGTGGTCGATGATCAGCCAGTCGTCGAAGCCGTGCGCCCCCGGCCACGAGACGTCTTTCACCTCTCCCACGTTCCACTTGCCGTAACAGGCCGTGGCATAGCCGGCCTGTTTCAGCCACATGCCGATCGTCGGCTCCCTGGCCGCGACCATCCCGTCAGGCGACCCGCGGTAAGCTTCAGCCCATTCGCCCAGTCGACTGGCATAACGAGCGCTGAGCAGCGCGCGACGCGACGGCGAACACAGCGGCGCGGGCGAGTGGAAATCCGTCAGCCGCGCGCCGTTCCGCGCCATGCGGTCCAGAGTCGGCGTCCGGATCGAAGTGTTGTTGGGGGCGTCGCCTTTGGTGTCCGGGTTGTAGCTGCTCAGGTCACCGTACCCGAGATCGTCGGCAAGCATGAAGATGATGTTCGGAGGCCTGTCCGGGGCGGGCTCTGCTGCCAAGGACGGAAGAGTCGCCGTGGAGACGGCGAGCAGGAGACCTGCAAATGCAGATCCCATGCTCAGAGCGTGTCCCGAAATTGGGGATTTGCATGCGGTGAGCGGCAAGGCGCTAGCCGCCGGTATCGTTTTGGCAACGTTTCGACACGTCTCACCCGCGGCTAGCGCCTCGCGGCTCACAATTTCGGGACACGCTCTCAGAAAACCGGAAGTCATCGTTTCAATCATCTCAGCTCTGCCCTTCTCCTTGTTCGGGTGATTAACTACTGGTCTTCAGGGCCTGTACCGTCCGATCCCTCGAACGTCAGTCCTTTGACACTGATGCCGTTCGGTGAACGCGGATCCCCATTGATCGCAAAGTAGACGATTCGGCAGTTGTTGCCGATACTTTCGACGTTTGTCTCCGACGCGATGCGCACGTTGAGCGTGTGCTCTCTTCCGGGATCAAGTTCTGCTGCTAGCGTGCAGAGTCGCTGAAGATGCAGTCTCGGGCTGTGACGTGTGAACAGGTCCTTCTTCACCCAGGCCGACCCGTCAACGCTGTGTTCGATGATCCCCGCTGCCGGCCCCGCGATGACCATGATGCCCACAGCCGTGCCTTTGAACGTGACCGTGAAGCTGTCGCCCGGTTTCTCGCCGGTCAGCTGCGGCAATTCACTCCAGCCTTTGCGGACCTTGCCCCCCTCCTTGTTCGTGTAGTCGGTGACGATGCGGAACCCCT
>CAZUAH010000899.1:0-4257 GCA_964617665.1 uncultured Pirellulaceae bacterium
CGGTGTCCAATCTCCTCGTGCGACGACGGCTTTGTGCGGGTGCGGATGCAATGCAGCCAGTTGCCGTGGTGGTCGCCGCCGGGGACCGTTACGGGCAAATCGGCGGCCTGCATTTCCTGCAGCAGGCTATCGGGGCCACCGGCAATCTTATGGCTTGACATGGTGGTGATCCAACCGCGTTCACCCACGATCACCCCGCCGAAGT
Organism: uncultured Pirellulaceae bacterium; assembly: GCA_964617665.1. Taxonomy (GTDB): domain Bacteria; phylum Planctomycetota; class Planctomycetia; order Pirellulales; family Pirellulaceae; genus JADHUC01. Next base: position 206 of record CAZUAH010000899.1, read on the forward strand.
TTCCGCCCAAGGAGGCGTCTGCGGGTACGGCGTGGTAGAGCGTCTTGACCTCGCCCCAATCCCGCACCAAATGAAACAGAATACCGTTGTCATAACGATAGGTGAGCGTGGGGTACTGGCCGCTGCTTGGGTGGATCAGCTCCACGGGGCCGCTCTCTTCGCAGCCCATGGCATAATGCAGCACGTCGGCCGCGTGGGAGTGATACCCGGTAGAGGCCGCCACCCCGAAGTCTTCACAGAACGACCAGGGCACGACACCCGGTATGGGATTACGGTGGTATCTGGAATTGTAGGGTCGCCAGGAAGCAGGTCCGACCCAACGGTCCCAGTCGAGTCCCTTGGGCGTGGGTTCTGCAGCGAGATAAACATCGCTCGGATCACTCCGCCACATGGTAAATACGGCCTTGATCTTGCCCAGTCCCCCTGTGCGGACAAACTCACAGACGCGTCGGATTGTGGGATTCGTGCGGTACTGGCTGCCGTTTTGGAAGACCCGCCCATAGCGTTGAACGACTTCCACCATTTGCCGGCCTTCTGCCACGGTGACCGAAACCGGCTTCTCGCAATACACATCCTTGCCTGCCTGTGCCGCGTGGATGGAAATGGGTGAGTGCCAGTGGTCCGGCGTCACAATGACCACGGCATCAATGTCGTCACGCGCCAATAACTCATGGTAATCATTGTAGATGGTGCAGCCCCCAGCGACCTCATGGCCCTGAGACTGATCCACCGTTACCTTTGCCTTCTCCACGCGCAGGCGGTCAACGTCGCAAACCGCCAGCACCTGAGCCTCCTCGCTTCTGGCCATACGTCGGACATGGCCTCGTCCCATACACCCACAGCCGATAATGCCTACAGTGACACTGTTGCTTGGCGCCACGTGTCCATCTACCCCGCGCGCTGAAGCCGCAACAATATGCGGCAGCATCAGCGTCGCCCCGGCACCGCGAAGGAATCGCCGCCGGCTGATTCCGTGTTTGCCCCTGTCGTTCTTGTCCTGTACCTGTTTCACGATTGAGTTTCCTTTCTGATGATAGTCCGTGGCGTCAGCTTCCAGCTTGCGAATCTCCTGCACGAGGTAAGCTACACTCACGCAAGTCGGAGGCTTGTGTCACGTTCGTATTTGTCAGCGCGACTCGCGGTGCTCTCGAATCGCCTGTTGCACGGTCGGAACGTAGTAGCGCTGGTAGAAATCGGGGCGTCGCCGTGCTGCTTCCACAGTTCCTCCAGTTGCTGGAGAACCTGAAAATACTCGCGGGGATATTTGCGGTACTGGCCGCGACCGTTGTGGAGTAGCATCGTGAGGACCTTTTCCAGATCCGTGACGCCTTCCCAGGCGTCACCCTTCATGACGCCGATGTTGTTTGCCTTGCGATATTGCGAGGCAGAATATTGGATGAATGGCCAATCCGGCCCTTCGCCGTAGACCAACTCTCCGGCGTACGTCGCAGTGGCGTACGTCTCGACGGCAGGGATTCGCAACGCAGGTTCGCCTAGCGGTGGATTGCCATTGTAGCATTGGCCCGTGTTGTGGACGATAACGGGCCCTTCCGGGAACAACTCCCGCGTCATCCGCATCTCTTCGTAGGCCACGAGCCATTCTTGGGACGGGATGCCGTCGTAGTAGATCCCTTCGATGCCATAGGTGTCGCGGAGTCGCCGTAGCTCGCCGGCGAACTCCTGGGCATCGCGGCTGTAGTACCACTGCGGACTGGCGTACATGATCGGCGCCGCGCCAGCGGCCTTGATGGCCGCAACGTGCTTGTGGACCAGCGATTCATCATAAGGCTCGTGCCATGGCCCCCAGCTCATGGCCCATGATCGCTGGAAGAAATCCCAGAGGAGCTCGACGTGGTGCTCGCCGCGCACTCGACGCGGGTAGCCGTCCAACGGGTCCTTTCGCTTGGCCAAGAGCCATGCGAATTGAAACGACTCGGCCCACGGAAACGGCCGAGGCGGGAAAACCGAAATACCCAGTCGTTCACCCGATGTCAGGTAGTATGAGATTTCCCAATCCGGTTCCGCGTGGCTAAGGAGTTGCTGCCGATCGCTCGTGCCACTGAAATCGACCTCGCCGGGTCGGACTCGTCCCGGTTTCACTCCTTCGTAATGACGGCCGAAATGGACGCGAGCGAGCCGGCCGGTGCCAAAAGGGATGTCCGGATTGACGGACATTCCGCCAAAGTCGTCCACGATCAGCATGTGACCACAGGCCTGGCGATTCCACCGGCCGCCGATGTGGCTGGTGCACTTGAGGACCAGTTGGTCGTGGGGCACCACCATGACCAAGCTGTCGCATTGGATGCCGAAGGTAACGGAATCATTGGCCAGAACACAGTCTTTGTCGGATTGCGAAAGCACGTTCAGACCATCGAAGCTGAGTGATGATACCCAGGTCGCGATCTTGCGAGGCGTCTCGATCCGTTGGCTCGCAGTGATCGTGTTCCCGGCCAAATCGAAGACGTATTCCGCCCCGGTGGTTACGACAACAATCCGTTGCTGCTTCACCTGCGCGTCTTCAACACGCATCGGAAGCGCTCCTGGCCCGCCTCGGAACGTGGCTCCCTCTCCAGACTTGAACACGGGCGGCGGCAACTCCGGACGCTCGATGAAAGCGACATCGGCGATCCACAACTTGCCCGTGTCTCTTGGAAATCTCATCAGAAGCATTGAAAAGACGCCATGCGTGGCGCGTGGATCGGTCGTGAACTCCCACTGCCATTGCGTCCAGCGGTTCGTCTGGTTCGGAAGTCCGTTCAGGTTCCAGATCACCTGTTTGCCGCCGGCGTCGATCATCTTCAGACCCAGGTTCACCTCGGCCGGACGCTCGAAGTCGGCCTTCAACAAGGCCGATACGACGTAGTTGCGATTGGGCTTGAGCGGCAGTGTGTTCCGAGCCGATACCGACCAATCCGTAAACGCCTCGAACCGCCGATCTTTGATCTGCAGGCAGTAGCAATCCCGGCCATCGTGACGTTCGCGAACCATCTCCCAACGCCCATCGCCCGTCCACTCGGCACCCGGCTCGCGCAGATCAAGTCCGGCGATACGCAGAACATCACCATCGACGCTTTCGCTCTTTTCACCCGCGGAGCTCGTGCCCGTGTGGCCGCCAACGAGCCAGACAACGAAACAAAGCAGCACATGTTCCCGACGCATTGACGTTGATGGCTTCACCAAGAACCTCTCCCTTTTTGTGAGAACCGCGAACGTAGATAGAACGGCTTACACCGGATTGCAGCAATCGACTGATCGGAAAGCGTCCCTGACTACCCTCCCGCGTTGAATTCATGGTAACCTAGGCGACTGATCCATTGAAAGTCCCGCTGGTCCTGCTTTGAGACGTGTGAGATTTCCAACCGTATCAATTTCTTCATCACACCTACTACCACGTCCGCCGCCAGCTAGAAACGATCGACGACAAATAGGCACAAGCAGATGCACAACGTTGACACATTGGTCAAATTGATCCACGAGGGTCGAAACGGCGAAGCCTTGGAGATGCTTAATGCGTCTCCAGCACTGGCCACCGCGCACTCAGATGAAGATGGACAACTCCACGGCGTTCGCCATTGCATTGGGCATCGCATCGTAACGCTGTCACTCTCTGCGAACAATTGATTGAACTGGGAGCTGATGTGAACGATTCGGCCAGCAATTGGTGGCTAACGCCGCTGGCATGGGGTGCCGATGCCGGTAGTGCTGAGGCCGTTGAATTGCTGCTTACGCACGGTGCCGATGTCAACCAGGACGCCGTCGTGGCAACGACTGCGTTGCATGCCGTTGCGATGGGCGGCTCGTCCGGCGGTAGCGACCCGCAGGCATATGCAAAAACCGCCGAAATCCTGATCGCCCACGGTGCTGATGTCAACCGGCGTGCAGTTGGCGGTCATCAGCAAACACCATTGGATGATGCGATCGCAAATAAGAATGACCCTGTCGCGGCTGTGCTACGAGAGCACGGCGCTCAAGTTTCCGATCCATCGAACTAAGACGTGCCAGAAGTCGCTGTGGCATGGCCATTCTGTCAAGATCGTCGACGGCTCGACCCT
>CAZUAH010000900.1:0-4246 GCA_964617665.1 uncultured Pirellulaceae bacterium
ACGAAGTCAAAAGGTCTTCCTCGGCGATGATTAGCGGGTAGTCCGTCAGCGGCAGGGTTTCGAACGTGCTGATCTTGTACACCTGGCCGGTCAACGGGTCGAGCAACGCCGGTTTAGGCATCTGTGCTTTGTCATTCTCGCCGATGACGATCTTGACCTGTCGGGCACGCATGTCCGACATCAGGTTGTACACTGCCCAGTACGCAACCAGCGGCTTGCCGTGGCGCTTGAATCCTGCCGCCGCGGTCTTTACCCCTCCCGTGCCCTCCACCTTGAAAGGCGTCATCTTGTAACGGGACGTCTCCGCGTCGAACAGGGCACACAGGTTCTGATATGCGAAATATGCCGGTTTCGGCGTGTAGTCCGCCCCGCGCAGCAACCCCTTCCAGTTGGTCCTGCCACGGTAGCCGACCAAGTCCACGATGAGGAAATACGAAGTAAGTTCGATCTCCAGCCGCAAGTCGCTGAGGATCCGCCGCAGCAGCCACTTGGCCTGCCGCTCCTCGGTCCACTCCTGCTGGCTGAGCGCGCCCGAGCTTCCCTTCTGCGACGGGCACCCGTTCTCGCCCTGCCACAGCCCTACGTGCCCTGCGTCGTGCTCTTTCAGTATCCGACGCAGCTTGCGCACATCTTCGTCATACCCCTGCTCCGGAATCGGTCGATACGGGTGATACGAGACCTTGTCCACGTGCTTGGCCAGCCCGTTCTCGAGGCAGGTCTGGAAAAAATCGTGCGGGGTGCCGGCAAAGCCGCACCCGATGATCACCGCCCCCGGCACCCGCTCGCGGATCACCGGAGCGGTCTGCGCCACCAGTTTCGCGTAGCTCGCTGCGTCCGGTTCGCCCGGCCTCCAGAAACCCTTGTGGTTCGGCTCGTTCCATATCTCCCAGTGCGTCACCCGCCCTTGAAAATGCTCTGCCAGCTTCCCGGTGTATGCGAGCCACGCCTTCATGGCCTCCTCGTCGAACACCGGCACCCAGCCGACCGCTGTCTCGTCGGCCTTCGGGGTGTAGCGGGGGTTACCGTAGCCGAGATTGAACCACGGTTGGATGCCGATCTTGAGCAGGCTATCCACCACCTCGTCGATCCAGCCGAACTCGTAAACCCCCTTCACCTTCTCGCACCGCGCCCAGCCGGTCTGCACCCGCGCCCACTTGACGCCGAGCTGCGCCGCGTGCTCGTAGGTCTTCGCCGGGTCGAAATGCTGCCTGTCGAGCGTCTCGTACCCCACCGAGAGCGGCGATGCCTTGATCGCCGCAGACGGCCGCGTCTTGAGTTTGCCGATAGGCTTCAGTCCGCACGCCGCAAACACGTCCTGCTCCTGCGCCCGCAGGCTGCCAGGCGTCAGCACCGCCGCGACCGCCGTCCTCACGCCCCATTGCCCGAAATACCGCCGCGTGATCTTCATGAGAGACTCCTGACTTTTCCTTTTCATTTCACACGTCCAACTTGTTCAACCGCCTGCGCGACACACTCTCGCCGAACTCCACCGGCTGGGCCGCGTTCGCCGGCTCCCGGCCCGAAAGCCGCACGCCGCGCGTGACCGCAAAACGTCGGCTTCAGCAGAGCGATGAGGAGTGCGAATTTGGGTTTCATGGGCCGTCCCCTTTACGGTATGGTGACAACAGCGCCTCTAGCGGACCCGATCCGGTTGAACTGGGTTGCGGGTAGTGTGCCGACGTTGCCTTTTGTCTCTTCCCGCAGGATTGTTTCGGGGAGCTGTGACCACATGTAACACACGACAAAGACACGGGAATCTCTGACGACGACGGCGGGGCCCTCCTGGGGTGCCCAGTTCAAGAACGAACCCCCGAACACTTCGAGGCGCGCGTGGTCGTCCGCATGGAAGAGCCTGCCCGCGTTCTCGGACTTGAAGCCGAGAATCCATGCGTCGGAGCGCCGGAACGCATACTGCGCCCCCGGCAGATGCTCGGAGTTGACCATGCGAGCCCAGGCCCGCACGTTCTCGAGCGCGTACTTCCCCTCCTTGCCGTCCGCCGCGAAGAAGAGGCAGTTGTTGACGAAGACCTCCTTGGTCTTCCCCTGCGGCCGCGTGTTGCGATAGAGCCGCCAGACCGGAGTCGTCTGGGCGGCCCCGCTGGGAAAGAGCATGCCCGGCCCCCGGGCGTAACCCCGAACGTGGTGGAACCACACCTCGATGTCCTCCAGAACGACCGGGCGGTCGGCCTCGTGGTCGAGGAAGACGCCGCCTGCGGTGATGGCGCCGTGCATCAGCAGCGGGGCCGCCGACGGCTCGGCCACGCGGAACAGGGCCGGCGAGTCCGGCACCTTTTCGGTTGACCGGTGGACGCCACCGAACAGCCAGGCGATCTCCCGGACGCTCGCGGGGATGTCGACCGTTCCGTTTACGACGTAGTTCGCCTTGGGGAAGTAGACCACCGGCCTGCCCGAATCCATCGCCCGCTGGATGGCCGCCGTGTCGTCCGCCACGCCATCTCCCGCCGCACCGAACGCATCGACGTTCGCCCATTTCGACGGGTCGGTTTCGGGGCGGACGAAGGGGACTTCCTTGACCGGTAGCCGCAAGGCCCGCATGGGCGCCCCGCCGCGCGGGCCGACCGGCCGGGTGGAGCAGTACTCGTCCACTGACGTTCCGGCTGCGACCGTTTCTCCGTCCCGGGTCACGGCGGCACGGTATCCGGGCGTCTCCACGTTCCTTGCGTACAACTGCCCCTCGGTCTGCAAGACCACGGCGGCGGCGTTGTCGCCGGCGGACGCCAGACGGCTGTCCAACAACACCGCCTGCGCGGCGTGGTCGACCATCAGCGCCACGGGCGCGCCATGCGCAAGGAGCTTGCGGGCGCTCAGGCTGTTCCTCCCGGGTTCCTCCCCGCCGACGCGGATGGCCGTCCGGCGCTGGCGGGAAAGCGTGGCGTATTCCAGTGTCACGCTCGTCTCGGCCTTGGCCGTCAGCTCGATCCCGGTGTCGAAGCCGTCGATCAGGAGGTCGTGGACGTATCCCGTGGCGTTGCGCCGGTCCATCAGCAGTCCGGCCTTGCCCGAACCGTCGCCGGAGCGGATAGCCAGATTGCGGACGCCACCGTAGTTCGACGCGCTCCACGCGAGCCCGACAGCGCCGGGATTGCCCTTCCCCGTGTCGATCGTGAGGTTCTCGATCACGTTGCCGTTGTTGACGTTCGATCCTTGCCTGAGCATGTAGAACGAGACGACCGCCTTCCCCGCCTCCGCCGCGAACCCGGGCGCCTCGTCCCGCAGCCGGACCACGGTTTTGTCCCGGCTCTGGCCGACGATGCGGATGGCCCAGTTCATCTCGCTGTAGACTCTGCGCTTCCCGTCCGCGTTCAGCTCCTTCTCATGATCGGGCGAACGCACCTCGACCGTTTGGATGTGCGACCAGCCCTTGAGGATGTTGATCGCCTGCGCGGGCCATCCCTGGCAGACGGTATCGCTGACCAGGTACACGCCGTCTGGGAGGTAGATCGTCCAGTTCCGGTCGTTCTGCTTCTCGCAATAGGCGAAGTCCGGGCCGTGGATCAGTTCGTAGTGGTCGCGCACGAACCGCATCGCGGCGCACAGGGCCTCCGTGTCATCCGTCACGCCGTCGCCCCTGGCATTGAATGGCGGCTTGGTCACATCCAGCACGCGCCCGCCCTTGCCGTAGTGGTAGAACGCCTCGGGCGGATACACTTGGTTGACGGGAAGATCTCGGTCGCCGAACGGCGTCGGCGCATCGGAGGCGTGCAGCGCAGTCAGCGGCGCGAGCAGCAGAAGGAAGATGATTTGCTCTATGGGGTGTTTCATTCGGAGCCTCAGGTGGTCAGCGGGTGGTTGGCGATGGGTCAATCGAAATTTCCAGCCAGGTCACGGTTTGCGGGCCGCCGTGCTCGACGGTTAACTCGACGGCGTTGTAGCCGCGCACAACGGCGTCGAGCGACGCCTCGAATTGCGCAAGCCGTGGAGCGACCTCGCAGACGTTCATGCGCGGCAGTCCCTTCCGCGGTTGGGGCTTCGCCGGCGCGGGCAAATCTTCAAGCGCGCTGCAGGCGGAGCCGTTCAAACGCATAGCTAGTTGTACAGACTTGAGGTCGTCGGATTTGTCCAGGCCGACGCGGATCACACAGCGACCGGTCGCCGGCTTCGGGCCGGTGTGAATCTTCAGCGTCAGTGATTTCAGCGGCGTGATTTCCGCGGGCAATACCTGCCGATAGCTGCTCTTGGGCGGCAGCGTTTCATAGATGCTCACCGCATGCACGCGCGCGTTGGC
>CAZUAH010000901.1:0-4237 GCA_964617665.1 uncultured Pirellulaceae bacterium
AGAAATGGAACATAGAAGCAGATACTGTGCTACAGCCATAAACTAGCGCCATTCGAGTCCGCCCCCATTTTTATTGTCAAATAATGTGAGCCCAGATTGCTCTTGATTGCGAGTCCGGGCGTTTATGATTGCGAGCCGCTACAATTATGGGCTCTTATTTGGTCGAAGCAAGATCCAATTGATCAAGATTGGCTGAAATTGATTGAATACCATGTTCTGGATTGACAACTCTCAATTTAAAAGTTTATGTTTTTTTTTAAAAGATGGATACTCCATCGAGAAGCGGAAACCGTATATCCTTTATTAATTTTCAAAGTTCCACAATGGATAAAAATTGTTGATTTTATCGAGGAAACACCGAGTGGAGAAATTAAAAGAGAATAAGAAAAGGTTTCATTCCTTTGAATTTAACGAGGTGTCATTTTTACCAACATTTATGCGTCAATCAACGCCTGAGGTCCTTGGACAGGCAATAATTGATTCCGAAATCTATGCGTCGGTAAGTAAGATATTTGCGAGATTTTGCTCCGAAGCTGGGTGTAGTAAGTTTCTTGACTTGGGCAGCGGCAGCGGCAAACCGGTTTTGTCACTAATCAGTTCACTCATTAATAATAAGTCTCCTGTTCCAGACTTTATTTTAAGTGATCTATATCCAAATATTGCAGAATTGAAATCTGCCGAAGAATTCTATCATGCACATATTTCTATTGTGGAAAGCCCAATCGATGCATTGACAATTCCAGCGAGCCTGTCGCATGATGCTCTTTGTATGATAGCCTCATTTCATCATTTCTCGGTGGCAGATGCATTGCGGATTTTGTCTGGTGCGGTAGAAAGCAATAAACCGATTTTTATCCTGGAGCCGATCACCGGAATGTTTAAGGACAGCCGGTCTCTTGGCATACATTACACTGCCAATTTCTTCAAGAACCCTTTCACTGCAAAAACCAATAACATAAAGAAAGCCATTTTCACATACCTTGTCCCCATATTGCCATTTGTTTTTCTTTGGGATGCTTGCATAAGTATGGCAAGGGCTTACAGTGAAGATGAATTTTACGAGATGACAATGTGCCTGACAAGCTATACCTGGGGCTATCTGAAAATACCCACTTCTCGCGATGGATGTGTAGCTGTTTTTTACGGGATCCCCAAATAATATACGAGGAGGCTGTATGAATATCATCAAACTTAGGTTGTGTTTTTTTTCTGTTATCGTGGCAAGCATCCTTGTCACCGGGTGCACACATTATGCCTGGTACGAATCACATGGCATTGACCGGGGAGACTTTTATTCTGAAGAGTCTGTAAAAAGTTATCTGTTGATTCTCGCAGGCGAAAATCTTCCTGATATGCAAAAAGTGTCGAGGATAACGAGAAATATGCGGATAAAGAACGATAAACTCGCGGAGTTGTTGTTTGAGAAGAGCATGACACTTAACAATGATTCTTTTCTGTTAAATGCCACTACCCATTTTATCAACAACCATTATTACAAATATGGCATTCAAGCAATTAACAAAGGACTGTGCGCGTATAACAATAAAACACGATTATGGTTTGCAAGACAGGCGGGTAATATTGCTCAAAGGACAGATACCTCGGCACTGCTGCCTGTATTAAAAAAAATGGCCACTCCCGGCTACGATAAACGGGAAATTCAAACATATGCGCGAAGAGCTATCAAAATAATAGAGTACTCACAGTACCAGACGGAAAAGGCGATATAAATAACTCCTCCTCAAGTTGGACCAGCGGGATCATTTGGACAGAAAGGTAAGGTAATTTGAAATTACCCTTCCATTTCGAGGTTTCTGCTATTTTCAATATACGCTTTTTCTTAGCGTACGTTTTCGTACCATTACTGCCCAAACCCCTCTTATAAGGCAAAATTAAAAGGAACGTGGTTTTTTACGTTCCTTTTAAGGCGCTGGTAGATTGGTTTTGATTGTTTAAGAATTCATCTTTATTGTTTCTTGGTTTAGGAATCGTGCAAGATCATTCCGAGAGGCGTTATGATAATTGGTCATTGCCTGAAACAGAGGATCTTTGTTCATGTTTTTTGTTACAAGGATTTCAACAAAAATCCAGTATCCAAGTGCTAAAACAGCAAGCCCTATAGCGATGTATAGAAATATCATAACTCACTCCTTTTATTACCAGCCAACAGCTTATTTAAAACAGGCTATTGGTTAGCAACAAAAGAGGGCTTTTAAATTATTGCAACAATATAGCACAGTTACGTTAAAGTGTCAATATCATTGATAAAATTCTGCTTTTTCGATTTAATTGTATTGATGATACCAAGAGAACCAGGGGATAAAATATGGATGATAAAAAAGAAAAAATAACCAAAGAATTAGTTCCTACAGAAAAAGAAAAACCATTATCAACCACCGTTACTCGATTTTCTAGTTTACCTCTTGCTCATAAAATACAGGAGAAAAGGTGGAAAGGTTTTGAAAAAGCCGTGAGAGCAGAAGAAAGTTGCATGAACAGCCTTGCTCAACACGCCAAAATGAAAGACAGATTAAGAAACGTATCGTCTGATATTGAAATAGAAAGAGCAGAGCGAGACAAAAAGCTATTAAGAGCGCAAAGAGAATTAGAAGAAGAGAAATCATTAGGTCAAAAGACAACACGTATTCAAGAATTAGAACTTGAACTAGAAGAATTAGAATTGCAGGCTAAAATTAATAAATTAAAAAATAAGAAAAACAATCAAGATGAAACCGGTGATGATAATATTCAAGACGCTGAATATGAAATTTACGAATAATCGGTTTTACCAAACCTCTCAAATCCTGACGTAGGTATACATACACCCATACATACCCGGTATGTATAGGTTGAGCAGTTTAACAACTGCAAGAAAAGCCTGTTAACACAGGCTAAAACTAGTTGCCCCCGTCTTGCTCGTACACTCGCGACTCCCTTTGATTTTTTAGGTATATTTTAATGGATCAAATCAAAGGGAGTCGTGACCTAAGACGTTGTAATTGTTTTTCCGCTCTTCGTTTGAAAAACATAACAACCTCTAAGACCAAGACGGGGGCAACTAGTTTTGGCTTACCGAAAGTAATTATAATCAATATTAGGCAGAGCCTTTGAGGTTGTTTTTTATTGGCTTATCAGCCAAAACTAATTTTTTATGTTAAATTTATAATTCAAATTTATTTGTTAAAACAAAAAGATATTTTCATTAAAATTAAAAATGCAATAAACGAGTTAGGAAATGGATGTTGTAGGAATTTTAAAAAGCTATTCAGAGTTAAATTCAGTAGCAGGAATTTTAATTTATCTTGTCCTTATATTCGTTTTTAGTGCCGGGGGTTTATTTGTTTATGACGTGATAGATAAGGCTATAACTAAGTTTAAAAAAACAAATTTTTTACTGGTTTTGGGTGATTCCCGAACTAGTTGTTTTGCTTTTTGTCGTAAAAAAATAGCCCCTTTTATAGGGGCATGTTTTTTATTTCTTCCTCTTCCTCTTTTTTTAATTTTTCTTTTTTATAAAGGGTTTAGCAGAGACGAAATTGGTCTTGGTATTTTGGCTTTACTTGGAACTTTATTTTTACTTTGGGGTGTTTGGCGAGTATTCAGGGTCTTGAAAAAATCAGTACCTTTTTTGAAATCTCATTTTATATATCTTTTAATTCCCACCTTTTTACTTTCCTTTTCATTCTTTGCTTTCTACAAGCACGCCAATAAACCACCTCCACCGCCTGAACCAGTTTATAATATGGGTGTAGAAAAACCGGTTGCTGTTAGGTCAGGAGATCGGAAAAGAATTAATATTGAAAAATCCGGGTTTTATTTTTTAGAGGGAACTGACGAGGGATATTATAAAAAAAATAAAAGGCATAATTGGCCTTTTGTCGAGAAAGCTAATTCAAAATTACTGCTCACAATAGATAACCAAACATACAAACCTAATTATTATGGCAGATTATGGGAACACCCTTTTTATTTTAAAAAAGGGGAAGATGTTGTTTTGTCCTATCCTAGTGCAAGCTATAATGTTCGTGGCTATTCAAATCTTTATATAAAAGGGTTTTACCAATTTCATCGGCTAAAAGAAGATTGGCCACGTGATTTTTATTATCGCTTAAAAACTGATTCTTACGCGGATCCTACTATTAAATTTTATGCTGGTTGGTTTTGGGATCTTAGCGACAACGTTCGAGTTATGATCGAAAGTGGTGTTTGAGGGAGAATTGTAAAAATAAATGACGTA
>CAZUAH010000902.1:0-4222 GCA_964617665.1 uncultured Pirellulaceae bacterium
AATAATTAATTAAATTAATATACTCTCGTAGTTTTAAGTTTTCAATATCAAATGTCATTATGTAATCCTTTTTAGTTTGTTATTGTTGTTGGTATCTGTACTTATTATCTCTATTTGTAATGTTGTCTAAATGCACTCATTTACTTAATTTTTTGTGAAAACTATATAGAAACGGGTATGAAGATGTGTTTTTTCTACCTTATAATTACTATATTTTTATAAACAAGTGCATTTAATTTTCAATATACTTTATTATCAATAACTTACAGTAATAACTTAACCAAAAAACTTAACATTTTTTGCAATTATCTGCACTATTGTTAAAATAAATGCACTATTTCTGTTCTAAATGCACTCATATTTTCGTCAAAAACTAGTTTTTGAGGTCAAATGCTTCAAATTATCTAATTTTTCAGTCAATACATCATTCCCATTTGCATCATCATCATCACTTGTGTTATCTTTAAAATTATCTTTCAAAAACACATAATCTTTATCATCTTTATCATCTTTATAAGTTTGCGAAGTATAATCATCCCAAATTATTTCTTTAGATCTACTCTCATTAAAAACATAAGCATCGAGTCTTACTTTACTAAAAATATTAACTCCATTATTAACAAGAGTAGTAGAAGATTTTCTATACTTGTACCTAATTCCATTCAAATCAAGATAAGCCTCATATCGTTTTTTAAGAGAACTTAATTTAAAATTGGGGTTTTCAGTATAACCCTTAACAAGTGGTAATAATATTTTAGTGGGAATCATTCCATGTTTCAGTGCAACCTTAGTAATAAAGTCAAATGCTTCAGTAGTATTATCTTTCTGAATACTATATCTACGAGTATAATCATCCCCGTGTAAAGGAGGTAATGAATATAATTCATTCAATTTATATTGTTTAATAATACACCCTAAGAATTTTGCAATCTCAATCCTATTATACAATTGACTATTAATATACTGGTCAACAAATGCATCTATATTAATATCATCAGCCCCATTAATAGCTTCTCCGAAGAATTTTTCAAAAGCATCAACCAATGTAATATTAGTAATAATAATACCCCACCGTCTATCAGACCCTGCCATACCTCCGCCATCAAGTTTAATCATACCTTCATAGTGATTATTAAAGAACAAGTACACCAAGTTATTATCAACGATACATGCATCAATCCCTTTTGCCTCGTGTCGTCTGGATTTATTACCTACCAATGCTTTCAAGTCATTGGTACTAATTTGTTCGGGATGTGCCTCATCAATAATACCAAATAATCCATAACTCAATAAAGCATTAAACTTATCCATTTCGTGTCGTGTAAAGCCTACCACAGAGGAATCCCCGTACATAATTTTCAGTATACCTTCAAGCACTCCTTTCCCGTTTCCTCCTGGCAGACCTGATATTTCAATACTAGGAGTACTTGTACATCTATCTGGGTAAAGATATGAATAGCCAAGCCATTTCTTTAAGTATTCAATATTTTCTTCTTTCCCGCCCCCAAGCGAATACATCAAAGCATCAAATCCTGGATCATATTCAGTAGCATTATAATCTGGTTGAATAAAGTGTTGTTTCAAGTGAGTGAAAATATTGTAGTACAAATTGGAATAGTCTTTTTCAAACACGGACATTATTTTCTTTTTATAATGTTTGTTCTGTTTGCGCATCCATTTCTTAAATGCCTTATTATCTACATATTTGAACTCAACATTTGCTTCGAGTGCGATAGTATCAATTATTTGTTCTACTGTATATTCTTCAATCTCAATATTAGGACGGTCTTTCACACCGCTATTAATAACAGAGATATATTTCCCGTTATGAGTTAAGTAAGCATAAGAATTCTCATTAACAACCGAAAGTAGTTTTGTCTTGTATTTGTCCAGTTCATCTCCTTTACCACCTAATTTTGTAATTCGTGCTTCTACTAATTCTTGTTTTTCCAACAAGTTACTTTTTATTTCATCATTAGTAGTAGAGTTAAGTTCTGTAAGAATATTTTCTAAGACACCATTAGCCTTAGTAAGTGGGAATTCTTTAATCTCACTTTTTGATAGTGTATGTACATTCATATTATTTTCCTTTTAGTTTTAGCTGTCTATCTTTCGATCGTGTTAACACATAGTCTTGTCCTTTATGCCAATCAATATTATGTGTTTTATATATGCCATTCCAATGTGGTGTTTTGGTTTTATTCCAACTCTTATATAACACGTTGTATTCATTTGAATTCTGTTCGGGGTAATAAGATTTCATTATATTAATACCTTCAACCCCTAAAAACTCAATAGCCCTCCATGCAGTATCCCGCCATGCCATATAATCTAATTGTCCTAGTTGTTGTAATACATAATGCATCTCATCTATTTTAGTAGGTAATACATCATTATCTGTAGGAGTATATTCTGATTTTTGTGGCACATATACAGGATGTACATCATCATATGCTAAAATAATATCATCAATAACTGCTAAAGGTAAGACTTTTGTACAATAGTCAAAATCTTTAGTTGAGGTGTTATTCCCAAACATCACTCTAGTAGGATTAGCAGTAACTTCATCAGCTTTATAAAGCCAATTCATTGCCTGTCGTATCATTCTTAAATAAGTAGAATCAGTAATAATAGTATCCATAACAAAAATAAGTCTGTATTTGTTATGTTCAGCAGTATTATTTTGAGAAGTATAATACCCAGCCCCATATCGTTCATATAATGCAGTATTAAGGGCATCCTCAAGTGTTGCATAATCATCAATATCTAAAAGTAGCAAGTTAGTCTGTAAGAAATCCACTTCTCTTGCCCGTTGGGTACTAGGATCTAGTTGTGCATTAATAGCAAAGCCGTCTTGTGTAACCACTTCAATAAATTCATCGATAGAAGTTTCTACATTAATCCATTGATTAAAATTATTACGATATATGTCACTAGTAGTATCTACTTTATTAATATAATAAGGATTTATACTGTATAGAAGTTTCATTCTTCATCCTCACCAATTACTTGTATCAATAGGATTGATACCCTTATCAATCATATCTAATGCAGTTTTCTGCCATGCCATATGCCGCACGTCGTCGTAATATTTTTGACTTATTTCAGTTAAATCCTCATCTTTTAGTGCTTGGTGTTCATCAAGTAGTGTTTTAATATCACTAAGCATTTGTCTAACAAAACCTTGTCTATCCGCATTATCTTTAAATTCAGCAATATCTTTATTAAGACGCTTAATTTTCTTAACACGCTTTTCTCCTGCCACTCTACGGTTTTCATCTCGAAATACATATAGTGATGCTTTTAATGCGTCTAATTGCACTTTGTACTTTGCTTTATTGCGCATTGCTTTATAACCATTTCGTAATTCATCTTGCCAAAGCATTGCTTCTTTAAGTTGTTCTTCAGGACTTGCTTTTTCTTTACTTAATTCCTTAACCGTTTTCTGATGACGTGCATAAGCTGTTTTACTAACACCACATTGCTTGACAGCCCAATTACTATCACCTTTTTTCATATTTTGTAATGTAATACCATCTAATACTAAGTTAAGTATATGTTGATCCTCATAATTTAATGGACCCATTGAATCATATGAAAATACTGGAAATAAATTCCATGTAATTTCAATTTCATCTAATTGTCTGATAAAATGATATACTAATCTATGATTACCATTATCTGCATCACGCTGATGTTCTGCTAATCTTGCGTCTGGACGACTTGTTCTACCTACATAGAAGGGATGCCACTCACCACTGATATTACATCTTAGTTCATAAATTACGCCAGGTTTATACCCATTTGCATTTGCCATTTTATTTTCTCCTTTGTTGTTAAAATGTATTTATATAGTACCACAACAAAGTGCAAATAACAACATAAAAACATATAAAAAGATTATTCCAGGTAGCCTAAAACTATACCCCCCCTTATAATAAAGGGGGGTTTTTTAATGCATAAGTAGTCATATGATATCCCAAGAAACTGATAAAGACTACCAGCATAAATTAGGACAGCATTATTCATCAAATACTGATTTATTAAAGTCATATAAATCAGATTTACAAAAAAATAATAAAATAGTATATGATCCATATGTTGGCAAAGGACATTTGATAGATTACATGTTGTCTATTTTCACTAAAGACATTGCACGTGAAAAAATATTAAATGGTAGATTCTATGGCACTGACATAGATGAATCTAATATTAAATATTG
>CAZUAH010000903.1:0-4220 GCA_964617665.1 uncultured Pirellulaceae bacterium
AGCCGCGATGCGGTCGACTGGTACATCCGCACGGTCTACCAGCCGCATTACGATCGTTTCGCCGACGATTTTGGCAAGACGATTGTGGGCTACTTTTACGACGAACCGGAAACGTTCGGCGATTGGGGAACGGAAGTCATCCCCATGCTGAAGGAGCGCGGCGTCGACTGGAAAAAGGCCCTGGTCGCTTGGAAGTACAAACTTGCCAACGCCAACGAACAAGTGGCTGCCAAGTACCAGTACCAGGATGCCTTTGCCGAAACATGGGGCCGAACGCTCTACGGCGCTTTGACCGACTGGTGCCGCGAACACAATGTGCAGTCGATTGGTCACTGGCTGGAGCACCGTCGCGAGTACTTGGCTCCGGAAAAATGCGCCGGCAACATGTTTCAAGTGCAGAAGTATTCGGAAATGGGAGCGATCGACGCGATCGGTAGACAGTTCGTTCCGGGACAGAAGGACGACAACACTTACCAGTCACCGAAGCTGGGAAGTTCGATCAGCCACGTCTACGGAAAGGCCGACGACTTGGCCATGGTCGAGATTTTCGGCGCTCGCGGACAGGATCTGCCCTACCCGGAGATCAAGTGGTGGACGGATCACATGCATGCCAGCGGGATCAACTTCCACATCCCTCACGCATTCAATCCGCGCAGTCCGTACGATCGAGACTGCCCGCCGTATTTCTATAACAACGGCTACGAACCGCGCTGGCCGCTGTACCGAGTTTACGCGGACTACACCAGCCGGCTCAGTCTGATGCTCTCCGGCGGCCGTCACGTCTGCCCAGTTGCTCTGCTGTATCTGGGCAACAGTTTCCACGTTGGCGAAGCGGTTACTCCAGAGGACATGACGACCGCGTTGCAGGACGCGTTGTTCGACTGCGACTGGATGCCGTACGACGTGTTCGAGAACGACGTGAAGATCGCCGGAACCGAGTTGCACCTGCGCCAAGAGCAATATCGTGTGCTGATCGTTCCGGCCGTGGAAGTAATCCCGTGCGAGACGCTGGCAAGAGCCAAGGCGTTTCTTGAAGCCGGAGGCATCGTTATCGGGTACGCGCTCCTGCCGTCCAAGTCGGCCACGTTGGAAAAGACCAGCGCGGATATCACGGCACTGCGAACTGCGATCTGGGGCGACGCGACCGAGCCAAGCCTTGACGTTTGCCGAACGAACGACAATGGCGGACGGTCCTACTTTCTGCCCGAACAGCCTACGCCCGCGCAGATCCAACAGGTGCTGACCGGCGATGCGGGTATTCATCCAACACTGGAAGTCTTGAAAGGCGAAACGGACGACTGGCTACACGTGCTGCACCGAGTGAAAGCGGGACGCGACGTGTTCTTCATCGCCAACCAACAGCACGTTGGGCCCGCCAAACAACTCCGTTTGCGCGCTCACGCCAAAGGCACACCCGAGTGCTGGGACGCGATGCGGAACGAGATCTACTCGATCCCCTTCGACCGCGTGGACGAAAACACCGCGGAATTCGAATTGTCGCTTGAGCCGTTGGAGAGCGTTCTGATCGTATTCCGCGACAATGCGGATTCGGGTCCGCCGCGAATCAAGTCGGGCCAGCAGCCAGCCCGCGATCCGATTGCCGTGACGCGCCTCGCGACACCGCCGGAAAGAATCATCCCGAATCAACCGCCCGTGAAAGAGGTAGAGGAGTCGCCTTTGAAAGACTGTTGGTGGGTGTGGTATCCCGAACAGAACGCTCATCAGACCGCGGCGCCCGGCACGCGCTTCTTCCGCAAGCGGTTAACGCTTCCGGCCGGCACCGAAGTGGCGACGGCGAAGTTGTACGCGGCGGCCGACAACTACTTCATGGCCTACGCAAACGGTCGTCAGGTCGGCGATGGTGGGGGTTGGCACCAAACCGTCACGGTGGATTTGGCGCCATCGCTTCGGGCGGGAGACAACGTGCTGGCGATCTCCGTGACCAACGCAACGGACCAGCCAAACCCAGCGGGGCTGATCGGGTACTATCAGATCAAACTCGCCGATGGAAAGTCGATCATCGGCCGCATCGACGAAGGTTGGAAGGCCGCCGAACGCGAAGTCGACGGATGGAAGAAGGTCGAGTTTGACGACCGCGAATGGGGCACGGCCAAAGAAGTAATAGCCGTGGGTGGCGCACCATGGGGCGAGGTGGACGGAAAGAACGCCTTGACGGCTTCGCCCGTCAAAGCGGATCCATTCGTTGGCCGCTTCACGCTTTCGGCTGATTGGCTGCGAAACGGTTTAAGAATCTTCCTTGAAGCCGATGATATCCAGCCTGAAGGTGCCGCCGCGATCACATTGAACGGTCGCTACGCAGGCGGGTTCATCGGAAGACCGTATCGACTGGACATCACGGATGATATCCAATCGGGTGACAACAGCATTGTCGTCGAGCCCTTCGCGCCGTCGGCCGTCCGCGTTGCGGCATACAGTACTACTGATTAACCCGGCGCGGGCCAGGAAATCCGGCCCGCGCAGCATCCGCCCTTACGATGCGCCTCAATCCTCTGGCAACGGCTGGCCTTTGGTTTCGGGGGCCCAGATCAATGCGAACAGTCCCAGAGCAAAGATGAACGACAAGTACGTGGCTGCCTTGCGGAACGGTTCGTCGACACCATGGTCGACCAGTGCCGAGTTCAAGTACATCAGCGCCGGTGGGAAGCCAGCAGCCAGGTAGCGCACGGTGTTGTAACAGAAACCGACACCCGTGCCCCTAAGCCGCGTGGGGAAGATCTCAGGGAAGTAGATTGAGTATCCCCCAAACACTGACAACTGGGCAAAGCCCATCAAGGGCAGCATCCAGTAAGCGTCGCTTGCGGTTTGCAGATTGTTGAACACGAAGATCGTCGTCGCCAGGCAGAGAAGAAAGGCGAAGAAGAAGGCGGGGCGACGGCCCCAGGCTGTGGCCACGATCGTGAAGACGACCATACCCAGGAAGGCCCCAACGTCCTGCAACGCCGTGGCCCGTCCCCGGACCAGATCGATCACCTCTTGCGACTCACCCTTCAAGGCGGCCGTGATCAGTTCCGGCGAGAAGAAGCCGATGCCCCACAGCCCGGCCATCCCTGCCAGTCCCAGGCACACGCCGACCAGCAAGTTGCGCCGCCAAATGCGGTGTCGAAACAGATCCGGAATCGAACCGACGTGCTTGTTTGAGTCGTCCGACTCGCGGGCCTTTCGCTTGGCCTCTTTCCAGCGTTCGGGTTCGCGGAGCACAAGAATGATCGGCACGACTAGGATGGCAGGCAGGATACCCACGAAGAAAATGATCCGCCAACCGGACAATCCCCACAAGAATTCGGCCTTGCCAGGCTGTATGTAGGTACTCAACAGCGAGCCCATGATATTGCCGCCGGCCGACAATGCCTGCAATGACCCCAGGGCGATGGCACGTATCTTGCTCGGCACGCTTTCGGCGACCAGCGTTGTGGCCGCCCCGAACATGCCTCCGACGCCCAGCCCCACTAAGAAACGATACATCATGAATTCCATGGGACTCCGCGCGATTCCGGAGAGGCCCGTAAAGCCTGAGTAGACCAACAGCGTCACGACCATCGTTTTGACACGCCCCCAGCGATCGCTCATCATGCCGAAGATAATGCCGCCTGTCGCCCAGCCAATCATCATGATCCCGGTGGCCCAGCCGCCCAACTTCTTGATCTCGGCCCCACGCACCTGTTCGCGTTTCTTCTCTTGCTCGGCCGTTTCACCTTCGGGCACATCCTCGGCCGGCAGCAACTCCGTGATCGCAGGTTGTCGAGCCAGGGCAAAGATTCGTTGATCCATGCAGTCGAACAGCCAGCCGCACGAGGCAATGATCACCACGAGCCAGTGGTACCAAGTGACGCGCTCGGTGGAGGCCAGATCTGGCCCGCTATTCCCATTCGGCGAATTTTGCATCGAATCCCCTTTTCTCACTGAGTTCTGCCGCCCCATGTTGCTCTCGAAACACGAAGTGGCCATTGTCAGCAACACCGTTGCCCTGGTCAACCCGCACAGAGTCCAGCTTGGCAATTGTCCCGCAGACACCGCAGAACACGTGGATTGTGTCCTTGCAGAACCGGGGCTTAGTAGCGACAATCGAAGGCGTCAAACTTTGACTATTCTGGGTACTTGTTTGGGTAACAACAGTTTTCTCTCCGTTTTGCGTGAAAGGAGATCGAGAGGATGAGCGACAAGAAGAACCCTTCGCGCCGCGAATTTGTGAAAGCATCGGC
>CAZUAH010000904.1:0-4198 GCA_964617665.1 uncultured Pirellulaceae bacterium
GGTATGCCCCGAAGAAATTCTTCGACATGCATCCACTCGAAGACATCGAACTTCCGCCGTACAAGGCGGACGATTTCGACGACATACCCGCCATTGGCCGGCGGATGGGCGAGCGTCACATCAAACACATCCGTGAGAGCGGCAAATGGAAGGAAGCCGTCCAGGGGTGTCTTGCTGCCGACTCGTTCGCTGATGCCTGCGTGGGTCATGTGCTCGATGCATTGGAAAAGAGTCAGTATCGCGACAACGCCATCGTTGTCCTTTGGGGCGATCACGGCTACGACGTCGGCGAAGAGAAGATCGCCAAGTCGGCGCTCTGGGAACAGACGACCCGCACACCGCTGATCATCTACGCACCGGGCAAGTTGCCGTCCGGCACTCCGGCCAGTGGAAAGATCTGCAAAAGTCCGGTCAGTCTCATCGACCTTTACCCGACGTTGCTGGAGTTATGCGGCTTACCGGAAAATAAACAACTCGATGGACGCAGCTTCGCGCCGCTTGTCAACGACCCGAACGCCGATTGGCCGTATCCAGCAATCATCACGCACTCGCCCCACTGGTTCGGTGCGAATCACGCGGTTCGCTCAAAGCATTGGCATTACATCCGTTATGCCGACGGCGGTGAAGAGCTCTACGATGCCGCCAAAGACCCGCATCAGTGGCACAACCTCGCCAAGGACCCGGTCCACGCCGCGGCCAAGGCGGAATTGAAAGAGTGGTTACCCAAGAAAAATGCCCCTCACTTCGGTGCACCCAAAAGGAAATAACATGAAAGCCATCCTCACATTTTTATTCTTTCTACTGCTGGTTTATCCCGGTTTTGCTAAAGACAAACAGCCGAATGTCGTCACGCTCTACGTCGACGATCTTGGTTACCGCGACATCGGCTGTTATGGCGGTCCCGTCAAGACCCCCGTCCTCGACATGCTGGCCGCCGGTGGTGTGCGCTTCACCGACTTTCACTCGGGAGCCCCTACCTGTTCTCCCTCGCGCGCCACCTTTCTGACAGGCCGCCAACACTGTCGCACCGGAGTCTACTCCGTCATCACTGAGCGGCTTCACAAGATGCACCTTTTGGAGAGCGAAACGACCATCGCGGAGGTGCTCAAGGAAAACGGCTACGCCACCGCCCACTTCGGCAAGTGGCACCTCGGCATGCCCGTCCACAATCGCGAGAATCCCACCCCCGGCGATCATGGCTTCGACTACTGGTTCGGCCTCGTCAACGGCGCGGGTCCCAGCCACAAGGACCCGACCAACTTCCTGCGCAACGGCAAACGCGTCGGTCCGATGAAAGGCTATTCCTGCCAGATCGTCGTCGATGAGGCCCTCACCTGGCTCGATGAAAAGCGCGGCGCCGATGAGCCCTTCTTTCTCAACCTCTGGTTCAACGAACCCCACGCCGTCATCGCGGCGCCCGACGAGATCGTCTCCCAGTACGGTGCCCTCGACGATCAGGCCGCCATTTACAACGGCACCATCGACAACACCGATCGGGCCATCGGACGCCTCGTCGCCCAGCTGGAAAAGCTCGGCGAGCTCGACAACACCATCATTATCTACTCCTCCGACAACGGCAGCTACCTGCAGGAGCGCAACGGGGAACTGCGAGGCAAAAAGGGGGCGCTCTTCGAAGGCGGGCACCGCGTCCCCGGCATCTTCTACTGGAAAGGGGGGATCCCCGGCGGCCGCGTCGAGAAGGAACCAGCTGGAGTCGTCGATCTTCTCCCCACTCTGTGTGGGCTGATCGGCATCGACAAACCCAAGGGCGTGCATCTCGACGGCTCCGACCTCACGCCTCTGCTCACCGAAACGGCAACCTTCACGCGGCATCAGCCACTCTTTTGGATGGCTGAGGCAAACATGGTCATGAGAGTGGGTGACCACACACTTTTCGCCTCCTCCACGGCGAAATCGCCGATCGACTTCAAAACCGCCGATCGACTCATGAAGCAAATCAAAGAAGTCCTCGGCGATGATCTCGAGAAAGAGCTGGGCGGAATGGATTTTCGCTCCCGCCTGTTCAACAGGAGTTTCGCCAATCCCGAGGCCAATCGACTGCAGAGACAACACCGAGACTTGTACTACTTCAACGAGGCCTGGATCCCCGAACTCAAAAAGGCCGGGATTGGCCGTGTCCAACTATATGACCTCTCGAAGGATCTCAAGCAGCAAAACGACATTGCGAAAGAGAGCCCCGAACTCGTCGCTCGAATGAAAGAACAGGCCGCTGCCATCTACCGGAGTGTCATGGCCGATGCGCCGGAATGGCTCACACCCGAGGAACTGGCCGCCGCGAAGCAACCCCAGGGAAACACACCTCAACCGGCTGCTGTCGGGACATCGAGTTCGAAGACCGCGGACCTCCTGGCTCGCATCGACAAGAATCCCCTTCCAGACGGCTACCAGGGAAGCAGCCACCAGGCGTACGTCGACCGGGTCATGGCCGGCCTCAAACCCGAGCAGCGCGCGCGGGTCGGCCAACTCTGGAAAGAAAGACGTCGCCTCGATCCAAACATGCCCAATCCGGGAGCCTCGTTCGTCAGGATTCTCACTCACGTCGCCGAAGGTGCGGGAGAGGCAGATCCCGCCGGCCGGCCGTCAGGTCTGAAGAGGCAAAGCCGTAGCGAAACTCGTCAAGAGTTTCGGCAGCCCCCAAGTAGGGCCGGTTCCCACCGGCCAAGCAATATGGTTCGGCCGGTGGGAACCGGCCCTACGCCCAATTCCGCTACCGCCTCTCGAAAACGCCCGAATGTCGTCTTTATTCTTGCCGACGATCTTGGCTACCGCGACATCGGCTGCTATGGCGGTCCCGTCAAGACGCCCGTCCTCAACAAGTTGGCCGCCGGTGGCGTGCGCTTCACCGACTTTCACTCGGGAGCCCCGGGCTGCTCCCATTCGCGGGCCTCCTTCCTCACGGGCCGCCACCACTATCGTGCTGGAGTCTATTCCGTCATCACCGAACGCCTTCACCGGATGCATCTCCTGGAGAGCGAAACGACCATCGCCGAAGTGCTCAAGCAAAACGGCTTCGCCACTGCGCACTTCGGCAAGTGGCATCTCGGTATGCCCGTCCACGATCGCGAGAATCCCACCCCCACCGACCATGGCTTCGACTACTGGTTCGGCCTCGTCAACGGTCCGGGAAAGAGTCACAAGGACCCGACCAACTTCATCCGCAATGGCAAAAGCGTAGGGAAGATGAAAGGCTACTCCTGCCAGATCGTGGTCGACGAGGCCCTCACCTGGCTCGATAAAAAACGCGACGCCGACCCCTTCTTTCTCAATCTCTGGTTCAACGAACCCCACGCCCCGATCGCGGCGCCCGAAGAGATCGTTTCCCAGTATGGCGCGCTCGACGATCAGGCCGCGATCTACAGCGGCACCATCGACAACACCGATCGGGCGATTGGGCGACTCGTTGCCAAGCTCGAACAACTCGACGAGCTCGACAACACCATCATCGTCTACTCGTCCGACAACGGCAGCTACCGCCAGGAGCGCAACGGAGAACTGCGCGGTAAGAAGGGCTCCCAGTTCGAGGGCGGGCACCGCGTCCCGGGCATCTTCTACTGGAAAGGCGGGATTCCCGGTGGCCGCGTCGAGGACGAACCCGCTGCCGCCGTGGACCTCCTTCCGACCCTTTGCGGATTGATCGGAATCGAGAAACCCGGTGGCGTCCATCTCGATGGCTCCGACCTCGCGCCTCTTCTCACCAGGTCCGGCACCTTCAACAGACATCAGCCTCTGTTTTGGATCAGCGGCGCGAACATGGTTGTGAGGATAGGTGACCACACGCTGTTTACCTCCGGCACAGCGAAATCGCCGATCGACTTCAAAACCGCCGATCGACTCATGAAGCAAATCAGAGAACTCCTCGGCGACGATCTCGAAAAAGGGCTGGACGACAATAAGCTTCGCTCGCGCCTTTTTAGCGCTAACATGAGAATCGCCAATCCCGAGGCCAATCGACTGCGGCACCAACTTCGGGACTTGTACTACTTCAACGAGGCCTGGATCCCCGAACTCAAAAAAAGCGAACTCGGCCGCGTCCAGTTGTATGACCTCTCCAAGGATCTCAAACAGCAAAAGGACATTGCAGAAGAACGTCCCGAACTCGTTGCCCGCATGAAAAAGCAGGCTGCTGCCATCTACCGGAGTGTCATGGCCGATGCTCCGGAATGGCTCACTCCAGAGG
>CAZUAH010000905.1:0-4161 GCA_964617665.1 uncultured Pirellulaceae bacterium
ACAAAGAAAACGCTAGCAACGAATCATTATCTCAAATTTTGATGCGATGGCCGTGTCCGTCCTCTCCGACCGGGGATTCGGCAGGCTTCTTCTTAGGGTCCTTTTCGATTTTCTTCTCTGGTTCCTTTTCTTCCTTCTCGGCCGGCTTCTTCTTTTCCGGCTCCTTCTTCGCAGGTTCTTTCTTCGCGGGCTCTTTCTTTGCAGCCTCCTTCTTCTCCGGCTTCTTGGCGTCGTCCTTCTTCGCCTCGTCTTTCTTCTCCTTTGCGTCCTTGGCAGCGGGCGGCGTGTCGGGCTTCGTCTTCTCGGCGGCTGCCTTTGCCGCGGCTTTCTTTTCTAGGCCGACCAGCTCCTCTAGACGCACGTCTTCCGCACGGTCGTACGCCAAAATGCCGTCGATGTACGCCTTCTCTATCCAAGTGTTGAAGTCCAACGGATCGCCACTGAGCACGACCACGTACCCAGCTTTGCCGACCTCCAGAGAGCCAAGGCGATCGTCGACGCCCAGCATGCGGGCGGCATTCAGGGTTATCGCCTCAAACGCAGCTTGACGCGGGATTCCATTTCGCACGCATCGAGCCGCTTGGTAGGTCAGATATCGCTCGGCCATGGACGAACTGGGATTGGGCACCAGGGCATACAGCAAGCCGGCGTCGTGAATGATCTTGGGAACGAATGTCTCGCTCAGCTCGCCTGTAATCGGGTCACGTTCTTGATGGACCAAGGTGGCAGGCAGCACCACGGGCCGGCCCGTCGCTTTCAATTCCTTCACGGCGCGATACGCGTCAGTGCCCAACACGAATACCGTACGGTCCAGGAAACCGTTGTCCTTGGCAGTCTTGATCGCCGGGGCAACATCCATTGCCGACCCGCAGTAGATCCATGCGTCCAGCCGGCCATCGGTCAGTTTGACCAGATTGCGATGTTTGTCGTCCAGGTGTTCGTCTTTGATGAGGCTGCGTCCCTGTTTCCTCGCCTCTTCGGGCCCTACGTCGATTTCTTTCTTGTCTTCCTTCAGCTTCTCCTCGTATCGCTTTTCGGCGAGGTTCTCCAGATAGTACTCAAGCTCCAAGAAAGTCTCTCGCATCGTGGCCATCTGGGTCATGCGATCGTAGCCGCTCTTGGGGCTGGTGCTGAGTTTCAGGGCAATCGTCGGCCGTATGGTCATCTCGTCCGTCGTGCGTCCAATTGGGTGCACCAACCGGCTGAGTCCTCCGATCACGCAACTGTTACCCTGGATAACGTGGAGTGCCAACTGACCATCGCGCAACGCGTCCTCGAACGATAGACTCGACGGGTCAATCGCGTCGTAGACGTCCAGAAAGGGCGTGACAGGCAGGTTTTCGTTCGAGCGGTCTAGTCCGCCGGAAGTGTGCGGGACGATCATGCCGGGAAAGAGAACTTTGCCGGACACGTCCACCACCATGGCGTCGTAGGGTATCTTCACCTTCCGGCCGATGGCTGTGATCTTCCCGTGCTCGATAAGGATCGTACCTTCGGTAATCTCCGGTCCAACCACGGGGATGATTCGACCGCCCTGGAGCGCCACCTTTGCCGGCGGAGCGGCGCGGGCGCCCACAGCAATCAAACCGAACGCGACTGCCAGAAGTATGCTTCGCCTTGCGTTCACGAAGTGTTCTCCTATATTCTCAATGCGGTCAAACCGCTCTAGCGTCGATCCAGCACCACTTGGCCATCAACCAAGACCACCAGCGGCATCGAGGTGGCCGCGAAGGGTGTTCCGCTCCACAGGACCAAATCCGCCCGCTTGCCGCGGTCCAGTGTTCCTAGTTCCTTGTCGAGCCCCAACATCCGCGCCGGCGTCTGGGTCACCGACCGAAGCGCGTCGTCGAAGCTGACACCAAATCGCTGAGCGTACATCGCTTGCCGTGCAAGACCGTCCTCCTCGCGTAGATCTTGAGCACTCAACGCCGTTGGGATTTTTGCCTCTAGCAGGGCACGGAATGTGAAGTATCGAGATTCGTTCCCTTCGCCGCTGCGAACGCGAATCCCGCTGGGCCGTTCGTAAATCGGGCCGAAAATCACCGGGACGGACGCCGCCTTCAATTCGTCGATCGTGAGGTAGGCTTCTGTCGCTTCCTCCAGTGTGAACTCCAGGTCAAACTCTTCCGCGAGTCGCAGGGCCGCGAGGATGTCTCGCTGGATCCGGGCCTGAATCCGCAACGGAACCTTCCGCTCGCGAATGTCGAGTATCACGTCCAGGGCCTCAGGCTCTGCCGTGTCCGCACCGTAGACATCAAGCCCGTCACGGAGACGAACGGCGTCGTAGAACGCCTTGCGGAACACCCACACGAGACCCATGCGCGAATTGGGTCTGCGGGCGTACATGCTGGTCGAGTACCGCGACGGCGACCGATTGTACGTCCCCAGGGAACTGGGCTCCGAGCCGATGGTGGCCTTCACCGCCGCAGCAGGCACGAGCACCCGACTCGCTCGGGGACCGGCCGTGTGCACGATTGCGCCGCGGGCACCAATCACTGCCGATGCGTCTGGCGAGGCGTATACGGTGGTCACACCGCCGCGAACAAGGCGGTCGAAATTGCGGCTTCGCAGATCCAACGCATCGATCACGTGAATGTGCGGCACAACCTCCGAACTCTGTTCGTTGATTATCACGGTCGATCGAACACCGGAGATTAGCGGTGGTAATTCTTCTTCCGAATCAACGTGGCTGGGCTGCACGTCGATAGATTCCTGCTGCTGCACGGATTCCGAATCGTCACCCGCGTCGGCATGAGCATCTGTATCGGTGCCGCCCGTTTCCTCTTCAGGTGTCGTCCCGTCACCGTAGACTATCCGTATGCTAGTCGCGCCGAGCAAGCCGGCCGACTCGATCCTAGCATTGGCGTCGATCAAGCCCGGAGTGATACAGCCGTTTTCGAGTTCGAGCACAGTCGCATCTTTGGGAACACGTATTTTCGGACCGACAGCTCGGATTCGGCCGTCTTGGATCAGGACCGTACCGTTTTCCACGACGCGGCCGTCGCCCACAAAAACTCTGTCGGCCTTGACAGCCACGGGCGGCGTTGCCAAGCAGGCGCTGACGCCGCACATCACCACGGCCACGATCGAGACAGTCAGAACCACCAGAAGCGAAAACGCCCTTACGTGGCGACTGCCAGCGTGTGAGTTGACGCACCACATCATCGTTCTGCTCCTTCCATGGGCGACTCCTGATTCTTCGCGGCGTAAACGCGGACGCCCTTGACGTAGACTTCCAGCACTTTGGCGTCCAAACGCAGTGGGTCGCTGGAAAAGACTACCAGGTCGCCGTCTCTGCCTGGGACAATTGAACCGATGCGGTCAGCCACCCCCACGGTTTGAGCGGGAGCTATCGTAATCGCCCTGCGGGCTGCGTCGGGGGCCATCCCGTGACGCACGGCCAAAGCAGCTGTGATTCGCAACGAGTCGGGTGACGCCCGCGGAAAACCGCCGGAGAACGCCACTTCGACGTCCGCCTCTGACAGAGCAACGGCTCCGATCAACGTTCGACGGCTTGACGTAAACGCGTAGGGACCAACTACGACGGGCCGCTCGAGGTCCTTCAGGTCCGGGGCAACATCGATGGCGTCCGCCGTATGTACAATGCCGAACCGATCTGCCGCATCACCCAGCACTCCAACCACTCCGTGCAGATCGTTGGCGTTATTGCACACGAACAACGCATCCAGCCGTCCGGCGACAGCGGCGCACGTTCGAGGATGCCCGTTTCCTTGCTTGGCCGCTTCCACGAGATTCCGCAATTCACGCAGTGCTCCCGCCCGCGACGTCGGAGCGCGATCCCGTTGCCACACACCGTCGCCAAATGCGAAGACGAGTGGCCCGTCGTTACGGAGCACTTCCAGTTGCCCGTCCTTGGCCACGAACGTACGAAAAGTCACGGCGACGCCATTCACGAGATTGCGAGGAGTTGGAGTGACCATGGCTGTGGTGATTCCCGCCCGTATCGCCGCGCGAAAGTTCTGATCGCTGGGATCCAACGCGTCCGCCGCACTGGCATCGGGGTCCACAAACGCTGTCGTCTCGATCGTCTGACCGCTCACACCGATCGACGAGAACAAGTCAATCAGTCCGGGACAGATCACCGTCTGGGGATCGAAACGCCGAATTTCCGGCCCGCGGACATCCTTTGCGGCGACCACG
>CAZUAH010000906.1:0-4142 GCA_964617665.1 uncultured Pirellulaceae bacterium
ACGTTGCGCAGCACATTCGTCGTGCTGTATCCTCTTCCCTCCAAAATGCCGATGATTTGCTGCTGTTCACCAGAATTCGTCAGAAACGACAGCAAGGCAAGTATCGCAAGGTTGTTTACTTGGAACGATACCTCCTTGCAGAGGGACAGAACGAGGATGACGAACTGCTCAAAGGGCAGGAGAAAGATAACATCTCTTTCTCTTCCTGTTGTGCTTCTTTATGTTGCACCCCTTTTGAGACTTCCGAAGATGCAGATGATGCTCCCAAGGACGATTCACCCGTCCTCCATTGCGATATCTTCGACGGCGAAGTATGGTCGATTCCCCTGTCCCCTGACCCGTCATACGTTGGGCCTTCAGCAGAAGAGAGACGTAAATCAGCAGCAGAGTGGGAGTACAAGCCCGACGATACCCCATTGCCAGATAAGTTGTTGGGGATCATCAAAGACCACTACGAGCAAGAAAAGAAGCGTTTGACGAAACCGACCATAGCGAAGTTCACTCGCTTTATTAACCATCTGCACGGTCATGGTGGTGAGGGACACCTGAGCATCAAGGCATTGAAGAAGATGGGCTTCGGCAATGACCGGGCACGGGCTCATCTTGAAATGTTGGAGGACGCACGGTTGGTTTGGAGAGGTGGATATTGTCCAGCAGCGGGTATTGGGCGAAAATTCGCATTGACAAAAAGGGCGATGAAGTTGTTACCGTCAAAGAAAGCGGAGGAGAAGTCGGCGTAGAGGAGCCACCCCTGGCCGTCAGGCCAGGGGATGGTCTTCCGTAGTTTTCAAAGTCTGACTGGGTGAACTGCAAACGATGATTGCCGGTGACTACGGTCGAAGACAATGACGGAGCAAATTGTGGGAGGCCCCTCTGCGTCAGCAGAGGGGCCGGCGCAGATCCTATCTCCTAAAGCATAATGCTCCAACAGAAACGACCGTCAGGGGATCAACCACCTGTCATCTCGCACTGCTTGGTCCCGGCCCCGTTGTTTTGGCCCCGGCCGGATTTCAAAAAAACTCAGCTTCAAAATTCATTTCTGGATTTCCCGGTTCACTTCCTGTCCAGTCTTTGGCATTGAGCCTCAGGCTATTCCCGCCTCTTCTGCCACGGTATCGACTTGCTGGTGATTTGTGGCCCATCAATTCCAAGTTTTCAAAAGGCCCTTCCCAGGGTAGAATCTTACCGGGCACACTGATCGAGATCGCTGGAGACACAGATCATGGTGAAGAAACCAAAACGCATCGTCTACCATCCAGCATGCTTGCTCTTCCCAAGAATGAGCGATGCAGAACTCCAGGAGTTGGTTGACGATATCAAAGCCAATGGGCTCCAGAACCCGGTGATCCTTCATGAGGGCAAGGTCTTAGACGGTCGCAATCGTTTGACTGCCTGCAAGAAAGCCAAGGTCGAGCCCAGATTCGTTGAGTGGGATGGTGACGGATCGCCGCTGGAGTGGGTCATCTCCCAGAATCTTGTCCGCCGTCACCTGACTGCCAGCCAGCGGGCGGTTATCGCTAACGATCTTCTTCCACTCTATGAGAAGGAAGCCAAGGACCGGCAACGACTGTCCAGGGGACGGGGTAAAAAGGGAACAAATTCGCAAGCTGACTTATCGGTGAGCGGGAAAGCCGCCACCGTTGCTGCAAGAATGGCCCACACCAATGCCACCTACGTTGAAGCGGTAAAGAGAATTGGCAAGAAGGCACCAGAACTCGTAGAAGAAATCCGCATCGGCAGGATCAACGTCCCGGACGCCCAGAAACTTGCCGACTTGCCCAAGAGGGAGAGAACGAAGCTGTTGAAGATGGTCAATGGCAAGGGCGTGACGCCAGACATCTGGCGGCACTTCAAGATGGAGCGTAGCCCCAAGCCATTGAAGCCGGTCGCTCGAACCGCCGCTGCACGGAAGGCCAGAGTCAGCAAGGCGACTCTGATCTGCGGCGACTGTCGGGAAGAGATGAAGAAACTCCGGACCAGCAGCGTGAACGCCATCATCACTGATCCAATTTACCCCGAAGTCAATCGTGACTATGGGAAGATCACGGAGGCTGACTGGCATGATCTGATGAAGGAAGTCGTAGTCGAAAGCCGCCGGGTCTTGAAGCCGAAGGGCAGTGCAGTCTTTATCTTCCAGCCCAATTATGAAAAAGTGGGCCAGATGCGACTTTGGCTCTGGGAATTCGTGGTTTGGGCCGGAAGAGAATGGAACTTGGTTCAGGATTGTTACTGGTGGGCAACAGATGCGATGCCGCTTGCAGGGACGAACCGCAAACAAGGACTCATGCGCCAGAGCGTGAAGATGTGCGTTTGGCTTGGAGAGCCCGACTGCTTCAGGAACCAGGAGTCGGTCCTGTGGACGCCATCGCAGGCCCACTTGGCACGGGACCGTAGCGATATGGCCCTTCGGACTGGCCCCAGTGGAAGAACATTCCGAAACGGGACGGTCGTCCAGGCTGCGGAAGAGCGTGGCGGCACGACGCCATTCAACCTTCTGCCAGTACCAACGGGAGGCAACCCTGGTGGGGCCGAACATCACCCAGCAGCCACTCCTTATGACGTGGCTGCATGGTGGTGCAAATACATACTCCCGACGAAAGGCGTGCTGCTAGATCCGTTTGTGGGCAGCGGGACCATGCTGGCGGCCGGGCTTGACCACGGGGCCAGCAAGGTCATCGGCATCGACAGGGAAAAGAAGTACATAGAGATCGCCAAGCGGCGGATTAGGAATGGGTGACGACCATGACGACCAAAACCAAACCGAAACGAAAACTCAAGCCCCGTTACCGTCCGCTCATCGACCTTCCGCCGCTGACACCAGATGAATATGAAGGGTTGCAACAGTCCATCGCCGTTAGCGGGGTCATCAATCCCATACTAGTCGATAGCGACGGCCCACTGCGCTGGATCATCGATGGCAATGCCAGAAAGGAAATCGCTACCGAGCTTGGCTACGATTGCCCAGAACAAGTCCATGAAGGCGACGAAGAAGAACTGAGGGCCTTGGCCCGTGCCCTGAATCTCGCACGTCGCCATCTGACTCAGATCCAGAAACGCCAGTTGATTGCCGATCAGCTTATGGAAACACCGGAACGGTCGAACCGGTGGGTGGCAAAGATGCTGGGCGTGGATCACAAGACGGTTGGCAGCGTCAGGACAGATCTGGATTCAACTGGGGAAATCCCCACCATCGACGCTACGGTCGGCCTGGACGGGAAAACCCGCCCCAGGCCGTTCTTCGGCGGATACAACCAACCGGTCGTCAAACAGAACGACATCGCCACGCCGCCCGGCCTTTGCCAGTTCCTCTACGACTTGATTAGCCCGCACTATCCGGCCAACGTCATCCTTGATCCTTGCGCCGGGGATGGTGCGCTGACGAAGCCCTGGAAGGGAGCCAAGGTCCATTGGTTTGAGATTAAGAGACGGAAAGACTTCTTCAGGAGGCGGAAGACATTCCGGGATGTTGAACTGACTCTGTGCAATCCGCCATTCTCTGGAAACCCCGACAGCAAGGAACTATTCCCGGCACGGTTCCTCTCCAAGATTTTGAAAATTGTTCCCGTGGGCAGTCCCATCGTTTTCTTCTGTCCGTTCCATTTCTTGTTGAACAGCCGGATCAAATCGAACGATTACGCTGGGCGACAGAACAGATACGCATGGCTCAGAGACAACTGTCCGCCGATCACATCGGTCATCCCTCTGCATCAGGATGCTTATTGCGTCGATGGCGTTGGGCCGTTGGTTCACAGCCAGATTCTTCTCTTCAATATGCCCCGTCTTGATCCGTGCATTTTTGTCCCGGAAGAGTATCTGGGTTGGTGATACATTCGCCTTGCGCAAACATTTTTCGTTTGCTATAATGTGGTTGTTGTAGTTGGAGATAACAACAACCGCAGCAGGCGAGGGCAAATCATATAGAATAGAACGGCGTAGTTCTTATTACACATTGTTCTTGCCTGCCGCCCCACTCGACCTTTCGGTCGTGTGGGGCTTTTCATTAAGAGTCTATCAAATAGGAAATAATACGATGACAGATCAGAATATACAGATTGTCCACGAAGATACGATCAGACCAGAGCCAATGTCTATATCGCTCAGCAGAATTGACCCGCCTTCGCTCAGCTAAAATGGCCCACTAC
>CAZUAH010000907.1:0-4139 GCA_964617665.1 uncultured Pirellulaceae bacterium
TATGGGGTTGTTACTTTTTTACTTTCACCAAGAGTTCTGGATTCCCGACCCACAACGCGAAATAGGGCACGTCCGCTTCAGCCCTTTGCAGCATGATTAGGAAAGGCTTATCGAAGATCATGACATGTTTGGTCGGAGGTGGTGGAGGTGGTCCTCCGCAGCCGAAGACCATGTGGGACTCCGAACGCAGCCGAACGCCCTTCTCGTCGAACTGGAACCTGATATTCTGAAGGGCGCTGAGTACCACCAAGTCGTCGGCGACATTCGGGTTCGCAGTCAGTAGCCCTTTGCCTTCCAGCTCACGGTATCTGCGTGTGATGTCGAAATTGAACTTGGGGACCTTCAAGACGTCGCCAATCTGAGTTTCCGTGGGCTCGGGATTCGCGGCACGCTTCTGAACTGCTCGTGCCGTTGCCTCAAGGGTCGCTTCCGGTTGCATTTTCGCCAGAATTACCCTATCGCGATTGCTCTTGGTCTTGAACTCGATGACAAAGTCACCTTCGCTCTGATAGTCTAGGATGACAAATTGATCGAGCATCTCGTGGTGTTTGCTCTTGTACTCTTCTCCAATACCGAAGCATGACACCTGCTCCGTCTCGAATGCTATCGGCTTGTTGATCCGTTCAAACGGAGTCTGGAACTCAAGGTTCTTGAACAGATACGCATAGACGACAATGTCTTGCGGACGTGGCGTTAGGCTCTCGGGCGGGATGTAGCGCGGCGTCGCTTGCCCGTCAAACGTTTCCTCCAGTTGCCGCACAATCTGCCCGTGGACACCATCTCTCACAAAACCTGCTACGGCAACGTAGGATTCCGCGTCGAGGTCTTGCTTTGTGAATGCTCTCTTGTTGAGCATCCTCACCATCGTGGGCTCGTTGTTGAAACGCAAGTTCTCCCCGGCAAGAGAACACGCCTCGTTCCATGCCAGTTGGAAGGTTCCACACCACAGGACGTTTTCTCCAGTCGCCACGGGTGTCTCGAGATGTGGACTGATGATCGTGTGCTTCAAGTCCGAAGCGTTCGCCGTCAGCAAACCTTCGTCTGTGAAGGCATCGTCATGGGATCCGAACATCCGAGTGGCGGCGATCCACAGAAGCCCTAGCAGTGCCAGACCGAGGATGGCTTTCTTGACGGCTCTCATCAGTGCCTCTATTACGCTCTGGATTGCTAACGGGACCCACCAACACAATAACAGAGGTACGAGAGCGGCGATTTATTCCCTGGGGCCAGCGGAATCCTCGAGATTCCACGATTCGGTGCGGCGAAGGTGGAGGGGGCTTAGGAAGACGTGACTTCCTTTTCAGGTTGTCACCTAACCTTCCTGGAGTTTGAGGATCATCGACGCCAGCAGCCCAAAGTTCATCATCTGCTCTCCGATTCTTGGTCGTTCGCCTTGATATCGTAGGCGTACAAGAAATCGTCATGTCGAATGTACAACCGGCCGGCGCAGACGACCGGATGCGCCCAAGAAGGGCCTTCGCCTCCCCGGGGAAGAGGAAACTCGCTGATTAACTCATGTCGTTCGGGTGTGGCTTTGACCAAACCCATCCGAGATCGCTCGCCCAGCGTATAGAACATTCCGTCGGCGTAGGTCAGTGAGCCTTTGCCGACACCCGGTTCGTTATACATCGTCTTGCCCGTTTCCCAGTCCACGCAAATCCAGCCGCGGCGGTGGCCGGAGCCGTACAGGTAACCGTCCAACAGAATCACGCCACCGTGATGGTTGTCCAATTCGGTCGATTGCCAAAGCAGCTCAGTCGTCACTTTGCCATCAACGATTTGCAGCTTCAACTTCCTGCTGCCCACCTTGTGCCCCGTACTGTAGAACACGCAACCGTCGTGCAGAATTGGCATAAAGATGTTCTCTTCCCAAGGAGTGATGTGTTGGACGCGCCAAAGCAGTTTGCCCGTATCGGCGTTCAGTCCGATGCTCGCCTTTTCGGTCATCGTCGCGAGGATTCGCAGATCGCCGTATTCGCACAAACTGGGCGATGCGTAGCCCGCCAGTTCGCCGGTGCTTTCTGACTTCCATGCGACCTGTCCGGTCATTTTGTCCAGCGCCACCACGGCGGCCTGAGGTCCACCGGGGCTGCAAATGACTCGGTCGCCGTGGATCAGGAGCGACTCCGAAATGGCCCATCTGATGTTCTTACTCCCGAACTTCTCCAAGATATTCAGTCCCCAGAGCTTCGTGCCTGCGTGGGCATCCAGACACACCAATTGGCCGAGCGGGCTTTTGTGATACAGCCGGTCGCCGTCGATGGTCGGCGTCGAGCGCGAACCCGGCTTTGGGTCCTTCCATGCATTGCCGTTCGGGTATTGCCACTGAATCTTGCCGGCCAAATCCAAGGCGGTGACCACGGTTTTGTCGTCGATGTTCCCAGCGGTGAACATCAAGCCGTGGGCCAACGACATGCTGGAATAGCCATGGCCGATTCCACGAGCCGTCCACAGCAATGGAGGACCATCGACCGGCCAACTCTTGAGCAGCCCTGTTTCGGTCGAGATATTGTCTCGGTCTGGGCCGTGGAACTGCGGCCAGAAGGGCTCTTCCGACGCGCGGGCCGAGGCGGACGCCAGCAGGCCGAATATCAACAGAGACCGAAACGTTCGCCCCAAATACGTCGAACAACGATTGAGAATCATGTCGGTTTGCCTCGTCTTCAATTTGCTCAGGTATATTCGTAGTGGTACGTCAGTTGCCTGACAGCCGTACTTTGATCCCTGTTTTCTCGGCCAACGCTCTCGCGTTGGCGAGCTGTGATTTGCCTACCACAATCTCTTCCATCGTCGTCAACTCCTCCAAAGACGAGAGATCACGAACATCAGTATAACTGATGTGTAGCCAGCGGAGATTAGTCGTAGCAGCCAACGGCTTGATATCCGTCGCTTCGCTCTGGGCCAAACTGAGACGTGCGAGTCGAGTCAGCGAGCGAAGCGGAGCGAGATCCTCGACGTGAGTCGTCTGCAGATTCAAGACCGTCAACCTCGTCAGATTTGCCACCGGAGACACATCTCGGATTGGATTGCCGGACACATTCAAGACGGTCAACTTCCGGAGATTGGCCAACGGCGTGAGATCCCGAACGTTGCTGTCCTTGATCCGCAAGCGACCAAGACTATGCAGTCGTGCCAAGGGCTTCAAGTCGTCCACACACGTCGAAGTACACTCCAAAGACTCCAGGTTCTCAAGATTTGCGAGAGGCGTCAGGTCGTGGATCGGTGCCCCGTCCAAAGCAAGCCAACGTAAGTGCCGCAAGTTCGATACGGGCGTCAGATCTTTCACCTTTGTATTGTAGACGTAGAGGCCCTGCAGCTTCGGCAGTTTTTCCAGTGGGGTGAGATCGTTGATTCTCCGGCCGCCGAGTCCCACCTTCTCGACCGTTTGAAAGCAGTCTTCGCCAAGAACGTCATGCAACCACTTCGGGCCCGACGGTCCTGATCCCTTGTCCAGTTGCCAGCCGTACTTGACCCATCCTCCGTGCTTCGATACCCAAGCCACTGTCTCTCGCTGCTCCTCCGCTCGGTGCATCACGCGGACCAACCACGCGCATGACACGCACAGCAGGGTGATGACGATCAGGAGGCTTCGCAGCCCATAACGGAGATATCGTTTCACGACAGAGTTTCCGTTTCCGGTTCATGAATCCAGTTAGACTACTCGACCAGAGACACTGGAACTATACCCGTCTTGTGCACGGATTGTCAGCTTGACACGGCGTTTCGATCCGCTACGATTCACGCCCAGCGTTTGGTGGCCGGCTGCCCTTCTGGGTAGACCGGCGAACAGGGAATCCGGTGCAAATCCGGGACGGTCCCGCCGCTGTGATCGAGTTTAGACAGGCCCATCCATTCTTAGGTGGCCATTGCCGCGTTTCCGGGCAACCGGAAGATCGGTGAGAAGGCCGGATGGGCTTCGATACTCGAAAGTCAGAAGACCTACCAAACGCACAACGACTCGCAGCATCCGCGACGGACGGACGTTGTGCAGAAGTGAACGTCTTCGTGCGTACACACTCCGATCGCCCTATCCGGCTTGTCAAAGGAAATATCTGAATGGACTCGGAGAGATTGCCTGGATGCGTACATGTCTACACTGGGGATGGAAAAGGCAAGACCACGGCTGCACTGGGGCTGGC
>CAZUAH010000908.1:0-2488 GCA_964617665.1 uncultured Pirellulaceae bacterium
AGTATCTCGTCGGCTCGTTGAAGCTGAGCGCGTTTCTCTTTTGGCTCGGTCAGTTGAAGCCGGACGACTTCGGTCGCTGCGGCACTCCAGCGGGCCAACAACTGTGGGTTCGGTGATGTCCCGCCGAAGAACCGCTCTTCCATCTTTCCCACAGCTTTCTCGACGCGACCGGAGGCTTTGGGATGGAAGACCACCCCGGCTGCGAGCCCTACTGGCAGGGCATCGGGGCCTTCAGCCCGGTGTGCGCAATCCAGAATGGCTCGCGTGGTCGGGCCGGCGATCCCGGAAAGCCAATCGACGATCCCTGTGCGAAAGTGCTCAGGTATCTCACGAAAGAGTTTGACGTGATCGGAACTGATGGACCATTTCAGGATCGACAACAGATCGGGCCGCTCGGAAACCAGACCAATACCGCGTAGCAGCAGGATCGGCCACACCGTTTCCGCATCCAGGAACCCACCGCTGACAGGTGGGTAACCCCCAGTGGGAATCCAGTCCATCAGGCACTCGGCGATCCAGCGATGCCGTGTCAGTCGCGGATCAATCGCCTGGGCCTGGAACAGAGATTTCACGATCTGCCAACTATCAATCGGGAACAATCGTCGCTTTGTCAGCCGAAGCAGGATGTCGTCGCCCAGGCTTTTGTCGTCCAAGCCCGTAATTAGCACCTTCGTCGTACCTTCCCCGTCCGGGTCGCGCAGCGCAATCCGCATCGCCAGGGGCGAGTCGCATTGGTCGATCAAATACGTCTCAGGACCGTCCTCTTTGCGGCGTTCGCCCGTCCAGCGTCCCGACGCACGAATCCCGATCACTCGGGCGTTCGGGATCTTCTGGCGGATCGCGGCGACTTGCGCCTTGATCTGGCTGAATGTTGGGGCTGCGCTGGTCACTGCTTGGTCTCGCCTTCCTCAATGATCCAACTGACATTCACACGGATGTTCTGATTCGGCTTGAGGTCACTCTCCAGGCCGGAAAGCAAGTCTCTCGCTGCGACGATGCCTAGATTGTCCTTCGAGTCGGTCTTCACCACATGCTTCCCCGGTTTCGGTCCGGGGCCTGGGGGGCCTGGTCCAGGGCCAGGTGGCGGTCCTGGTTTTGGCGGCATCTCGGTCAGCAGGCGGAGCGCCTTTGACTGCGCTATCTTCAACGCCGGCCCCAGTTGCACAACGTGTTCGTCGTTCTGCATTGCCTCCAGGACCGATTCGCGGATTGCATCCGCCGCAGTCTTGCGTTCATCGCTCAGATTGCCGACCGCCTCGAACACTTCCCAGTTCGCCCCTTCGATGATTCCGTTCAGTTCCGCGGCTTTGCTCCGGCACTCGCCCATTGCCGCCTCGGTCGTGGAAATCTCGGCTGTGGCAAGGATGCCCACCACATCCTCGGATTCGCCCGAGTGAATCTGTTCGACCAACGCCTGAGTCGCCGTGGCGGTTCTCATGCGGTCCGTGTTCGCGGCTTCCAGACCGAGCGTACCAAGACGGTCACGAAGTCGCTGGCAGTAACCCTGGCACGGCACCCGAGCTTCGGTGGCCTTCTTCTGTACGTCCGTCGAGAGATTCGTGACGTTGCTCGCCTTCAACAGCGGTGATACCGCCACACCGAAGATACTGCCGGTCCGATCAATAGCTCGTACCCATTGGTCCTCCGGAGGTAAATCGACGGGCTTCAGCAGACATTGATCCGGGATATTCGCCAATGTGGCCTCGTACGGCGCTCCGTGCAGGAGGCAGGTAAGATTTGCCTGTTGGGCATGGGTAAGAATCACAAGGTTCTGCGCGTCCTTTGGAAGCCCCATTGGCCTGGGTTCGTCGATCCACTTGCGAAGCTGGCCAACCGTGAGCGCACTACCAGTCTCGGCAGCCTTGCGAATGAAATGGTTCCTCCAGTGCTGGCCGATCACGAAATGCGTCGCGTCATGTGCCATGTCGCCCAGCAGCAACGGATTAGCGATATGACGCATGAGTGGGCGCAGCGGCTTGTCGACTTCAATGCGATTGTCCTGGGACTGTGCAAGTTCACTGACGATCTCGTGGACCTTTTTCAAGCTGCCCTTCTTGACTTCGGCCTCGAACTCCGGTGCAGCCGGAAACTCGTGCGCTAACGCCTGGCCAAGCAGGTGGTGCATCGCTCCGCCTAGGTTTGCCGCCACGGGGGGCCGTGGTTCAAATCCAGGCAGCAACGAACAAAACCGTTCGTTCAAATCCAGGTCATGGGTAGTGTCGAGCGATCCAGAGGTGACCGACTCCAGCCCGTACGCTGCATCAAGATGGTTCTGTACACGTTGACGGAGGACGCTACGCTGGT
This sequence comes from uncultured Pirellulaceae bacterium, assembly GCA_964617665.1. Classification (GTDB taxonomy): domain Bacteria; phylum Planctomycetota; class Planctomycetia; order Pirellulales; family Pirellulaceae; genus JADHUC01. The sequence continues at coordinate 2,305 of CAZUAH010000908.1, forward strand.
TCTCCAGCAGGGACTTGGCGGCTTGCCGATCTTGCGGCGAAAGGTGATTCGAGTATTGCGCGAACCGCTCGCCGGTCAGGATGTGTTCCAGAATGACCAGCGTCCCCAGATCCTTCTGTGCGTCCGCACTGAAAAACCCCGGTATCCAACAGAGGGTCTTCGCCCCGTCGACATGCGAATCAGC
>CAZUAH010000908.1:2588-4105 GCA_964617665.1 uncultured Pirellulaceae bacterium
AGCGCCGCCAATCGCTCGGCGTTCAACCCTCGAAGCGATTCAACCTCGGGCACCAGTGCGGACAACAGAAGTGACTTGACCAGTCGATCATCGTTTCGGAAAGCCGTTCGTTTCGGATCGCCCTCTGGTAGCTTCTCCAGGTCTTCGCGCCGGCCATGCTGTTTCTCCAGCACTGGCAACAGCTTCTGGTGATAGAGTCGCTTGGCGTTATCGAAGTGAATCGCCATTTCAGCGCTGAACGCTTCGTCGCCGTGGGCAATCACATCAAACAAGTCACCCACGGGAACGATGTCGCCTACGGACAACGTCTCACGTTGATCGACCAGCAGTTGCATCATCACTTTCAGGGCGGTGCGTTCCCTTTGCAGCACGCTGGAAACGGCGATCAGAGTCTGCATCAGCGCCGGGCTAAACGGATACACCTTGCGAAACATTTCGCGATCGCCGTCACTGGTCAGCAATGTGTTCATCACGGCTTCGCGGATCTTCTTCGTCTGCTCAAACGCCCCATCGAGTTCCTGTCGAGCGGACTCGCTCCTGCACTTGAGCACACGTTTCTCGGCGATGGCCGGCAGGTTGCGGTCCTCCAGCGTGATCGTGTGGAATCGCCCTTCCTGCCAGCCCATCGCGTCATCGAAGTTCAGTCGTTCGATGCCGGGCACGGAATCACCGATCAAGTCGCGAAGATCGCGCTGACGAGCAACAAAACTGACGATCGGCACCGGCCGATCCGCAGCCTGGGCCTCGACCAGTTTTGCCATCTTCGCGATCTGTCGATTGACGAAACTGACATCCGCGGCGCGGCTGGCCAACCAGAGGATTAGTTCGTCGAGGAAGAGTATCAGGGCGTCGTATCCCAGGCTGCGCGCGTGTCGGCTCAAGACCGACAGCCCTTTGTCCAGAGACAGGAACGCCTCGCCGTGCCCACCGGCCTGCGTGTCGTAGGATCCGAAAAACTTGTCGACCAACGTGCTGATCAGTTGGGATCGTTCCTCCGAACCGGGCTCAGCGATGATCGCGCTTTCAAAACGCTCGGCATCCCAACCCGCATCAACGTCTCCAAAATCGCTGTCGCCGCCTCCCCCGCTGAGCGTGCCGAAAAATCGTTCGTCGCCCATCTGCTTTCGCAAGTTCTCAGCGTCTCGGAACAGTCCTTCTGCCAAGTACACCCCTGGAATCGGAGCATTAGGATGCGTCCGCCGCATGAAATCCACGTAGCCGCCGAAGATGCCCGACTCCATGTCGTGGGCACCGATCATGTGGTAGGGCACTAGCAGGAACTTCTTGCCGGCGATCCACTCGTTGTGCTTGCTGATCACCGAAGCCAACTCCGGGATACCACGGGCAGCCGGCTCCCCCTGGAGGATCAAATGCAGCACGGCCATAAAATGGCTTTTACCGCTACCGAAACTACCATGCAGATAGCTCGCCTTGCTGGTGTTCGACGCACTGCGGATAAAAGTCAGCGCTTCGTCGAAACACGATTTCAGTTCCGGCGTGACAACGTATTCCCGCAG
>CAZUAH010000909.1:0-4104 GCA_964617665.1 uncultured Pirellulaceae bacterium
TGCGGGCGAACGGTGCGGATAGCCGTGGGACATCTGGGCATCGTTGTTCAGTGCCGCCACTGCCGAGGTCAGTTCGAAGCATGCGATGCCGCTGACTCGGAGCAGGAAATGGCGCCGTCTTGGGGTGGGGACCAGCGTCGGATCGACAACCTGCTGTTCAACGCCTGAGTCTGCCTCGTCCGGAGCGTCCTGCGGTTGGCCGCTTCCCTGCTGTTCGCCTCAAACGTTGTCTTCCATCAACGCAACAATCAAGTCGGCCGTTCGGTCCGCCGCGCCCGCTTGCTCCAGCACCAGTTGACGTGCCCTCTGGCCCAGACCGCTTGCGAATTCTGGCTCTTCGAGGCAATGGCGGACGAAGGCCGTGAGTCGTTTCCCGTCCTGAACGACAATAGCCGCGTCGCGGTCCAGCATCAACGCGACGACATTGCGGAAGTTGGAGGTGTTTGGGCCAAACGAGACAGCGGCGCCATACGCGGCCGGTTCGATCATGTTTTGGCCGCCTCGCTTGCCCATACTGCCGCCCACGTAAGCGACATGGGCCATTCCCCACCACGCCCCCAACTCCCCAACCACATCTACCAATAGTACGCGCGCATCCAGTGCTGGGCCGTCGGTATCCAAATCACTCCGACGTTGCCATTTAACATCGGATTGGTTCAGCAATTCGGCCACATCGTCAAATCGTTCCGGGTGTCGTGGCGTGATGATCAGACGCAATCGCGGATGCTCACTTGCCAATTGGCGGTAGGCTTTCAGGGCCAGCGCCTCCTCCGGTTCCTGCGTGCTGCCGGCCAGAAAGACAACGTCGGCGTGGTTGATGCCGGCCAATTCGGCCAAATCTCGTGTCTTGGAATTGTTGCGGTCGGTCTGCGCGCCGTCGAACTTGACGGATCCCGTCACGTGGACGGTATCCAGCGGTGCACCCAACTCGAGAAAGCGATCGGCGTATTCCTGATTCTGCGCCGCGACAAGATCCAGGGATCTTAGCAATCGGGCGACGAACGGGCGGATTCGCCGATAGCCGCGAGCACTATGATCGCTTAGTCGACCGTTGATCACCGCCACCTTGGCGCCTCGGCGTTTTGCCGCCTTGATCAGATTCGGCCAGAGTTCGAGTTCCGCAAGCACCAACAGATCGGGCCGAATACGCCGCATGGCCCGCTTGACCGACCAACTGAAGTCCAGTGGACAGTAAAACACGGTACGTGGCGCGTATTTCTTCCAAGCCAAGTCGTAACCCGTCTTGGTAGTCGTGGAAATCACGCAGACCCACTGTGGGTGCTCTTGCTCGAGCCGCACAAGCAACGGGGCAAGTACATTCACTTCGCCTACGCTGACTGCATGAAACCAGATGCACGGTCCTGCCTCTTCGCGCATCGGCACGCCACCGAACAGTTTTGCTCGCCAGCCTTCTCGATATTTGCCTTTGCGGATGGCAGAGTAGATTAGCCACGGCGAGAAGACGACGAGCAGCACGAGGTATACGAGATTCAACAGGTAGGACATGGAGTAGGCTCTACGTCGCTCCTATCTTTCTCATGCAGCAGTTCTTGTACTTCTTTCCGCTGTTGCACGGGCAGGGTTCGTTGCGCCCAATGCGCGGCCCGCGCCGGCGAATCGTCTCCACGGCTGCATCGCCCTTGCTGGCGTCGATGGCGGCTTGCTGTTGTTGAGCCATCTCGCTGGCGCTCTCAGCCTGGGCGTGCGTCGCCGACGTCTCCACAAAAGTGCTATCCACCAAACCCTCGTCCAACTGCTCCATGCGGAAGATTAGGTCGGTGACCCGTTCGTAGATGGATTCCCACATCCCATCGAACAGCTTCATCCCCTCGCGTTTGTATTCGACCTTGGGATCCATCTGAGCGTAGCCGGCCAAACCGACCGAACTGCGAAGGTGATCCATCGCAAGCAAGTGGTCTTTCCACGCCATGTCGACAATCTGTAGCAGCAGGGTGCGCTCCATGCGACGCATTTCTGGACGGTAGCGTTCTTCGACGGCCTCCGTCAGTTTCTGAGCCAACTCGTCGCGTTCCAACCGTTCCATGTCTTCGACCGACATGTCGCAGTTGAGCGTTTCCTTCAGCCAATCCGAGAGCGCGGCCAGGGCTCCATCACCACCGGCGGCGATCCCCGCTGTCTGCCCCTCTGATTCGGGGCCGAACACTTCGTCGATCTTCCCCTGGACTTCCTCCGCCACCGCATTGGCTCGCTGCTGGCAGGCGCGACTGTGCTCGATCAGCAACGCACGGATTTCTTCACGTTGCTTGTGTTTGAAATCCTCGATGCTCAGATCCGTCTCGAACCGCTCCTTCGCCCAAGCGGCCAGCGACTCGCGGTCCAATCTCGCGTGTCCCGCGCCTGTCGCGAACCGGTACAGACTGGCCATAACCGGATATCCCGCCTCTTTGTCGTCGTAGGCTACCCCCCCCCGTTCGCAGACCAGCTGTTGTAACTCCTCCGGTTCCAATTCGCGGACTTCTTCGAAATCCAACTCAATGCCGAATTTATGCCTTACCCAACCAATCGCACTGCGCAAGCCAAAGTCGTCCTCCAGCAGCGGGGCGCCATCTGAAAGGTCTACCCGCTGGATCGCATCACGAGCCCGCTCGATAATCAACTCTGCCACACCGTCGCGGCCAACCTTCTTCAACTCTCGGTCCCGGAGATTCAAGCCCCAGCGCGAGTTCGCCAACTTGGTTAAAGCCTGCCAGTTCCATTCGGCGGTTCCATCGTCCTCCTCCACATCGGGCAGGTTCTCTTCGATGCCATCTATCACTTGGGTTTCCGCAAGCCGCTCGGCTTCGTCCTTCGCGTGGTTTGTGGCTTGCTCGATATCCATGCCGCGGAAGTCTCGGGCCTCCAATTGGGTCGCCAATCGTTTACCCGCCCATTCGGCGAACGTCCCGACGCCGAAGTCCCGCTCCATATATGTGCTCAAGTGATGTTCGACCTGCTCGCGGATTGCCTCGATGATAAGGTCGCGGCAATTGCCTCCGTCCAGAATCGTCTGCCGGTAGCCGTAGACGCGTTTTCGCTGTTCGTCCATCACCTCGTCGTATTCGAGCAGGTGTTTGCGGCCTTCGAAATGTCGTTCTTCGACTTTTTTCTGCGCTGCCTCAATACGTCGCGTTACCATCTTGCTTTCAATGGCCTCGCCGTCTTTCATGCCGAGGGTTTCCAGGATTCTCTTCACCCATTCTCCGGCGAAGATGCGCATCAGGTCGTCTTCAAGCGACAAAAAGAAGCGACTGCTTCCCGGGTCCCCCTGGCGACCGCAGCGCCCGCGAAGCTGCAGATCGATGCGCCGGGCCTCATGCCGCTCGGTGGCCATGACGTGCAAGCCTCCGATGGACTTCAAGTGCTCGCCTTCTTCGTCCATCTTCTCTTCCCGTCCGATGTCGGCGACCATCCCATCCCATTCGTCGCGCGGCACATCCAAGCGGGTTTCGTACGTGTCCTGCAGTCGAGCCCAGGCCATCGTCTCGGGATTTCCGCCAAGCACGATATCTGTACCACGTCCCGCCATGTTCGTGGCAATCGTGACTGCACCTGTTCGGCCTGCCTGAGCGATAATCTCCGCCTCGCGTTTGTGGTGTTTAGCGTTCAGTACCTGATGCTTGACACCACGCTTGTCGAGTAACGACGAAAGCCGTTCGCTCTTTTCGATCGATACCGTGCCGATCAGCATCGGACGGCCTTTGCGTTCGATCTCGCTGACGTCGGCGAGTGAAACGGTCCTCTTCTTCTTGCCGTCCCGCGGCTGAAACTCGATGGAGTCTTCGTCCTCCTTCAAGATCGTTCCCCACTGGATGTTGCCGTCTTCCATGGCCAGCACGTCCCAGCGATTCATGCGTTCCACCTCGTCGGCCACCGCCTTGTACTTCTCCGTCTCTGTGCGGTAGATGACGTCCGGGTGTACAAGCCGCCGAAGCGGGCGATTGGTTGGAATGGCCACGACTTCCAGTTCGTAGATCTTCCAAAACTCGTTGGCTTCGGTCATGGCCGTACCGGTCATCCCGGAGATCTTGCCGTACAGCTTGAAGAAGTTTTGCAGCGTGATGGTGGCCAGCGTTTGCGTTTCTTCCTTGACCTTCACGCCTTCTT
>CAZUAH010000910.1:0-4101 GCA_964617665.1 uncultured Pirellulaceae bacterium
AGAAATCCGAGCCGCTACTTCATGGCCACGCGCTCGCAGAGTGCGCCGCCGGAGTTGTGACCTCGAAAGGTCTCGTGCCAGAGCACGACATCAAGCGGTTGGCCGAGTTCGGCAAGGAAGTCGGGCGCCGTTTTGGGAAGTCCGTTGCCGAGACAACAGGTACAGGAAACTCGATCGAGTTGAAACTCCCGCGGCCTGGGCGCATCAATCACATGATCGCCATGGAAGACATCGCACAGGGCGAGCGTATCCGCCAATACACACTGGAGGGGCTTGTGTCTGGGGGCGAATGGAAGCCGCTGTGCGAGGGGCAGTGCGTCGGCCACAAGCGGATTCAATCGTTCGATGCTGTGGAAGTTGCCGCCTTGCGTTTGAGGGTAACCGCAGCCGAGGCAGAGCCGATTCTGCGGCGATTGGCCGTCTTCAACGTGACCTGATGTGTTGCCACGGCACAGCCACCAATACAAGATAAGAAACACGGCCCGTATTTCGACCGTTGGTCTGACATGCGTCGATGCCTCCAAGTGCACCCACTCTGATCGAGGGTCTTACATAATCCTGGGGCGACGCTATTGTGAAGCGTATGAAAAGGACGTGAATGCGTAGGAGTTTGGTGGGTCGAGTAGGGTCCGTTCCTGCCGGCCAACGTTTGATCGTCGCCTGATCGGCCGGTGGAACCGGCCCTACCCTATTTCATGTGGCGTCGTTCTAGACACAAAGAGACAAGCAGAAAGGAATAACCGTGAGAAGCATGGTAATGATGGTTGCAGTTGTCGCAGTATGGCCGGCTAGCGTGGCAATCGCTGAGAATGCGGAAGACCTTGTAAGCAAGAGCGGCGTTGAGGGCGGGTTGATCGTCCATCTCGGTTGCGGAGACGGAGAGTTCACCGCCGCATTGAAACGCGATGAACGATTCTTGGTGCACGGCCTGGACACCGACAAAGACAGAATTGAGGCAGCTCGCAGACAACTCGTCTCGAAAGGAGACTACGGAGACGTCTCTTTCATGCATCTGACGGAGAATGAACTTCCGTACGTCGACAATCTGGTGAATCTGATCGTGATACGAGATACGCGGCACGAGATACGAGATGAGGAGCTGAAACGAGTATTGGCTCCGAGGGGGAAGATCATTGCCCCGGAAGGAACCCGCATCCCGTATCCCGTATCCCGTATCGGAGACGGTTTTGTGATGTTCGCAAAACCGGTTCCTGCAGAGATCGACGAGTGGACCCACTACCTACACGGACCGGACAACAACGCCGTTGGCAAAGACAGCGTCGTTCATAAGCCCAGGGCTTTGCAGTGGATATCGGATCCTGTACACGGCAGAAGCCACGAGGAGATGGCCAGCTTTTCTGCGGCCGTCTCGTCGAAGGGACGAGTCTTCTACATCGCGGACTATGCACCGCTGGCATTCATCCGCTTTGACAGCCAGTGGAAACTGGTCGCTCGTGATGCGTTCAACGGAATCGTTCTCTGGACAAAGGATATCCCACAGTGGAGCGACCACCTGAGACACTTCCGCGCTGGTCCTCTTCACCTGCCGCGCAGATTGGTCGCCGTCGGCGACAGGGTTTATGCCACTCTGGGACTCGCTGCCTCGGTTGCCGAGATCGACGCGGCCACCGGAAAGACGTTGAAGGTCTTTGAGGGTACGGAACGGACCGAGGAGATCCTCGTGGCCGACGGTGTTCTGTATCTCGTTGTGGGATCATCAGAAGTTCTTCGCCGGGGGGCAGGACTGTACGCCAGAGGCGAACCAGCGCCCACCAAGTTCCGATACATCGCCGCAGTCGACATCGAGTCGGGCAGGCAGATCTGGAAGCACACATGCTCGGACGACGGATTCATCCTTCCAGTGACGCTCACGGTCAAGGGGGCGAACGTCTTTTATCAGTCGACAAAAGGCGTGGCGCGACTCAATGCCTCGGATGGCGAGATGGTCTGGAAAACGAGCTGCGATACCCCGCTGAAACGAATGTCTTTTTCTTCGCCCACCGTCGTTGCCACGGACGAAGTGCTGCTTTGTGCAGACAAAGACATCACAGAAGACGGCGCGGCTGTTGAAACGGTTGACTGGGGAGTCCACGGCTGGAACGACCCGAACTATCCGCGCAGAGGCAAGAGCACGCTGCGAGCCTACTCCGTCAAGGACGGCAAGGAATTGTGGTCCGTTGCATGCAGAGAGGGGTACAATTCGCCCACCGATGTCTTTGTTGTCGGCAGCAACGTATGGGTCGGGAACGATTACAAGTGCTACGATCTCAAGTCCGGCGAAGAGACGAAGGTGATCCAGTCGCGCGGGCCCAATGTCGGCATGGCTCATCCTCGCTGCTATCGGAACAAGGCCACGGAGCAGTTCATCTATACTTGTCGGTCAGGGATCGAAGTCGTCAGTATGGACGAGGGCTGTGTCGGCAACAACAGTTGGATCCGTGGCACCTGCCAGTACGGGATCATTCCGGCCAACGGATTGCTCTATGCCCCGCCGCACGCCTGCGCGTGCTTTGCTAAGGTCAAACTCACCGGGCTCTATGCGGTTGCCCATCACAGAGCCGGCACGTTCATGCAGTTCTCCGAAACTCCCGCTCTTGAAAAGGGCCCGGCGTTCGGCAAGGCATCCGGCGAGGCCGGTGCCGAAGACTGGCCCATGCACCGCGGCGACAGCAAACGCAGCGGCATCGCGGCTACCAAGGCGCCTGCCTCGATGGAATTGCAGTGGTCTGCGGACATTGGCGGGCGGCTTACCCAGCCAGTCGTTGCCTGTGGTCGCGTGTATATAGCGTCGATCGACACGCACACGTTGCACGCTTTCGATGCAGAAGACGGCGAGAGTCTCTGGAGTTTCACCGTCGGCGGACGAATCGACAGCGCGCCGACCTTCTTCAAGGGATACGTCATCTTCGGCTGTGCGGATGGATGGATCTACTCGCTGGACAGTTCCGACGGCAGACTAGCTTGGCGTTTCCGTGCCGCTCCGCAGGAGCGTCTGGCGGGAGTTTTTGGCCAGCTCGAATCCGTATGGCCCGTTCACGGCGCGGTCCAATTGCAGAACGAAACGCTGTACGCCGCGGCAGGTCGCAACAGCTATCTGGACGGCGGAATGGTTCTCTACCGGCTCGATCCGCTTACCGGCGAGGAGCTATCCAGGACTCCGATCTACGACCTTGATCCTGAGACCGATATCCAGACGGGTGGCGAACGCAAGTTCGATATGCAGGGCGTCAAGACCGACATTATCTCCGGCGACGGGGAATTCGTGTTCATAAAGCACAAGGGATTCGACCGTGATGGCCAGCCTTCAGGCCAAGGCAAACCCCATCTGATGTCCGCAGCCGGCATCCTCGGCGAGCAGTGGTTTGTTCGATCCTTCTGGCTCATCGGCACGAACGTGGGCGTCGGCTGGGGCGGCTGGGCAAACGTGGCCGCATCAGTCCCCTCGGGCAGAATCCTTTGCTTTAACGACGACAAAGTCTGGGGCTACGGTCGCGTTACCATCGCCAGCGGCGCCACCGGCCACAAGGCCGACGCCTACCACCTCTTCTGCAAGGAGAAACCCGCCGCCGCCCCCGTTGTCGAGCAGAAGCCCAAGACGAATGCGAAAGGAAAGAAACGGAGACCCCGTTCCTCAGGTCCGCCGGTGAAGCTCATCTGGTCCCAAGAAGATTCGCTGATCGTCAGGGCAATGGTTCAGGCAGGCGACCAGCTGATCGTGGCCGGCCCTCCCGATCTCGGCGAGAAGGATTCAACGATTCTTCAGTTCCACAACGAACCTGAAGCGCTGGCCGGTTTCATGGGCAAGAAAGGCGTGTTTCTGCGCGTGGTCTCCGCAACAGACGGCAAGCAAGTCTCGGAGTGTAAACTCGACGCCATGCCCGTGTTCGACGGCATGTCGGCCGCCGATGGAAGGATCTTCATCGCCCTGAAGAACGGTTCGCTCCAGTGCCGTGGGGAAGAATGAAGAAATGACTAAGTGCTTTATCCAGTTTAGGAATTAGGGTCGGGTGGCCGGGGCTGGACTGAGCGTTAGTGAAGGAAGCCCTGGGGTTTCGGGCTACGCCCTCCAACCCCGGCCACCCCAAAACTAAGCTCTGACGA
>CAZUAH010000911.1:0-4098 GCA_964617665.1 uncultured Pirellulaceae bacterium
ATGACGGTCTGCCGAAGGTTATGGCCTCGATCGCTCGCTTTGGGCAGGACGACGCGGTACCAAGGCTGGAGAAGCACACGAAGACCGGCACGACGGCGCAGCGGACTGCCGCCATGTCAGCATTGCCGCTGGTGCCGGGCAATGCTGCTTTGGACGTGGCTCTTGCCGGCCTGCCGGATACCGACCCCGTCATCCGCAGCGCAGCGTCTTCCGCGCTGGGGCGGATGCCCGAAGGTCGCAGTATCGACGCGCTGCTCGACGCCCTGGACCGCGAACAGTCGCCCGTGAAGGAAGCGGTGATTGTGGCCCTTGGCGTGTCGAAATCCAACCGTGCGCTGCCGGTGCTTTCACGAACGCTCGGCGAGGGCCCCGCCGAGTTACGTTCTGCAGCCGTCTCGGCCCTCGTTCATTTCGGAGGCCAAGAGGCCGTGAGCGCACTGCGTCGACACGTGGATTCTCCGGACTTGGCCTTCCGTTACCAGATTGTCCACGCACTCGTGTCGAAACTCCGCAGCCCACTGGACCCGGATTGGCTGTTGCCGATCCTGATGTGCCGTCGTCACAACAGCCGCGAGTGGCTCGATTCACTGAGTCTCCTTCGAGTCTGGGGCGGTGACAAGGCGTTTCCGGTTCTCCTGAGCTGCGTTGATTTCGACGTGCCGTGGAGTCACAGAAACTTCTGGATTTTGCACAACGCCGAATACGCCAAAGGCGCGTCGAAGTTCAACAGCTCACGCATAAATAAGGCGGCGGCGGGGGCAGGTACTAGAATAGGGGCGAGGACGGTTGGAGTTGGCCGTCGAGCGGCGGGAGAGGGATGCTGAGAGGTAGATGCGAGGGGCAAAGATGTCTCTCGGCGCGCGGGACGTGACAGCGAACTGTCGGCAGCCACGGAAAGACTCGCCGGTCGGCAGAACCCTCAGTCGTCGTGGGCAAGCAACACGTGCATCGCCAACAAGGTCTTGTCCAGGCAGGCTTGGAAGGCGACGTTGCCACGCTTCGTCAGACGGTCGTCCCCCAGGTCAAACTTCATCAGCTTGTGCAGACGCTCTCAAGTACATCTACGACCCGAACTCCAATGGAACGCCAGAGGAACACGAAAGTAACCGCAAGACACTGGAGATGCTGCGCGGCCTTGCCGGTCCCATTCCGGAGTCGAGTGCGTGGCCCTCGGAGCCGGTTCCACGCCTGAAGACGGATCCGCCGATCGATTTCACGCCGACGTTGTCGACGCTGAAGGGCGAAGGCGAAACTCGTGCAACCGTCAGGTGCGGGTTTTTCAAGGAGTCGTGGGATCGTAACGGCGGAAGCGTCTCCTTCTCGCCGACCGAGCCATATCGCGCGACTTACCAGGTGGCCAAAGACGTGCGAGCGATTCTGAAGTCGCCCGAACGGGCAAAGGAGTCCGGCCTGACAGAACAGCAGTTGCAGGAACTTCGCAAGCTTGACATTCCTCCGGATTATCCGGTCATCAAAGAAGGGCTAACGCTGCTGTACATCTGGTGGCAGGAGTCGCCGAACGGGCCGATTCGCCAGCGAGCCAAAGCCCGACTGTGTGACCGTGTCCGCGCCGCGGTACAGAAGCATCACACGGACCACACCGCCTTTGCCGCCGCCGCGAGAAAAATCATGGGGTCGGTTCAGCAACGGACGGCGCCACGGTAGTTCGAAGAGCCGCAGTTCGGCGTCCAGTGGATTCACCCGGCGCGACGGCGCCTTACATCGTGCCATCCGTTGCTGGACGCAATCCGACACCAACGCGCCGATGCAACTGGATTTCGGGGACAGCTACTATCGCAGGGTGTACAACTGCTACGCAGAAGTCACACGTCAATTCGACACATCCGGTGACCACATCGTGATGGCAAAGCAACCATCGACGGCCTCCCCGCAATGCAACGCCAGTGCATCCAGATCAAGGAGTGATCTGCAATCAGAATGCTGACTGTACAGCGGATCCGAATTGCAGACGCAACGTTGTTCTACGGCCTATTGGCGATAGTCTTTCTTCGTCGGCCTCCTCTTCCGAGACTTCGGTGCTGGTGGGTTAGGCAGCATGAACGAAGTCGCGTTTCTGCAAGCGGGAATCGACTTGCGGTACTTCGATTTAGGATTCTGGTGGAGTCAGCTCGCAGGTGCAATTAGAATGAGAGTACCGCGGTTGTGCGGCAGAGCGGTGTCAGAATGGCACTATGTCACGAGAATGGCTTCCCAGAACCTCACGGAGCATCTGCATTCGTCCGATGACCGGTTGCGCGCTCCACGGAGATAAGAAATGATAGGTATCGAGAAATCCTACTGCGATATTTCGATCAGCGCGCTCCTAAGGGCGAATCGAGCCCTCATGGGAACCCGTATCGAGGACGCGATGCAGAAGGTCAGCGTTTGGGGCAAAGGAGACACGCTGGGACTCGATGGGATACCCGAGATCGCGATTGCCGATCGGCTGACGCAGTATGACCAATATGCGATTCTGGTAACAGAGGAACGGGGGGAGGACGCCAACGTTCTGGCGAAAACCCATCCGGAGGGGTCCCGAGGGCCTCGTACATTCTTCGTCAGCGATCCGACCGACCGCTCCTCTCAATTGAAGGAATTCCTGCAGTGGCACATTGACAATAATGAGCCTGAAGACCGAAAGTCACTCGCCACGGTCGCGGACGCAGTCGCACACGAAAAGGCTCGTTCACGCTGGGAAAGAAAATATGGTGCCCCTGCCTCGATAACTGGCGCGTCCTCGGCGATTACATGTGTCCGGCGTGGATTGCCGATCTGCTCGGTCGTGTTGAACTACATCACGCAACACCTAGCGGTGGCGTGTAGCTCGGGTATCTACTGGCTTGACCTGAAACGATCTGCAAACGGCAAGCCGCGTAGAGGCGAGGTTGATGTCGAATATCTTCGCGATAACGCGGAGCGTATCAGCTTTCCACAAGAGGTCCAAGAACGCGATCGAAGGCGGTTCGTGACTTTCTTGGGCAAGGAAGGTTACAAGCCCAACTTCGCGGATTCCGAGTTGGTTCGTCCAGAGGAATGGAAAGAATGCCTCCACTACAGATTCCCCGGTGGCCCTTCTCGGATTCTGTACTTATCGGATCTCCAAACTGGCCGTCGTCCAGTCGGGTTCATTGTGGCTAACGGCGAGAAGATCGGTGAATGGATCCACTGGCTGACGTTTGTCCGCTTCGCCACGATGCCACGCGATGCACGGGAATCGGCGTTGCACGTATTCGAGATATCTCAGGAACGACCGTGGACACGCGACGGCATTCTCATGGCAACTTCGCCTGTCTACAGCATATTTAGAGTCGTCGATGGCAAAACAGGTCGAATGGTGATCGATATCGATCGTCTGCAGGCTTTTCCGAATCCCAGCAAGTATCGTTCTACGCTTTTGGTGGCGCCCGCAACCAATGACTGGGCGATGCAACTGGTGCAGGTACATGGCCGCCGGCCGATCCAATTCGTCGGCGACTGACTGAGCGATCTCGCGGGGCGAGGCGAGCGGGAGTCTCCGCAATCTCCTGCGCTGGGGATCGCTTCATAAAGTCGGTTGCACCACGCGGTTTCTAAGCGTGCCAAGCCCTTCAACCTCCAACTCGACGACGTCGTCAGGTTGAAGCCATCGATCCAGTTCCAAACCGCATCCGCCGGGGATGGTACCCGCTGCGATGAAGTCGCCGGAATTCCGCTACTTCTGCCCAGCTTGCGCATCTTCCAGACCCAGCAATTCAATCCCACCCCAGACCCCAACGTCCAGGCATCGTAGCGGGAATTGCTGTACTCCCGACCGAGCGAAGCACCAGACCTAGTTGAACAACGATTGGAGGGCAGGTCAGAGAGACTCAAGCCGACTCCATTGGAATGTTCATGACGATAGTCTGAAGCTTCTTCATGGTTTCGATGTACCGCTCGAAGTAGATCTTGGAGATTACTGACTGGATGCTGTACCCGATGTGAGGGTCTCGATCCATGATAGTTCGCAGAGCAGATACGCTGATCACAAGAATTTCCGACTCTCCCATGCACTGTGCGTCGAGGCTGTATCCGGCGGCGCACTCTGCGAGCGCGTGGCCATGAAGTAGCGGCTCGGATTTC
>CAZUAH010000912.1:0-4083 GCA_964617665.1 uncultured Pirellulaceae bacterium
TCACGCCTTCCTCGCAGCTTCGAAGACCAGCGCCTCCATCCGTTCCCACTGGGCGTCCGCCACAGGCTCCAGCCCGTCGGGCAACCCGTGGCTGGCTCGCACCCGCTCGACCTCTACAGCCCGTTGCAGGCGCTGCAGGACCTGCAGAGCGTAGGCTCGAGCAGCGGCGTGGGTATACTGCTGTCGGAGCTGTTCCCGCTTCCGGTCCTCGGCACTCACAGGACACCCCCGTCGTCCAGCCAGCGAAGCCCAGGGTCGAGCACCATGCTGATGTTGACGTCGAGGTGCTCGGCGTAGAGCACCAGATGCCACAACTTGGTCTCGACGGTGGCGTCCTCGATCCGGCGCACGTAGTTGCGGTTGCGGTTGATCCGCTTTCCCATCTCGGTGAGGCTGACACCACGTTCCTCGCGCAGCCGCTTGAGGGCTTCGCGGACGCGCCGACCCTGGGCGATGTTCACCCTGGTGGGCGGGTTCGGGTTCGGGCTGCTGCTGTTGAGCTTGGCCTCCCACGACGGGCGCTCCCCGCTGTCGTTCGGCATGTCGCTCCAGGGGGCGCAGGTGTCGCAGGGGTACTCGCTCGCCTGTCGTGTCTCGTACCGGCAGGTGTCGCAGTTTCGGTCGGTGGTCATGTGGTTGACTCCATGCTGGGGGGTAGAAGCGGGAGCCGCCGGCTGGCCTCACGATGGTGTCAACCACAGCCAGCCAGGGCTCCCTGTAGGCGTCATCGCTGCCCAGGACCGAGGACCTGGACAGGGTGACGGCTACTCTTCGCCTTCGGTCAGTTCCTCGAGCGCCTCGAGTGCTTGCAGGTAGCGCAGCGCGCCGGGCTTCTTGAGGCGGGTGGTGGTGATGTCAGCAGCGAGATCGATGCCCAGCTGGCGGCGGATGTTCCAGACATCGCCGTCAACGCCACCCAGGGCGACCTCGAGCTGGGCGCAGCGATCCTTGATGTCAACGACGGTTGGGGCCCCGAGCTTCGCCTGCGCGTCGAGCACCGCCTGGCGGGCGTCCGCCTCGTCGGCGACCTCGAGCAGACCGGCAGCGATGGCGCGGGCCTCGTTGGGGGCGATCCCATACTTGGTGCCGGGGACCTCGGCGCACAGGTGGACGACGACGATGGCGTCAGCTGTTACCGACAGCCGGTGCTCGCTTGGTTCCTCCCCGTCGGGATGGATCACGGTGATGACAAGGGGCTTCTCGACGTAGGGGCGGGCCATGATGATGGTCTCCATCGGTTTCTCCTGGGGTTAGAAGGGCATGAAGTGGTCAACGAAGGCGGGATCGCTGGCTTCGAAGCGCTGCTCCAGGTGGCGCAGGAACCCGTCCCGCTTCTCCTGTGGCAGAGCCGAGGGCTTCGGCCAGCCCTGGGCAGCGCACAGCGCCTTGACTCGAGCGTAGGCGTCGGGAACTTCCATCCCGAGATGGACCTTGCAGAGCTCGTTCAACTTGGCGAAGAACCGCTTGCTGTCGGCGGCCCACGACGGGTGCTTCGGGGCGGCGGGGTCGTAGCCTCGGCGCTGCTTCGGGCTGTCCAGCGGCGGGCGCTGCTCACCGTCGAGCTTCGGCGCCTCCACGGGCGCGTGCGTAGGAGGCTCTGTGCGGCTCTGTGCGGCGTCCTGCGGCTCGGCCTTGTCCTGACCCTCCGTCGGGTCGGAGAGGGGCGCACGGCCAGCGCTGCCCCCGCTGCCGCCAGCAGGGAGAGCGAAGGAGGGGAGCTGTGGGAAGCGAACCCACCCGATGTGGCGTCGGTTCTGCGACACGTCGATGCCCCGACCGTTCGCCCAGCCCTCCTGGATGTCCTCCCAAGTGGCCTCGAGCCGGTACAGGTAGCGACCGATCCCCCACAGGACAGCGGCCCGCTTGAGCGCACCGGACAGGCCGCCCTTGATGGCCTCGATCTGCGTGTTCTCGGCGCCGTCGGACTTGGCCACCCACTCGCCTCCGTCCGTCAGGATGGAGATGGTGCAGACGATGCCGCCTCCCGGCCCGGTGTCGTAGCTGTTCATCCAGCGGTCGGGACCGACCACGGCGTCCAGCCGATCCATCACGGCGCGAGCGGTGAGGTATGCCAGCAGGGTGCAGCGCTTTCCACTCTTGGCCACGTTCCCCACCCGCCACTCGATCTCGTCGGGGGCGAAGGGCTCGGAGAGCTTGGCGTAGTCGATGGGGTCCATGATGGTCTCCTAGAAGGGCAGGGAGGCGCCGAGGATGCGCTGGTGGATGGCGCGCAGGGCGTTCACGTCTTCGAGGCAGTGGATGATGATGCTGTTGAGCTCCCCGTCCCGATACATGCCGGCCACGTCTGCGCCGGAGCTGGGGCTGCAGGGGATGCCGAGGAAGCCGGCGACGGTCGCCATCTTGTGGAAGGCGCCGGAGCCGAAGCCGTTCGTTCCTGCCCAGAACCGCATCAGGTCCAGGCCGGTCCAGCCCCGCCGGCCACGCTCACCGTGGGGGATGATGTCAGCGAGCAGGGAGCCCCGGTGCATCACCGAGCGGCGCCAGAGGTACGGCAGATCGAAGCCGTCGCCGTTCCAGGTCACCAGGGTGCAGTCCTCGGTGGTCTTCTCGAGGATGCCCTGGAGGTGGTAGCCCACCGCCTGGAGTAGCCCCTGCTCACCCTTGCAGGTGATCACGTCGAAGCTCTCGGGCTCGGAGTCGCCGGCAGCGACCACCACGCAGAAGATGGAGCCCTGGTGAGGGTCGAGGCTGCTGCGCTCGATGACGCTGGGCCAGCTCTTGGCGATGTGCTTGGCGATGCTCTCGGGCTTCCGGATGTTGCCGGGCACCTTGACCAGCGAGCGGGCCTGGTCCTCGGTCATGGTGGCGGGGATCGTCTCGATGTCGATGTAAATGAACATGGTCATTGTCCTTTCGGGTCGGTGCTCGCCAACCGGCAAGCGAGGTGCAGGCCCACGGAGACGGCGAACAGAGAGCACGTCGCCAGCGAGGGCCAGAGGATGAGGGAAACCAGGGAGGCGGAAAGGAGGATGGTGGAGACCAGCATCACGCTGCTTCCTCCTGCTCGTCGGCGCAGGAGCTGCAGACGTGGCGGCTACGCATCGGTCACCTCGAAGCACTCGACGGTGGTGTAGTTGCTGGGGTCCTCGAGCGCCCAGCGGCGCTGCTTCCCGCCGTCCTTCCGCTTGTACCAGCGCTCGCTCGTGGCGCCAGCTGCGCGCATCGCCTCGGTGCAGTGGGTGTCCAGGGTCACCACGTAGCTGTCAGCGTAGCGATAGACGGTGAGGTACTTGCCCTCGACCATCTCTTCGAGCGAGGTGACCAAGGCATCGGCAGCCCGGAGGATGCGCTTGGCGGTGGGGTGGGTGTGTTCGCTGTCCATGTCGTGACTCCTTGGGGTGGTGGGGTGGTTGACTGTCTGCATCATAGCGGACAGTTTTTGTAGGGTCAACAGATAAATATCACTTTCTCGACATAGACCCTCCGCTCCACTCCATGCTATACCCATAGTAGGAGGTACCACCATGGCCCATGATGAGCAGAGCAGAGCAGCGATGAAGGCAGGCGGGGCAGCGATCCGCCGAGCACGTATGGACCGAGGGCTCACGCAGAAGCAGCTGGCCGGCGCAGTCGGCTGTGGAGCTGCGAGCGTTGCACGCTGGGAGCTGGGGCTGTTCGCCCCTCGAGCGAAGCACCGCCCCTCGCTGGCCCGCGCCCTGGGCTGGCCCACCTTCTCCAGCGGCTACGAGGTGACCCGATGACCCTCACCCCAGACAAACTGGCAGTGATTGCCGCGAGGCTGGAGGCTGCTACTCCTGGGCCGTGGCAAGCCGACACATCCGATCCTGACGATGTGGTCGTTTGGGGTCCGTTGCCGGACTCGTTCATCGCGAACGTCGGCGACTGGACATTTCACGGAGAGGCGCCAGGGCAGCGCGCTGTCGTAGTGGTAGAAGTAGGCGCAGACGCCGCCCTCATCGCCCACGCCCCCACCGACCTCGCCGCCTGCCTCGCCCACATCGCCGCCCAGCAGGAGCGGATCGAGATGTGGGAGGACGGGCTGAGCGAGTGTCGGAGCGTTCACAAGCTGCAGGCCAAGGTCGAGAGGCTGGAGCGGGTGTT
>CAZUAH010000913.1:0-4083 GCA_964617665.1 uncultured Pirellulaceae bacterium
ACGCCCCCAAAATACCAGGCAAGTCAACAATGGTTCTGGTGTCCGCTCACGTTGGGCGTGTGCCCCGCCCGCAGAACTCCAGTGGATCCTGAGCGGAAGATGTAGTGCCAAGCGGCGGCGCACGATGACACTACGCACACCTTGCCTTATGGAGAAATGGAATGTCGCGACCAGGGGTAATGATCGTCGTGTTGAGCGTGACGGTTGTCGCTGCGATCGCCAGCAACGAAGCCATGGGGGCCCAGCAACCAACCAAGGAGCAGGCAAGTTTCGCCCAGGCCGACGTTGTCGTGGTCGACGTCAGTCACTTGATTGACAACCACGAGGGACTACGAAAAGCGATCGAAGAACTCCACAAAGATGTGGCAGAAGCGCGCAAGAAGCTCTACGTCGAATTGGCAGTGACGAGCAAACTCCACAAACGTATGCAGCATTTCAAGCGGCAATCTCCAGAGTACAAACGGCTGGGCAATGATATGCGAGAGCGATTTGCCACGGCTCGTTTGCTGGAGATGTCCTCTCTGCGACAGATTCGCGAACGGCAGGCTGAGGCTTACGCGAGCGCCTACGCAGAAATCCAACGGGAAGTCCTGCGATTTCAGCGGGAACAGGGCATTGGCATTGTTCTCAATGTCGCCAGATCTGCGTCGGGTCGGATCGAGATCCCAGAATTGGACATAAACACCGGCGCCGACGCGCATTCTTCCATCGAGTATTCGAAAAGCAAAGGTTCATATTCGTGGATGGAGCCGACGCACGCCTGGGGCTATCGCCGCAGGGAGTTTCCTGCACCTCCGGAGAACGATTCTACCGGGGGTCTGGATCAAATCACGATTCCAGAAGACGTTCCCTTACTGTTGCATCCCGATCCGGCCGAGATCGAGGCGCAAATCAACCAGCCGGTCGTCACATTCTTACCCAAGAGAGATATCACACCGATCATTCAGGAGCGATTGATGGCTGCACAGGCTAAATCGCCCTCAGAAAAGCAACCCGCTGGCGGACCGCCTCCGAAGTCGATTCGACACGACGCATCGGATGACCAGTGAATCTGGCTGACGGATGAAGATCGCGCCCCTTGTTGACTTGCGGCCTCCGGCCTCAAACAAGGGTAGCACGGTGTGCGGATTCTGATCTCTTGTGGTGCAGAGGCGGACACCGAACATTGGTTTTTGCTGCCGGTCGTTGGAAAGCCTGTCAGATCATACGGAACGCGGTGTGTATGCTGGTGTAGGGCCACGTATGCGCTTGTCGACAGGGAAAAATTGGCTATGAGCCGATCGCCGGAAACTCGACCGAGCTTGTTGGTACGGCTGAAGGACCGCGACGATCAAGAGGCATGGCACGAGTTTGCGGAGATCTATCAGCCTGTCATATACCGCTTGGCTCGGCGAAAAGGGATGCAGCACGCGGACGCGGAAGACCTCACACAGTTCGTGCTCATGGCCGTGGCCAAGGCGGTCGAGCGATGGGAGCACAACCCACGACGAGCCCGGTTTCGCACATGGCTGCACCGCGTGGCACACAACGCGATCCTGAACGCACTGACGCGCGGCAAGCCGGACCGAGGCTCCGGAGATACGGGGCTGCTGGCTTTGCTGGACAAACAACCCAATGACCAGGGACCTGACTCGGACCTCCTCCGGCTGGAATACCGCCGCGAGGTATTCCGCTGGGCCGCACGCCAGATCCGCGACGAGTTTCAATCGTCCACATGGGACGCATTCTGGCTATCGGCCGTTGATGGCCAGGGCGTGGAGGAAGTCGCGCGACAACTCGGCAAGACACCCGGCACCATCTATGCCGCCCGCAGTCGCGTCATACGACGGATGAGAGAAAGGGTCGCAGAAATGGCTGAGGAAGACTGACGACAACAGAGTTGCAGTCTCTATTGTGCCGGCTTCAGCCTGTTTCCCGAATCGTGCATCCCGACTCACGCATCTCGTTTCCCACCCGCATTCAATCTCGCGTAAATCTAACTGGCAGAAATTGCTCCAAACCCGCGGGACACGGCTTTGCCCAAACCAAGAAACTCTGGGAGCTTCAGATTAACCCTGAACTTGCCCACGAACGCAATCATGCCTCTTCCGTTCACGCTGGTCTTGATGGACGTAAGTTGCCGACATTCGGCGTCGATGCGTTCGTTGAACGTGATACCTAGCGACTTGGCCAGTCCAAGACAATTGCCGACCAGGATTCGTGATAATTCGTCTTTGCGAAACGCCCTGTTGCGCGAACCGGTGTAGGATCGAAAGTTCCTCTCGTTCAGTGCCAGCCACGGTGTGACAAAGCGGTACTCGACGGGTTTCGAGCACGCCGTGATTTCATCTTGTCGCGTTTCAAAATCCGTTTCTCGAATGTTGTATTGCTCACCGCCCAACTCGGTTTCGTCCATTTCCGGCCAGAGTCGCTGCAATAGCTCGGCCCCTTCGGCGATCCCCAGCAAGACCGCGTTTGCGTCAACGACCTTGAACTGAATCCGCGGGTACTCGAAGACCGGTTTGCCGTCTGTGTCGTAACTGTGCTTGACCACCTCGTCCTCGAAAGAACGTCCAAAGAAGTCTCGCAGTCGAGGAGACTCGTGCGCCTTGGTTCTTCGGGAAAGACGTAGGCGGCATTCGGAAATCTCTATTAGTCCCATCACTCAAAACACTCTGCCGACCTAGCCTTCGGCCGATCAATGGCACCCCGTCAAAGCCCTCGCGCCAGAGACGAAACGCGTGTATCAACTCCGACTCTTCGTTCATCAGTTCTCGGTGAATAGTACCACTTTGCCCGCCCGGTTCGAATCCAGGTCACTCAGGAGGACGCATTTCTTGACGCGATAGCGAGATCGAGTGAAACGTCTGGCTGCGGTGTTCCGCCTGCTGGTATTCTTACCCGGAGAACTGCTTCCGTGCTGCGGAGCAAGGCTTCGTAGGAAGACAGTCCCCAAACGGAGAGCCCGTTTCTGGGACCGCGACAGAAAACCCTTGCATCTTTATGACAAAGTTCGTAAACTGGCAATTACGACAGACGTCATAAATGGAGGCTTCTATGGGTCGGAGAAGGCAAAAGGTACCGCGTCTTTCCCCCGGCGAGTTCGAAATCCTCTCGATGCTCTGGGATGTGGGACCGCTGACGCTCTCGGAGGCGCATCAGTCGTTCGGCAAGTTCGGGCGAAAGGTGGGCTACACCACAGTCCAGACGCGACTGAACCGGCTGGTGGAAAAGGGGGCGGTGCGGCGAAGTCGCCAGCGGCCTGCGAAATACGAGGCTGCCGTGGCGCGCGAAGACGTCGGCGCCAGACACATCGACATCCTGCTGAACAAGATGAGCGACGTGCAGATTGTGCCGCTTGTCGCTCACCTGATTTCCGCGGGATCGCTCTCGCAAGAGGAGATTCGCCAGCTTAAGGGCCTAATTGCCGAGGCAGAAGCAACCGTCAATGAATCCCTTGACCGCGAGGAGGACGAGCCATGATGGATCCGCAGTGGGATATAGTCAATCGGCTACTCTGGGCGAGTTCGATGCTGGCCGTCTCGGTCCTCATAATGCAGACGGCGATATGGCTTCTCCGGCCTTCGTCACCGGCCGTGAGGCGAATCGGTTGGTTCGTAGTGCTATTTCAAGGCGTGCTGCTGTTTCATATTCCAATCGAGGTGACTTGGCAAACCCGGCTCCCGCAAACGCCAATCGCCCGACAGCCGGCCTCGAACATTGAAGCGAACAGCGATGTTCGACCGGGGCTTTCAGGACTCCCGGTTGCGGCGTCCGATTCACGACACTCGGTCGCCGACGAGCCTGTCGAGACAACTAGCGCCGGTCGCACAAGCCTTCCGTTGCGGGAATCCTCCAACAGCCTCAACTGGAAGCCTCTTGCCGTCCTGATTTGGATTGTCGGTTTCCTCTGCGTGTCTGTGTTTGCTGGGCTGACGTATCTGCTATTGTTGCGGCGGCTTTTGAGTAGTCGGCCTGCGTGTGATTCTTGGACAGCCCAATGGAACGAGCTTCTCGATTCACAACGCGTCTGGCGATTGATTCCGCTACGCGTGACGGATGACCTCGGACCGATGCTCTGCTGGACTCCGCTGGGCTACCGTG
>CAZUAH010000914.1:0-4077 GCA_964617665.1 uncultured Pirellulaceae bacterium
GGCACACCACCGTCGCCAAAGGTCGGGAAGACGCGGATGCGATAACGCGTCGCCCGTCGCAGAAAATCCACAACGTTCTCCATATACGGTTCGTGGAGCGCCGTCGTGGTGTCGTAGTCTCCGGCGATTCCGGGATTGATCTTGCTGCGACCGATGATGAATACGCGGACCGTGTTATAACCCGCCTTGCTCAATGCGCTGAACATCGCCTCGGCGCGGTCGGGGTCGTAGTGAGCCTTCGTGCTCCTGGTGTCGGCATCGAAAGTAGCGTGATCCCCGCCCGTCTTACCCTGAGCCGCACGCAGACGAATGTAGTTGAACCCCATCACGTGGAAGGGAGTCTCGGATTCCTTAATAACAAACTGCGCGCCATCTTCGCCCGGTTGGATGCCGATCCGTTCGAGCGGTTGGGGCTGCGCCTGCACCGTCGCACTCGCGGCAACTACTAAGAAGAGTGCCAACCAGGTCATCAGCTTCTCTGCCATTCTGTCTTTCGTTGAACGATTGCTGTTATGGTAAGACGCGCCGGCACTGCCGTGAGCAAGATCTGCGAACGAGAAGTAGCAGCCGTTCGGTCATTATAAGCCTCTGGAATCGCTGTGTCCTTGCTCAGTCTTCCTGAATGGCGACATTGCCGGTATCCGCTTACCCCGTTGAGATTCAGTATTCGCACAGATGAAACGCGATTCTGAGAGCGGAATCGCCGAATCCTCTGCGAGAATGCCCACGTATGCCGCCGAAAGCGTTGGTCGACTAGAATGGGTATCGCACAACTCAGCAGACAGGTCCAGGCAAATACAGCTTCTGCACAAATCGCAGCCCACAAGATACACGGTGTCACGATGAGATGGATGACCTTCCTGACCTGGTTGCTCGCTTCGCCCCTATTCGCAGCAACCGTGATTGAGGTGTCTCCTACTGGGGAGATCCAATCGTTAGAGGCAGCGAGCAACGAAGTGCGGAGGCTGAAGAGGCAAGGTGTTGAGGGCCCCTTTGAGGTGGTCCTTAGGCAAGGCGACTACCTGGTGGAAAACGGCATTGTCTTCGGGGCGGCGGACTCCGGCGTGACGTTCCGCGCGGCCAAAGAGGAGACTGTCCGGCTGTTCGGTGGCAAGATCATCGAGTGGTCATGGTTCGAACAGGCAACCAATCAGGTATTTCTTTCTCGCTTGGCCAATCCGCGATTGGCAGACCGCATCTATGTGGCTGATCTGAAACAGCATGGGATTACGGACTTGGGCCAGATGACTCGCCATGGCTGGTCCTTAGAGCCGCAGGACCGAGTGCCGCCTGCGACGCTAAACATTGACGGCCGGCGGATGACACTGGCACGGTGGCCGAATGCAAATGAGCAAAGCCCTTACATGATCTACCAGCATTACCTGGAAGAAGATCGCCCGCTGCGTGGCTATGAGCTGCGAGTTCAAGAGATCATCGAGAACGTTTCGTTGTTGGGCGACGTGACATTGACGCGGGTTGTCGATCCTGGCGGGCGAGCCAAACACGGCGGGAAAGGCGGTACGTTCGAGGTTGGTTTTGATCGAATGAAGTACTGGCACGATATTTCGAACGTGTTTCTCGACGGCGTCCTTGGTTCGACCTGGGAATGGACCTACAACCAGCTTGCTTCCGTCGACGTCGCGGAAAAACAAATCACACTGGCGCATCCAGAACTCCACGGCATCGGCAAAGGAGAATCCGTTCGTTTACCGCACTTCTATTTCGAGAACATCCCAGAGGAAATCGACTCGTTCGGTGAGTACTACATTGATCGCGAAAGGGGCCTGCTCTACCTTTGCTCGCCAAGACAAGTCGGCACGGTCGTTCTGTCAACGTTGGCCCAGCCGATGATCACCATTGCAAATGCTTCGGATATCCGTTTTGAAGGTCTGCAGTTCGACACCGGTCGTAACCTTGGTTTCTCAATCAAGCGAAGTCGTGACATCACGATTGACCAGTGTCGCATTGCCAATTTCACGGTCGGAGGTGTGGATGCGATCGGCGTGAACCTGCGCGTTATCAATTCACATATCTACGGCATGGGTGGTTTTGGCATTTCACTTGATGGCGGCGACACAGATACGTTACAACCCGCCGGAAACGAGGTCATCAACTGTCACATCCACGATTTTGGTTGGGAGCAGAAGTCACAGCTTCCCGGGCTTATGATCGACGGAGTTGGTCACCGCGTCGCGCACAATGAGATTCGTGATGGCCCACACTTTGCGATTCGTATCAAAGGCAAGAATGACATACTGCTCGAATACAATGAGATCTACGATCTACCGAATTATCACAAGTTCGATGGTGGAGCAGTATACGTTTACACCGGCCCCCGGGCTGAGTCACGAGGCATCGTGATCCGCGGCAATTACTTCCATGATATCCCAACGATCGGAGTTTATCCCGACAACTTCTCCTGGGGCGTCGAGATATCGCACAACTTATTCCGCAACGTGGGAGTGAAGACGAATCGTCCGACCATCAACGTTAACGGCGGTGGGGAGTGTCGCAGTTTCAATAACGTTATGGTTGACTGTGTGTTGATGTATGCTCAAGGCGCGCGACCGAAAGAGGAACGGTGGTTCGATTCGTGGAACACGACCCTCGATAGATTCGGGGGCGGAAAAGTGGAGCAGACTCCCTACCGGAAGTACGAGGATCTGAAAGTGTGGCTGGCGAAAACAGCAAAGGATGAGTTCTTTCGGCCACGCAGCGACGTTTATCGGAACGTCTTGTATCATCCCAGAAACCGCATTTACCAAGAACCAACGGGCTCAAGAAGAAGGCCGAGCACGAACGCCCAAGAACTGCAGGCCCTCGGCATCAAAGACAGCTCAGGAAGTCTGTGGGCTCACAACAACTTGGCGACGACGAGAGATCCCGGGTTTGTGGACTATGACGACCGTGATTTTCGGTTGCGCGACAACGCGCCGATTTACACCCAGCTTACCGGCTTCCAGACAATTCCGGTTGAGAAAATGGGACGCCAGCGCATACGGGTGAAATAGAGCGCGCCACCAATAAACTCAGCGGTTCTTTCGCTGTTTGAGCCAATGATTCACTGCGACAGTGAGCCAATGATTTCTTGCGCCGGAGACGCTACAGTTGACTGCAACTTACAGTAGCCGCAGGTGCCGTGTCCCTTCACTTTCCGGAAGCTTCCGCAAACAGCATTGGGTTCTCGCTCGCCGCCCAAGCGATTCCCCGAAGCAGGAGCTTGCGGAACATCGGATCGTCGAAGGTTTGGGCACAGTGACCTGGCACGCAGCCGAAGACGCGGCCGGCGCCGGGCTGGTAACACCAGAACATGGGTTGGGCGGCCCTGGGTGTGCTCCCGCGCCTTGCCTTGTCTTCAACCGACGTGGCCAACACCGTCACGCCTTCCATGATGGGCGTCGGCGGCCAATAGGTTTCGTCGTCTTCCAGAACGATCCTCTCTGGAAATCCAGCCACGATCGGGTGTTCCGTGAAAGTCGTATCCAACTGCACAGCACCATGGCGAAACAGTCGAAAACCGCCGACGCCGACCAATTCGGCCACTTCTTCAGACGGCTTGGGCTTCGTCCAGGTGGCCGAGTGGATCAGGACGAGTCCGCCGCCTGCTTGTAGGAACCGCTTCACCTGAGCAAGCCGCTGGTCGGTCCATTGCAGGTAGCAGTATGCCACAATCACGTCGGCCGTTTGGAACTGCGCGTCAGACGGCCAATGCCAGGCGGTGCTTACCCTGACATTGGGCATACCTTTACGATAGTCGCTACTCTCATCAGGCGGCCCAACAAGGTTTACCTGTTCTTCGTCCGAGGCCTTTTCTCCGCCCAATAGCAGCGCCCATCGTTTCTGCCACAGCGGGTAGTCGTGCAGACCATTGCCCGCCGGGCCGTGGTCCTTCTCGTCGGCCAGCAGCACGACATGTAGCCGCTCGCTATCTGGTTGTTCAGAAGCAGAGGCAATCGCGACTGCCGCTACGGTCAGTAGCAAGGCGATCAGGGACTTAGATCGAGCAAGATTCATTGTACCTTCCCGTCAGGGTCATAGCGGGTTTGTCGATGGGCCTACCGGGCCGTACGTTTGCGC
>CAZUAH010000915.1:0-4075 GCA_964617665.1 uncultured Pirellulaceae bacterium
CAATACCCTGGTAGCGGGCATCATAATGTTCGCTCTGGCGAGCGTAGCTACAGACGAAACACCGAAGTTATTCTTCCCGCGTTCCTAAGCACGGGAACGTGAACAAGTAAGGAATCTGGTGACATGTCGAAGAATAGTCTAATCGTACTTGCGGTCGTGGTGATGATGTGCCCCGACCTGTTCGCTGGGGAACGGAGACTGCCCCAAGACGAACTCAGGAACAAGCTGGCCGGATTCTGGATCGGGCAGCTTGTGGGCAACTTCATGGGCTTTCCCTTTGAGAGCAGTTACGTTGATGAGCCGATTCCGGTGCTCGTGGATCGCTACTACACCTGGGACGATACGCCCGAACTGAAGATCCATCGCAGGGACCGGCGGTCGTTCCTGCCCATCTTGGCAAGTGCCTTTGAAGGCGCGTATTCGGACGACGATACGGATATCGAGTTCGTCATCAACTGCGATTTCTGACGACGTGTACGGTAGGCGCTTGGGGCGGGACGAGCGACGAAATCCGTTCTCTGGAGGGAACAATGCTGAAGAAGGCCTTTCTCAAGTCATCCGTCCTAGTTGTGAGCGTTGGCGCTCTTGCCTGCATAGTGCCGTATGCTGCGGCCGCGATCACAATAGCCAGGCAACCCTGGTCCGGCGAAGCCAGTCTTTCCACAGATCCGAGTACGCCGACCATACTGCTTTGGGCCAAGCCCGGCGCAGTGCTTCTGGCCATCGAGGTCGACGGTGTATCGGAACCAACGTCCAAGGACTCGAAGAGGCTGGCCGCCCAGATCACGGCCAAGTGGTTCGCCAGAGATTCGAGCGGACAAGAGAGATCCTTCCCAACGTCGGTGGCCGTCTGGAACGGCACGATCTACTCATGGGCAGATCCGGTCAACAAGCTCGATGGAGGCAGGTACACCCTGTGGTTCACGTTAGCGGACAAGGACGGAACCGTTGCGTCACAACAGGGGGAGATATACGTGAAGATGCCGACTTTTATCGAGCACAAGTACCACCCTGCGTTCGCGCATTTCAAGGGCATCCTCATGCACGGCGGCCGCACGGCGTTCACCATGCACAAGAAAGGAAACATGCCGAACCCGATTCTGGACACGCCTAACCTGTACGGGGGCGACAACCCGGCCATGTTCTATCACGACGGTACCATGTACTTTATCTTCGGCGATCCGAAGACCGTGGACCGCCCGGGCAACGCACCGTCCGATGAGGACACGCGGCAGAAATGGCCCTGCGGTGTTTTGGCGTTCACCAAGGACATCGTTCCGGAAAAGGGGATCGATCTCGCGCACGACCGTCACTGGGTCATGGACCCTAAGACGGGCTGCGCCAAGTCGCTCGTCACCAGCGTACCCAATCACCCCAACTGTACCGGCGGCGCCATTATTGAACGTCCAAGCGGTCGGCGTTTGTGGTTCGCGCACTACACACGCCGCAAATCCGGCGAATACGCGAACTACAAGCTCATGGGGATCGTGTACTCGGACGATTTCTGTAAAACGTCCGCAGTGCAGGCGGACGACCTGATTCTCTGGGAGCGTGACGACACCGAGACAGTGATGCCGGACCCGTTTCTCGGATATCCGATGCGGCTCTTCAAGGGCTACGTGTACCTGATGATCCCGCGCAAGAAAGTCCCGCGTGGCGGCGAGTACCCTGTGCTCATACGCTGCAAGGTCGAGGACCTGGACAACTGCGCCTTGGCCGACTGGCACTACCTGGTATCGGTCGACGCCCGGGGCGTACCCAAGTGGTCGGAGAAAGGGCTGGTCAAGAACCAAATTGCCGACCCGAACATGCCGACTGTCGACTTTGGTGGCGATCCGCCGGGGATTCTGAACGGCCTCCTATGGAATCCCTATATGAACGGATGGGTTACCATGAATGCCATTGGAAATTTGACAGTGTGGGAGGCCAAACACATCTGGGGACCGTATCGCAATCTGGACGCGCCACGGCGATTCCCGCTGCGACTCACGGGCGGCTACAACTGCTTCTCGCACGAATTGATGCTCGGCAACAACGGCGAATGGATACACTACGCCAGAGCGCGTTCCGGCAGTCGCTACGGCGTGTTCTTCAGCAAGGTACATATGCGCGACAGGCTGAAGATCACTCTCTCCCAGAAGTGCGCTACCGCCGGCCAGGAAGTCACGATTACCTGTGAGAACAGGGCCGAGTTGCCCATCGCGACGCCGGCCTCCGTCACACTGCAGGTCGACGGGAACCCGGCAGCACTCAAGTCGCAGGAGGGTAATCGGTACGTCTTCACCTACCAGGTAACGGGCAAAGAGAACAACGGCAAGCCCGGCCCGGTGGACGTGGCGGCTATGATGACCTTCTCCGAGGAGAAACGGCCAAGCTACCGGGTGACCCGCGATGTGGCGCTGATCGTAAACCAGATCAACAACGTCCAATGCACGGTGACTTCACACGAAGACGGGCAGACGGTTGGCGGTATGACGTTCCTGGACGTGGCCGCAGCATACGACAAGGGCCCGGAAGATCTCGGCGAAGGCCGGCCCGTCGTACGAATTTTGAAGACAGAATTGCGCGCCGTCGACGGCGACGAGGAAACGGTTGAAGACGCCGATGTGCAGGCCCCCTACCATCTGCGGCTCGACACGACACGATACGCTAACGGCACGCATCGCTTCAAGGTAATCGCGTATGACATACTCGATCGGCGCGGCGTGGCGAGCATCGACCTGAACATACAGAATCCCGCACAGCCGGAAATGGCCGGCAACCTCGTTGCGGACGGGAACATGGAAGCCGTGGACGTAACAGGCTGGCAGGCTGTTGGGAATTGCGAACTTCGCAAAGTGACAGGCAGAGATCACCGCACGGGCGTACGTTCACTGCTACTGAAATCGACCGCCCCCGATGAAAAGGCCGGCGGCGAACTGAAATTGACCAATCTCCCCGCGGCCGGCAAACTGCGATTCACCGCGTGGACACGCCTGGTGGCCAACTACTACACAGCCAAGTTGAACTGGCAGATACTCGACGCTCAGGGGAACCTGCTGGCCGAGTCCGACTGCACATCCTACGGCTACTTCCGTCGCGTCATGCACGAGTTCGAGAACCCGGCGGGCAACAGCGAACTGGTCATCCGCTGCACTGTAAAGGACCCCGGAGACAGATCCGTCGTGGCGGGCACGCCGGTTTCAGTGGTCCAGGCCGTGGTTGACGATGTGGTTCTTCGGCCGGCATCCCATGCAATTGTCGAGCCACCCACGAACGTGAAGACGACGACGAGCGAGGACGGTACCCGCGTGCGGGTGAGTTGGACGCCGCCACCTGATGTGAACGTCCAGTACTTCTATGTGTATCGGAAGCAAGAGACCGAAACGGAATTCACGAAGATTGGGGAGGCTCGTTCGTACATCTCCTGTTTCCTGGACAGCGCGCCTGCTGACGGCGGTTCCTACAGGGTCACGGCGGTGGACGAGATGGCTTCCGAAAGCACGCCAGTTGCGGCAAAGTGAGGGAAGAAGAGCGAGGCGAATTATGGGGTCGGTCGCAACGTGCGACCATGCCTCCAACTGACCGGTTGATCCATCTGCCTATTCCTCCGAATCCGGCCCGCGAAACGCGTTCCGCGGATTTTCAAGACGCGGCGTTGACTGACGAGGATCGCGTGTCGTGTTCGGACATCGCCTTGCCGCGAATTCTCGGGGGAGGGTGAGGCGCAACTCGATCGCGTCGTGTTGGCTTGGTCTAAGACGCGACGGCGTCAGAACCAAGCAGGAAAATGCAGGCTGCTAACTTGCTCAGGTGCGCCACCGAATGGACGAAGCGAATTTCCGTTTCCTGCGTCGGTCGTGAACAGACGCAGGCTGGGAATGGACGCTTGAACGCTACGGTCGCAATCGCCTCGTTGATTTGGCGGACCGTGGTTACTGACTCATGACGGTTAGACCGATGTCGCTCGGCGGAAACTGTGGTTAGAGCCGAAAACCCACCGTTTCGCGCCATCAAGCAGATGACACCGACCAGATCTGCTGTAAGCGTGCGCCAGATCCATACTTGACGGGTTGTCTAGTCTGGAGTGGTTGGA
>CAZUAH010000916.1:0-4068 GCA_964617665.1 uncultured Pirellulaceae bacterium
AGCACGCTACGTGCTGTTCGCCGACGCCTGCCGACTGCGGCGCGAGATCGCTTTTTCGAATCCGTTGCTGGACTTCGACAAGTTGTTGTTCATCAAACGTCATTTGGCCATCTACAACCACATGTGCGACCAGTACTATGGCATCACCGCCCGGCCCGGCGGCGCGCTGTGTGTCCTGGGCAATCCGTTCCGCCCGGACGCCAGCATCCGCGACCTGTTGGCCGACTCGGTCATCGAGCGCGGCCGACTAAGGGGCGAGAAGATCGGCGGCGGGCCGAATCAAGCGTGGAAGCTCCGGTACAACGGTGTGGGTAGTCTGAGCGGCGACGAAACCGAAGGCGGATCGTTCCTGTCGCCTGACGTTTCGTTCGACGGCACGGAAATCGCCTTTGCCTACGTCGAATGCAGCGGCGAACGCGAGCATCGTTCACACACGGATCCCAGCCGCGGCCACTGGCCGGAAGGCCGCTGTTTTCACATCTTCAAGGTTCGCGCCGACGGTTCGCATCTGGAACAACTGACCGACGGCACGTGGAACGACTTCGATCCTTGCTGGATGCCCAGCGGACGGATTGCGTTCACCTCAGAACGCCGCGGCGGATATTTGCGATGCGGGCGTGTGTGTCCGACCTACACTCTTTACGACATGGCAGCCGACGGCTCGGGCATCCGTTGCCTGAGCTACCACGAGACAAACGAATGGCATCCCAGCGTGGCCCACGATGGGCGCATTGTCTGGACTCGCTGGGACTACGTGGACCGCCAAGGTTGCCATGAGCCGCGACCCGGCACGCCGTCGCAGTCCTTACCCAGCGATTTGCTGGCGATGCGACGTGCCCCGTCTCGATTGCAGCCGGATGTGGACGGCACGAATCCGTTCAGCTACCCACGCCTGGTCCAGCCGGTGCTGGACAAACACTGCGTCGAGTCCCACGCCAAGGACCCCGACAAAGCACCACGTCTGGACGCCGAACTAGTCACGCATCCTGGCGGCGGTTGGATGAACCGGCAAACCGTCTACTACGCGTCGTATCTGAGCCTGGCGCCGAAATACGGCTTCTACGACTACGGCGGCAGCGGTTGGACGGATCCCAAATGGTATCGCACAACGCCCGGCGAGTTTGGTGCACGAGCATCAAAGTTGTATCAGATGCTCACCGACGGACATCACG
This sequence comes from uncultured Pirellulaceae bacterium, assembly GCA_964617665.1. Lineage (GTDB taxonomy): Bacteria > Planctomycetota > Planctomycetia > Pirellulales > Pirellulaceae > JADHUC01. The sequence continues at coordinate 1,173 of CAZUAH010000916.1, forward strand.
ATGTGAAGCTCTCGCCGAAAGAGCTGCAACGCATCGCCGTATGGCTCGGCCCAGAGAATGCCGCCTTGGCTTCCTCGCCAGCGTTGCAGGGCTTCCTGCGTTGGCTCGTTTCGTATCGCCGGGGGGCCAGCGACGAAGAGCGTCTCGCCGGCCAGCACCATCGCGCGACCAAACATGGCGGGATCATGACTCGACCACCGATAGTTCACCGCGGTCCAGGTCAGAGATTTCCGGGGCCTCGCCGTTTCCGACTCGTGTTTGTATCTCCGATCGTCCCTTGCTAGATTGGTGGAGACTTCCGGTGTGAGATGCCGAAGTCCGAGTGCACGGCTAGGGGCGCTCCTGAAAGTCGTCCAGCCCTCGGCGGTTGCCGTGCTGCGTTGTTTGAGGGTGTCGCATGGAGCGTGGCGACGATGGCTCAACAGGACACGTCGAACGCGGAAAGCATCGCCCGGCGTCTATGCACTTTTGCGGATGCAGTACGGGATTCAGGGCTACCGCATGGTGACTTTTCGGCCGATACTGCCGAAGCCGACCGGCTGATGATGGAGATCTACGTCGCTCGCATATTCGACGGCGACGCACAGTTTGAGTATTGCGTGACGTGGTGTCTTATCCGCCGGTCAGAAAATGCGCCGCCCGATAACCCAAATGAGGGCATTACGGAAGTCCTGCTCAACATATGGCTGCCGGCGCACAACCCCAGCTACGGTCGTCTGCGTGAAACTGCAAGCGAGAGAGATTCCTGGGAGCACGGGCTACGGCAAATTGCGGTACTAGTGCGGGATTCTGTGGCACCGCCACCGGATTGAAGTGTGCACGAGATGAAACAAATCTCATATCATTTGTCCCGTGCCAAACAGCCCCTGCCGTGTTCGAACTCGGCTAGCATTCTGGTGGCGTTGTCGTTTGTCTTAACAGGACAGCCCGGTCAGGTAACAGGTGAAACGCTCCGGATCCGACCTCTCGGACAGCCGACCGCGAACAAAGGAGAGGTGGGGAGGAAAATCAACGAGCTGATGCTCTTTGAAGATCGGCTGTACCTGGGTCACGGGGATTGGTATAAGAACACTGGCTCGACGGACGTTATTTACTACGACTTTGGCCAACAGGGATTCGTCAGAGAGTTTACCGTCGATGAGGAGGCGATCGTTCGGTACCGGCGATACGGGAATCGTCTTTTTCTGCCTGGTATCGATTCTACGGAGAGTTGGGAGTTCGGCAATCTGTACGTTCATGAAGCATCGGGCTGGAAGAAACACCGAACGATTCCCAGGGGCCTGCACGTCTTCGACTTTGCGGAGTACGCGGGCCGATGGTATGTGGCCACGGGTAGCAACTTCGGTAATCTCAAGACCGGACCGGCGATCGGTGCGATATACTCTTCCGAGGATCAAGGGACGACTTGGCGATACGAGTACACGACCGCTTCGGCATTTGGTACCGTTCACCGGCTGACGTCCCTGATGCCGTACAAAGGTCGCTTGTTCGCGTTCGGGTACGCGGATGGCCCGATGGCCCAGGAGTCGAACCCAGAGCAGTGCCGAGCTGGAGACGGCAAGCAGTATAACCGGGTTGGAGAATCAGTCGTTCACGATGGTGTCGGATGGTTTCCATTAGATATCATTCCAGCCAGTCTCGTCCAAACGATCGAACCCCACGTCTTTGCAGGCCAACTGTTGCTGTGTCTACGCAGCGGTCGGTATGGAGATCAGTTCAAGAACGAATGGCTTTTGTTCGCTCACGACGGTAAGAACACGCGCCGCGTCCCACTGGAGTGCGATCGGATCGTGGACACGTTGGTCAAGGAGGACCGGCTGGTATTGCTGTTGGTGCGTCACGGGAAGCATGTGCTGGCGGAATCCACCGATCTGGCCCATTGGAGGTGTCGCACCCTTGGGCCGGAGATCGAACGGCCGCTGTCAGTCGAGTACGACGGCAACTCTTACTACCTCGGCCTAGCCGATGGAACGGTGCTGGCCGCGACCGTATCCGCCGATTGATCCCGCCCAATCGTCCACACATTTCAAATTACCTTGTGGACTGCGATCGTGTAAACTGCATGGCAGCGTCTACAGTGGGACGATACCGATCGTGGAAAGAATACCGGGACAAACGACGGGCGCAATGCGGGGAAGCGTCGTACAAATTGGGCTGTACGAATACAAGTTGTCAACCGGCGAACTATGAAGATGTTGTATATTGTCAAACTTGGTACAACATTTCCCGCCACGGCGGAACGGTTTGGAGATTTTGACAGGTGGACGGCGGCCATGCTTGGCCCAGTCGACGTCGAGACTTGTGTCTTGGACGCGGAACATGGTGCTGCACTCCCGGCCGCAGCGAAGTGTGCGGGTGTCATTCTGACCGCATCACATTCCATGGTGACGGATGACCTCCCATGGAGCGTCAAAGTGGAGGAGTGGATACCGTCGCTGCTCGAAGCTCGTACTCCTCTTCTCGGCATTTGCTACGGGCACCAACTCCTTGCGCGAGCCGCAGGTGGTCAGGCTGGCTTCCACCCATCTGGAAAAGAAATCGGAACGGTCGCCATTCAGCTCCATCCCGCGAGCGCCAATGACCCTCTGTTTCAAGGGCTTCCGCAGTCCTTTTTCGTTCATGTCACGCATTTGCAGACCGTGCGGCGCTTGCCGTCGAATGCTACATGTTTAGCCGCCAATGCCCATGAGCCGAATCATGCCTTTCGCCTTGGGGATTGCGCCTGGGGACTTCAGTTCCACCCGGAATTTGATGCAGACGTCATGCGATCGTACGTCAAGGAGCAGGCAGACGAACTCAAATCAGCGGGGCTCGACGTTGCGGAAATCCTGGACGAGGTTGCGGATGCGCCGTTCGCAGCTAAGACACTCAGGAATTTCGCCCGCTTCGTCGAAGG
>CAZUAH010000917.1:0-4068 GCA_964617665.1 uncultured Pirellulaceae bacterium
AAATCCGAGCCGCTACTTCATGGCCACGCGCTCGCAGAGTGCGCCGCCGGATGGGATACGTGGAATCGCCAAATCTCGACAAACTGGCCGCCGAGGGCGTGCTGTTTGTTGAGGCCTACTGCAATTCACCGGCCTGTGCACCGTCACGCAGTTCGATGCATACCGGAAAATACCCGCATCGCTGCGGCATGTATGGTTTCCGACGAGCACACCAGGCGGCGGACTGTTCCAGCCGCGTCATTCCCGAAGTGATGAAGGAGCATGGCTATCAGCCGTCGATGTTCGGCAAGAGCGGCTACTACATCTTTGACTGGGAAAAATACAATCAATGGGAGCCTCTCGGCTATTGCCAGCCGTTCATTCACCGCAACAAACTCGAAGCAACCGACGCCAGTGATTTCTGGTTCAACAAACCGTGGGGACGACACAACGGCAAAGGCATGGTGTTGGGCAAAGAGGAGGTGTTCCGATTCGCGGACGGTTCGGTGAAGCGATTCTGGTATAGCCGCGTGGATCGTGACCTCACCGCCGAAGAGAAAGCGACGCGGCAGGCGGTCGAAAACGAGCTGGACATCCTGCGCTCGTATACCCGGAGGAACCCCGAGCTGATCCTTGGCGGCGTTTCGCCCAACACGACGGAAAACACACTGGACGGCGCGATCGTCAAGTGCATGCAAACCTACCTAGCGAACGAAGGCAAAGAGTACACGCTCATTACAGGCGAGCCAGCCAGGGGCCCGGATCTTGACAAACCGGTTTTCATTCACCTGGGGTTCGTTTTTCCGCACACGCCGGTGCTGCCCAGCAAAGAGTTTCGCGATCGTTTCGCGGGAAAACACTACAAGGTTCCTGAATACAGCGAGAAGGAGGCAGAGCTGATGCCGCCATCGCTGAGGGATTTACGGCAGGACATGGATATTTCGCGTTTGAGTGCTGACGACAAGCAGCAGGCGATTCGCGACTACTACGCGTTTTGCGCCATGGGAGACCATCTGATTGGCGCTGCTGTCCGGTCATTCAAGGACTACTGCGAAAAGCACGGCCAGGAGTATCTGATCTTGTTTGTGTGCGGTGACCACGGATGGCACCTGGGCGAGCAGGGAATCGAGGCGAAATTCGGGCCGTGGTTCCAGTCGACTCACGACAGCGCAATCGTGGTGTCATCCGACAAGACCAAGTTCCCGGCTGGAAAGGTGTGCAAGGACGTGGTCGAGTTCGTCGACTTTGCTCCGACGTTTTACGAAGTTGCCGACATTGACGCTGCAAGACATCCGGGGCTCGACGGCATCAGCCTGCTCACCACCTTGAACCAGGGCGCGCAGCGTGACTATGTGATCGGAGAAATGAACCAAGTACGTGGTGATCGAGCCTACCTACGCTGTAAGGATTTTGCTTTTGCCATGCGAGTTCGTCCTTACTGGAAGAAACCGGGCGAGGGTTATGAACCGGGCGAGCGTATTCGCTGGGGGCTGGACGCTCCGGCCCGAGACGTGGACATGTCCCTGTACGACCTGCGAGTCGACCCGGACGAGCGGATCAACGTGGCCTACCACGAGCCCTATGCAAAGCTCGCCGCCTTTTTCCGTGACAAGTTAGGTCGCATCGTCCTCGGCGACGGCCGGATCGAATGCGATTGGACGAAGGAAAACAAGTACCACATCAGCAACTTCGCGCCTGGAGCCCACGACCGCAACCTCGCGTTTCCACCAGGCATTGTCCCACGACCGCAGTTACCTGCCGTGGACTTCTGAATTCCATCACCCATCGAGGTCAAGTGAATATGATCTGGCGATTTCTAATCTGTCTATTTTGTTCTCTGTTGTTCTCCGTTCCCATTCTGGCCGAGGACCCCGTTTTTCCACACAGGATGCCGGACGAAAAGCCCGACATGGACTTGAGCTCGGCCATGGAACGCATGTTCGAGTACCCGGCGCCGCGAGTTCAGGACAACGAGCTCTTTTCGCAGTTCAAGTACACTCGGCTCAAAGGCTTCGACAACAACGATGGCGATGGGACGATTACTCGTCGTGACCCGTCCAGGCCCATTCTGGTCGGAGGTCAATACCATGTCTGGTACACGAAACGCCACACTGCTGTGCCGCCAATCGGGGCCAGGCAAGCCCAAGAGGCCACGGATCAGATTCCTTCGACGGACTGGGATCTCTGCGAAATCTGGCACGCGACGAGCAAGGACGGTTTCACTTGGGAGGAACAGGGCGTCGCCGTTTCTCGTCCGCCTAGGCCTATTCCCGGTTGGCGTTCCGTAGCTACTCCCGACATCTTGGTGTGGAAAGGCAAGTACTATCTGTACTATCAGGCCTTTGTCGAGCCGAGCGGAACCAAGGGAGACTGGTGTGCGGTCTCCGCATCATATGCCGACTCGCCCGATGGGCCTTGGACAAACACCAACAGAACCATCATTCATACCGGGAAGAAAGGTGATTGGGATCAAGACGCCATTCACGATCCTCACCCCGTCCTCTACAAGGGCAAGATCTACACGTACTACAAAGCGGCCTATAACAAATGGCCGGACGTGCGTGACAAATACGCGGTCGGCCTGGGATTAGCCATCGCCGAAGATCCACTGGGCCCGTTTGTCAAGCACCGCTTGAATCCAGTGCTGAACTCAGGGCACGAAACGACGTTCTTTCCTTTCAAGAATGGCATGGCCGCCCTGGCAATCAAAGACGGTAACGAACGTAGCACTATGCAGTACGCCGAGGACGGGGTGAACTTCGAGATTGCGTCGGTCGTGTCCCTGCCTCCCATGGCCGCGGCGCCATTTGCGCCCGATGCGTTCACAGACACAAACAATGGACGAGGCATCACGTGGGGCTTGTGCCATTTCATCAATGCGGGAACTTGGGCGAAACAACATTCGATCATGGCCCGTTTTGACTGTGACTTAAGCCTCGACATCCATGATCCGGTAATGAAGAAGAACAAGGTTTGGCATAGTCCGGACGTCTATTTCAAACAAGGCCTCAGTGCCGCCCAGCGGCAGCGCATCGGTGAAGCGAATCGCAAACTCCTTGGGGAAGAATAGCACTTTGTCAGAGCTTAGTCTTGGGATACCCAGGATCTAGCTCGAGCATCCTGCTCCAGTTTCCTGCGGCTGGAAGCCCCAGTCACGAAAGCAACAATCATGATCAGAGCGATCGTGTTCAACATCTTTCCGAATTGCCACATAGTTCTATCCACGTACGAGATCCTTCGATGTCTGAAACCCGAGTCTTCCACCACCTCGCCCCGCTGATCGCTATCGCCGCCATCCTGAGCGGTACGCCTGCATTAGTGGCCCAGGACCTGAGCGAGGAAGGTCAGAATCAAAAGGCGATCCATGACTACCTTTTTGACACGTTTCTTGAGGGGCGCAAAACCGTCTACCGAGGCACTGGGCGGGATCGTGGTCTCAAAGAACTGACCATTTTCACAGAGACGAGAGAAATCCGTCATGGGGACGAACTACTCCTCCCCGCCGGCACGGAACGCATCGCCGGACTGTTCCGCCATTTTGGGTTTCATGGCGCTGATTTAGACCGAATCGCAGAAGTCCGTGTCTTTCCTTTTTCACCGGACAAAGCTCCTCCGCGCAGTGTGCAGGTGAAGGAGTTCTATCGTGTTCAGATGCCGTCGCTGCCGCTGACCGATGAGCCGTTTGAACGGATGAAGATCCGATTTCTGATGAAAGAAGAGAGTGCCGTTTGCCGAATCGACGCCTTCGTGTTCATCGCTCAGAAAGCGATCCCGCCGGACTTCGACAGCATCCCGTACCGCGACCTTGGTTCGGAGTTTCCTCGCCAGCGAGTCGAAGTTCGCATCGATACCGATCATGAACTGTCAATCGGGGGAACAAGTGAGTTGCAGCGGGACCGCTGGTTTCGGATGCATGAAACTCCTGGCACTGTTCACGAGTCATTTGAGAAGTGGGCAGCCGAACGTGGATTCCTCACCGGGCGGGGAGCCTTCAAATTCAATCCAGCCCTGACGCGCGGGTGGGGACGCGGGGAGTGTAAGGCGTCAATTAGCCCTCCCGTCTCAGCGTCGTTCGGAGTGACCGAACAT
>CAZUAH010000918.1:0-4065 GCA_964617665.1 uncultured Pirellulaceae bacterium
ATTTTTGCATGTTCAAAAACCCCTTTAATATTTCTATGTTTTTTATGCTTAAATTTATTTAGTTTTTGTAGTGTTCATAACGACCTGTTTTTAAACAGCTTTATCGCATGAAATACACTGGATTTATTAATTTTTAATTCTCTAGCAATATTAGAGATGTTTTTACCTTGTTGATGTAGATTAATAATTAAATCATAATTTGCTTTTCTTTCTCTACCGATAGTTTTACCTGATTTAGTACCATACTTTTGAGCTTTCTCAATTCCAGCTTTTACTTTTATTTTATGTTGTTTCAAAAAATAATTATTAAACCAAGTATAAAAATATCTCATCGGTTCACTAACTTCACTTTCCATGTTAAATATTGGTTCTGTTACACTTGCAAAAACGATTCCTTTACTTCTTAAATGGGTTAATAAGGGTAATATCTTTAGTGGACTTTGTCGAGAAAATCTATCAATGGCGAAACAGATAATACCTTGAATCTTATTTTTATTAATTAATTGTTCTAATTTTTTACCATTTGGTCTATCATAATAATATGTGTCACCACTTACACCTTCATCAATAAACTCTTTTATTATTTCATGACCTTGATTTTCACAATAACTTCTACATTTATATAATTGTACCATTGGATCTTGTCCTTTGTCATCTGTACTAACTCTTACATAAATAGCAACTTTCATCAACCCATCTCCTTTAACGCTTTGACATCATGGGTAATCCCTAGCAGATAGAAAAATAAGATACCCACAAATTCCCACATGTTGAAATATAATGTTCCAATAATGATTAATGGTACAGCACCCATCACAATACCAGAGAATATCATCCTTGTTTCGTTCTCGTTGGTTATGCGGTAGTTATCATATTGTATCTCTATACCTTTGTTCCATGCGATACGGAATGATGTTTTACACAACTTCAATATTATAATGTGTCCTAGTTCATGCAACGCCATCCCTAATAAGATGGTTATAATGTATAATAGTATTTGGTTAATCATTTTTCCCCCTCAAGTTTCTTTAATATCTTCTCTGCCATCTCTTGACAAGTTGGGCAGTAATGTTTTAACGCTACCTTCTCACCACGTTTAGTGATCATGATAGTCACCATCTTACAACTGTTACACAGTTTATTATATAGTCTGGTCATCTGGAACGCCATCTTTCTTACTCCAATCTCTTTAACTTTCTCTAAATCTTTCTCTCTCATAGCCATCTTAATCAACCTCTCTAATATGTTGGTAGTGCTTATCTTTTACACTAGTGTCATTCGGTAGCACCCCCAAAGGAGAAGAATGTTTGCGTTTCGCCACTTGCGAATTACCCGTATATCCCAGTATTTCCGCCTTTTTTAGCCATCTGTAATAAGTTGCGTCATGAATATCACAATGTTTGGTAACTATTTCTTTAGTTGCATTAGGAAATGTGACTAATTTTGCTCGAAACTTATCTGCTATATTCATATCATCTGGATTCTCTTTATAGATGTTAATGATCGCTTGGTCTTTCATCTTATCATACTCTTTCATATCAATTAAGTGTTGGGTGTTAGTAAACTTCGCATGAAATGTATATTTCTTATAACTCCTAATCTTTTTACGTTGATATTCATAATACAAACTATTTTTCTTCTTCCTATCGAAATAAACAAACCTTCCCCTAGTCATATCATCATGGGAGTACACATGAATTAAACCTATTGCACGATCAACCACAATGTATTCATTCAATTTAAAGAACTTCGGAATAACAAAGAACCAAAAGTGTCCTTTCTTCCGAGCAACCATTAACATCTGAATAAGTTTCTGTTGAGTTTTACTCTGCCACTGCATACCCATTCCACCAATAGCCGCTTCATCCCAAACTAAAACTTGTCGTTCAGTTTTCGATGCACGTTCCAGCATACTATCTAAATCAAAAAAGATATTCTCTTTCACGTTGAAGGTTGCACCAGTTTTATATGCTAGATAATAAGCTGGTGCAAGTACCATCGTACTTTTACCATACCCCTCGTTACCATCAACTACCCAGAGATGATCAAAGTGTTTCTTCTGTCTAGTTATACACAAGTCCATCACTGCTTTCAAGTTCTCGTCAAGGTAATACTTTTTATCTGTCACAACTGGCACTTTATAACCCCCTCATATCTTGAGCGTCACGCAGTAACATCCCTTTACGGTTCATGAATGTTCTAATAAATATCTCGAACTCATCAAGTTTATTGTCTATTTTAGTATTGAACGAATTAACATTTTTACTTCTGCTTACAACACCAACATCAGATTCAAGTTTAAGAAACATCTCTGTACATTGTTCAACTTCTTCTGGTTTCATTTTAACTATAGCTTCCCTTCTCAATATTGCCAACGCTTTAAACCAATTTTGGTAATCATCATTAATAGAACATTTACCTGCGAACTTTAAAGCGTCATCGATTCTCATCAATGTTGCTAAATTTGAATTAAATTCTGTTTGGTCAAATTGTTCTTCGCCCCACTTCATTTTTATTCCCTCTTAATATTTTCAAAACATTCTTTACATACTGGTTCAGCAGATATTAATTCACATCCACAAACCGTACATTTTTCTTCAATAGCCATTTTAGTTTACCTCTATGTATCTGGTGGTCGTGGCGGTTGATTTGAATTGGTTACTACTCCACCACCAGTAGCGGAAGTTACCGTACTAACTCCTTTCATATCTTGTACAATTTTATTAGCTTCGGAAAGAAAACCGCTACTAGCTTTTTGTTGCTCGATCATCGCTTGACCGATGTCACCCCAGTAAATCAAACCCATCACGATAATAATTGTCATGAACCCACCAAACGCCAAGTTCATTCCGTTTTCTTTTAGCCATGAATGGTTACGTTCAGCTTCAGCTTTCACAAACTGATCAACTACCACTTGACGTTGAACAACAGAAAAAGCTTTGAATAAAGTTCCTAACTTTTTTCCATCTTCTTCTAAAATTGTTTCAGAATTAATCCCTTTATCTTTAGCAAATACATATTCATCTTCACTTAACCGCCAGACTTCTACATATTTTCTACCTTTAATCCCTATATCAATACAAGATTCAGGTGGTTGCGGTAATCGTATATTCTTTTGCCAAAATACACTTTCCCACCAGATAACTCCTGTTTCCTTATCTTTCTTCGGTAATACCCAGAAGTCATTTACATAACCTTTATGAAGGTGTGTATCTCTTACCCTTACACGATAAGACCTAGACCAAATACTTACAAAAGTTACTACACCCCCCATCAATACCAAAAAGAGAATAGGTAAGATAACGGTAATAAATCCTACCATCTTACTTATCACCTTTTTCTTCTAGTGATTTTTCTAACTTTTCAGCTAGTTCTATCTTCTTAATACCGTTACCCATTCTCACTGCTAACTGCACGTCTTCATCTTTGTTCAGTGCGTCAAGTACGTGGTACTTTTCTTCATTTGTTAATTCCATTTTATTTATTTACCTCGTTAATATGTAACGACAGAAAACGAAAGAGATACACCCCCTCGTCTATTCTTCTTCCGCTTCTGCCGATTTTACTTTTTCTTTATTTTCTTTGAAATAGTCGTAGCGATGTTTCTTCGGGGGGATGTCATCCCAAGTCCAAGTCATCATTTAACTTCCTCGACTTCAGTTTTATCCAGCGGTTTAAATTTTGTAATGGTACTCGCTTGTTTACTTTCACCATCCACAAAGTAATCGTAATCTTCAACTACTGCAACCGCTTTCTTCCCAATTAATTCAGAAAAATCAAACTTCTTTTTATCTTCAAAAGGTATTCCGAAAGATTCTAAAACTTTCGTTAATGTTGAATTAGTAGTTAGTTTTAAATATTTAACATTTGCAAGTTCAACATCTTCAATTTTACAGATGATCGCTATCCTACTTCCATGTTCCCCATCGGAAACACGTTTTATATTAATACATTCACAAGGATAAAATCCCTCTGCGATTTTCGGCTTTTCATACATTGTTGTTGATTTCATTTCTTCAATTATTTTTTCTTCCATTTTTGGTTTATACCTCATTAAGTTTTGTT